>DATAZF010000379.1:0-37408 GCA_036272235.1 Bryobacteraceae bacterium | reverse complement strand
GGTCTCTTCGTAAACACCGGCTTCTTCAATCATTGGGGTTTCCATGGATACTTTGGCTCGCGTTTCGCGGGCGGTTTCGGCGCGGGCAGATTCGGCTGGGAGCATGATCCGTTCCATCGGGCCGGTGTGCCGTACGGGAATCGCAGCGTCGCAGCGCGCTTCAACAGCTCACCGCGATTCGCCGAGGGGCGCACGGCGCGATCGAACACCTTCAATGGAGCACGCGGGAATAGTTTTGCGGCAACGCGCGGTGGATTCAACGGAGCTCGGGGCGGCGTCAGCGGTGGCGAGGCGACTGCCGGGGCTCGTGGATTTGCCGGGAACCGTGGCGGAAGCGCGGGAGGCGCCGGATGGCAGCACTTCGGCGGCAACACATCGGCTGCGCGCGGCGGCTTCGCGGCTCCGAATGGCGGGGCGCAGAGCTTTCGCGGGAACGGCGGCGCAGCCTTGAACAACGCTCCGCGCAGCTTCGCGGCTCCCCGCTACTCAGCGCCACGCTCCTACGGCGGTAACTCCCGCGCGTATTCGGGTGGAGGCTCCGTCGCCCCGCGCTCCTCGGGTGGCGGCTTCGGAGGTGGAGGGGCACGGTCGTTCTCGGGTGGCGGTCGCTCGTTCGGTGGTGGGGGCGGTCACTCGTTTGGCGGGGGTGGCGGTCACGCGTCCGGCGGGGGTGGCGGTCATGCGTCCGGCGGAGGCCACGGCGGCGGCCACAGATAGGAATCCGTAATGGCGATATTCAGGCGGCGGCACGGCGACAAGCCATGGCCGCCGCTTCGCTTTATGTGGCGGCGTTTTATCCCGGGGACGCACGTCCAATCCAATAAACCAACCAGCGCTTGAACTCCGACCAGCGTTGGCTCACCGCCGCCGCGCGCCACGCAAGGTCAACTGCCTGGCAGAATCCTTCATGATTGGATCCCGGAGCGATATGCCGCCCTGGTATTTCGACAATCTCGAGCAGCCCTCTGCCGGGTCCTGGGGCCAGCAGTTTCTATTACTGTTACCGGCAGGCTACGATTTTCCGAGTCTTCTTAAGTCAGAACGAGAACCGCGCAACCAGCTGGCCGGAACGCGGCGTGGCTCCCGCCCCATTGGTCGTATTGATATATCCGAAGCCGCCGCTCAGCAAGCCACCGCTGGTAGTCGTCGTAGCCTGTGCGTTCGTGGCCGAAGGATTCCCGAACACCCAGCGGTTGAAGATGTTGGTGAATTCCGCCCGAATCTGCAGGCTCATTCTCTCTTTTACCCGGAACACGCGTCCAAACGACAAATTCTCCGCCGGGCGACGTTGATACCTGTAATCGCCGTAATAAGCGGCCGACGTCCCGAACTGGCCCGCCGGCGGATTCGCCCACGCAGCCGGGTTGAGCACCAGTGTCGTGGTCGGATCGAAGCAATGACAGTTCAGATCCTGCAGGAACAGGGGCTGTCCCGGCACACGATTTGCAAACGTCGACCGGAACAGGACCGAACTCAGAGCGTTGTTCGCGGTGGGCACGCGGATCGGCAGTCCCGATCCGTATCGCAGCACTGCTCCGAGCGTCCAGTCTCGCGCAACCCACGACAATGCCTTATTCCCCGCGATCCGGGGGGTTGTATAGTTGCCCGACACCACCAGCAGAAGCGGCTGATCATACCCCGAAAGATATTTGTTCTGCGACCGGTTGGTGATATCGTTCACCTGCACGCTAACGGTCTGGAAGAACGAGAAATCCTGCTCCGCCCCGAGTGTGAGCTGCTTCTGCCACGAGAGCGATCCGGCGAAATCGAGCCCGTGCGAATAGCGCTTGGTCACCTTCACTTGCAGCGAGTCGTACCATGTGTCGCCATCCGGCGCATAGTGCCAGTTCGTAAGATTGCCGAACTGCGGGAATGGCCGGATCGCCTGCGCCACCGTCGAAGTTAACGGGAAACCGGGATACGGCGGGGTTCCGAATCCACGCTGTATCGCTATTTGGGAGTTGATCGGCTGCGCCAGCAAAGACTGATCCGCGGGGCTGTTGATATCAAGGTTGTGCGCAGCCAGAATCTGAGGCGTCAGTATATTTGGGTTCAGCAGGAACGGCGCATTCCACCAGACCCCGCGATTGCCGACGTAGGCCGCTTCGACCAGCAGGTTCGGGAAAACTTCGCGCTGTATGCCTAAACTCCATTGCAACTGGCGCGCCGGCCGGCCCGCGTTCTGATCGAACAACTGCGAGGGGGAACTCGTCGTGCCGGGCAGCGGAATCTGCCCCGGGTAGAAGTTCGGCCATGTGATCTTGTAAGGCACGCCGTTCTGCAGCTGATAAGCGGGATCCCCATACGACGACGTCGAGTAAATCTGCTGCGAGCCGGTCGAAAGCGAAAGGCTGTTGTTGTCGTCCGGTTTCGCATAGGAGATGCCCACACCCACGCGCAGCACGGTCCTTGGTATCACCTGATACGCCATTCCGATCCGCGGCCCGAACGCCCAGGGGTAGTTGTGCGCGAACTCGCAGTTACAGCGCCCGCCCCCCTGACCTTCGAATATCAACGCGCCCGGCAGATTTCCGGTGCTTGGATTCGGCGTGCTCGGCGAGAAGATCCCATAGCGCCCATACTGCTCTTTCAAATAAGTCTGGAAGTCGTACCTTAGTCCGTAATCGAGCGTCAGCTTCCGCGTCACCTTCCAGCTGTCCTGCACAAACCCGGAAATTCCATGACTGCCCATCCGCGATTTTGTAGGAATGGCAGCATAGCCGTTATCCACCCGGCCAGTCAGGAAGCTGGCATAATTGAAGCCCACCGTGCCTCCCGAAAGGCTCACTCCGTTCAGCGCAGGCAGCCCCGTTTCGTTCGGACTGAAAACGATCCAGGTGTCGGCATACGTCTGGTTATAGGCCACGTAGCCGTTCAGAACCGTCTCGCCGCCCATTTTGTAGGTGTGATTGTTATGCACCCATGTCAGGCTTATGTTCGCCGTAGGTTTGGTGTAGTTCAGGGTGACCGCATTTCCGGGACCCAGGTTGGGTCCACCGCCCGTAGTGAGGTTGGAAAGGCCCTGGATTACGGGAAAGAGATTGGCCGACGACCCCGTTAGCCCCAGCGTCGCCACCTGGTCGACCGCGGGCGGAGTCTGCGTCTGGATCGGATACAGCAGCCCCACGCCCATGTGCAGCAGCAGCGTCGGCTTGATCGTCTGATCGAAGTTGAGCCGGATCGTCTGGGCCGTATTGGTTTGGGCAGTACCGTTGATTATTCCCGGGAGGCCGTTGTTATTCGGCGTACTCGTGTTGTTGTAAGCCCAGTAGCCCGAGAGCTTCGACACCGAGCTGAGCGAGTAATCGATCTTGAGCGACGGAACGTAAGTGAGCCGCGAATTGGTGAAGCTCGGGACAAAGTTGTTGATCAATCCCGGCCGGTTCGGTAACGGCAGCAGCGCCTGAATCTTCAACGCCACCGGATCCTGCTCGCTCAATGGCACAATATTCCCGGGAAACGGATCGCGCTCGCGCAGCCCGTTCACCACACGGTCTGTCGCCGGATCGTAAACCGTGTTCTCCAAAATTGGACGGCCCAGCGGATCGGATCCCAGATTGCGCTTCGTCAGCGCCGCCGAGAAATCGCCGCTGCGATACGCCGCATTCGGCACCGTGTAGCTCGTAGTTGAGTTCAGCGTCGTCTCGCGAAATTGTTCGAAGCTGAAAAAGAAAAACAGCTTGTCGTGGCCGTTATAGATTTTGGGCAGTACTACCGGCCCGCCCAGTGTGAATCCATAATCGTTCCGGCGTTGACGATTCCGTATATGCTGACCGTCCCCCCCGTCGGTTTGCGGCGTCCCGGCATTCAGGAATTCGTTCACGAAATATTCGTAGCCGCTTCCATGAAATTGATTGCTGCCGGACTTCATCGTCACGTTGAACAATCCGCCGCCGGCCTGCCCGAACTCCGCGGAATAGTTGCTGGTCTGTATAGCAAACTCCTGGATCGCATCCACGCTCGGAGCCGACACCGACTGTGTCGAGGAATAGCCGTTCGTCGCGTCCTGCCCGTCGATCCGGAGCGCTTGTGTGTTGCTGGGGGTGCCGTTTATCCGCAGGTTCGAATCAGCACCAAACGTGCTGCTGCCCGGCAGCAACTGAATCACCGAATAGGGATTGCGAATGCCGGCCGTCCCAGCCGATGCACCGATGCCCAGCGCCGGAAGATCGTCAAGTTGGCTTGACGAGATGTTGTGGCTCAGTTCGCCGCTCTCCGTTTTGAGCAACGGGGAAGTTTCCGATACCGTGATCGACTCGGTCGTGGCTCCTACTTCGAGAACCACGTCGATACGAACCGTTTGCGCCGCTTGCACTTGTATATTCGGACGCACATATCCCTTGAAACCGTTCACGCTCACGGTCAGCGTGTAGGTTCCCACCGGCAGTTGGGACAGCGTATAGTTGCCTGTGGCGGAACTTGCGGCGGGAAAGACAGCGCCCGTTTCAACATGGCGGGCCTCAATAGGCGCGCTCGCCACAACCGCACCGACCGGATCGGAGATGGTCCCGGTGATCGTCCCCCGATCTCCCTGTGCCCATACAGGTGCTGCCAGAATCAGCCCCGCAACCACTATCGCGATAGAACGCATATCCCATCTCCCAACGGAAAATTGTGAAAACGGAAATTTCAGTCCAGGGTGGAAGTATATACAAACCGTTTGCCAAAAACGAGCAAAATTTGAGCAAAAACAATCTATATTTAGGGCGCCTTCTTATGCTGTCGGCGCGCCACTGTAAATACACTGACGCGAAAGACTCAGAGAATCCTGTCTTAAGTTGGATAGTGCAGAGCTGGTCGCAGTGGTTTCATCACGAAATTGATTTACCCGTCAGTCACGTTGCAGTGATGGTGGGCGATGATGATCCTCAGCCCGGCGACGCATTTTCTTTCCGAAGGTTCGAGTATTAGAAGACGAAGCCCATTTCCGGCCACGCGGCAATGCCAATCTTCGTTCGGTGCAATAAGTGCAGCAGATATGAATTGCTCTTTGCTGGTGCGTTTTCGTACCCTTGCTGTGGTTTCCAGCAATCGTCCGCTGCCGATACTATGCTTGACCGACTGCTTTATCGACGGCGGTCTGCGGACTGGGCTTCCCGCTTTGCCACCGCAGCCTCGAAGGTCTTCTCGTACTGATCCACGTGAGCCTTATAGCCATCGGGATCGACAAACGGATTCGGACCGCCCGGGCCGCGCTTCTGCATCTCAGCGTATTTCGCGGCCATGTTGAAGAACGACGCGTGAGAACTGAGGAACACCTCTACCGGAAACGTGCGCGCCTTTTTGAAAGTCGCCCGGAAGTCATCAATCATTCCGGGATAGTTGTCCAGAACTTGAAGGAACTGGCCGTTCAGACTGCATTCGATGAATGTGTAGTAGCTTTTACCGTTTTCCTTAAGAGTCGTGCTCCAGGCCAGACATCCCCTTGTGTGTCCCGGCATCAGGTGGGCGGTGAGTGTGGTCCCGCCCAGCGTCACCGTGTCGCCCTCGTCCACAAGGCGGTCAATCGGATGCTCCTTCCCACCCGGGCGAAATTCCCGGGTCTTCGCTTCATCGACGCGCCCAACGACGACTTGCGCGCCGGTCAATTCCTTGACCATCGCGTCGCCCTCGACGTGATCCGGATGAGCATGCCCGGCGACCAGGATTTTCACGTCGCTGAACTTGAATCCCAACTTTTCGACGCTCGCCTTGATCACCGGCACAGACGATTCGTAGTCGCTGTTCATCAGGATGTTGCCTTGAGGCGTGACAAAGAGGTATGACGCCAGCTCCGTGGTTCCGACGTAGTAAAGATTGTCCATTATCTTGAACGGCGGGAACGCGTCGTTCCAGCCCTTTGGCTGAGAAAACGCCACGGACGAAAACAAGGTAAGAAGGACTGCCGATAACAGGAATTTGCGCATAATGATTTCGCGGTCGGAGTCGCATGGCGTCGCCGATTTCACGCACCCCGGCTTGACGGGCCAAGTTTATCATTTGACGCTGGACTGCGAACGTTCGCCGGATTGCTGAAAAGGGGCACTGATAAGCCGAATACGGCAGGCGAAACCGCCCGCCCCACCCCATCAATTGTCCGAAGGTTTCTCGACGTGATCGATGACGAGCACCTCAATCGGTCCTTTGCCGGCTTCCAATTTGAGCCCGAGTTGTTCCTGGACGCGGCCGGCGCTGATGTACCCACGGACGCCGGAGGCCGTGGCCTGAAGCTTTGGTCCATTTTTCGCGACGCCCAACGAGTAGATGGGCATTTGCCGCGTTTCGCGATGGAATTTCAGTTGAAAGCGGTCCGCGAGCAGCGGTCGAAACATCTGGAGCTTTTCCCCCAAACCGGGGTTGCCTTCCGCCCTGGCTTCGATATCGTAGTGATCGGTCGTCACCCAACCCGGTCCTCCGGAAATCTGCCATGTCTTGAGATCATACGCAGATTGGATGAGCATATTCACGGACTGATTACGAGCGGAAAACCCGCCCGCAATGGACGCATGCCGCCGCCGCGATCGTCGGACCTGCTGGGCTTAATCGAGACGACATCAAATTGCGGCGTTGCTTGTCCGAAACAAAGAACCGCCGCCTGGATTGCCGACGTCACGATTCTCATACCGCACCGCTCACGATATTAACGGCCCAGGTCTGCCTTCGACGCCGCTTCGTCCTTCAACGGCGTGATTTTATCCGGATCGATGCGGATCATCAGGTAGCGGATGTGGTCGTCGACTTTGGTGAACCAGTGGCCCACACCCGCGGGGATCACGATAACATCGCCCGCTTTGAGCTGGTATGTGGCTCCGTTGCGAATGGATGCGCCATTGCCGCCCGGCCCGTTCAGCAGGCGGACCGCTTCATTGTCTGGCGGACGGCGCTTCCAGTCGACGATATCCGAGCCGGTAACCAGCGTTGCCGAGCCGTCGAGCACGTGGTACACCTCACTCACCTGATCGTGCTCAGCGACGGCCGAACCTTCGGCCTGGCGTCCACTGCGGTACACGACGCCGATATCGACGTTGGATTTCCCGACGTCGATCGCACGCACCTGCTGGTCGGCGACGGCATTGTTGGCGCGGGCCGGAGCACGCTTCAGATAAGCCTGGATTTCGTCGCTGCTGACGAAAGTCGCCGAGCATTTGTTGCACGTCGGATTCTGCGCGGCAAGAGCGCAGGCGAACAGCGCTATCGTGATCAGCTTCTTCATTACTATTTCCTTCCTGCGGGCCAGACCACGCCCTGATCTGTTTTCGTCACCGGCCCCATCCCTTTGTAGAGAAAGCGCTGCACGCGCCGACCGTGATACGTTTCGGTCGTGTAGATATTGCCCTTCGAATCGGCCGCGATGCTGTGGACCCCGTAGAATTCGCCGGGCTGACGTCCGCCGTCGCCGAAGCTGGTGAGCACTTCGAGCGTGTCGCGATCGACTATGTGAACTTTGTCGTTTTCACCATCGGCGACGTAGAGGAATTTCTGTTGCGGGTCGGCGGAGAAGGCGATGTCCCAGACCGAGCCCGAGCCGAGCGTCTGTTTCTCGATGACCTTTTCCTTGACGAAAGTTCCGTCAGGCTTGAAGACCTGTATGCGATCGTTCACACGGTCGCAGACGTAGAGCAGATCGTCATGCGAGAGTTGGGCGCAATGGACGGGGTTCCGGAACTGTTTCGCTTCCGGAGCATTCGGATTATAGGGCCCGGGATCGACGTCATCAGGCTTGTTTCCAAACGCTCCCCAATGGCGTTTATATTTGCCGGTCTCGGCATCGAACACGATCACGCGATGGTTGCCGTAGCCGTCGGCGACGTAGACTTCCTTCGTCTTCGGGTCTACAAAAATCTTGGCCGGGAGCCGGAGATTCGCGACGTCGTTGCTGCCTTTGCTGCTGTGCGGCTTGCCGATTTGCAGCAGGAATTTTCCGTCGTGGGTGAACTTGAGGATCATGTTGTCTTCGAAACTCTGGAAGCCGGCAGGCGCGGCGGCGCGGCCTCCTGCCGCCGCATCGGAGCCGCCGGTCGCGCCCACGCCGCTACCGGTATCGCGTCCGTTGCCACCGATCCATACATTGCCTTCGAAATCGACGGTGATGCCGTGGTTCGAAACCGGCCAGTCATAGCCTTTGCCGGGTCCGCCCCAGTGGCCGATCAGGTTGCCGGCCTGATCGAATTCGAGGACCGGCGGCGCGGCGGCACAGCACTGCGAGATTGGAGGGTTGCTGGTGAGGTGGTGCTCGCCGGGTTCGATCGATCCGGGGCGATGGATAATCCAGACGTGGTCCTGCGCATCGACGGAGACGCCGATGGTCTGCCCGAGAATCCAGTGGTTGGGGAGGGGCTTGGGCCAGAGGGGATCGACTTCGAAGCGCGGAGCCTGTGGGGCGGCGGCGTGCAGCATGGTTGCCACGAAAATAGCGGCGCAGAGGCGTTGCATGATGAGCCACTATATCGGATTTTGCGCGAGCCACCGGCATATAATCTGAGACGTTGATGCGGATTCGTTCATGGATTACCTTCGTCGCTGCCATCGTTACCGTAGTGCCGGTTTCCGCGCAGGTATCAGGCAGAGGAATAGAACTCCCGGGACGCGACCTGGCGCCGGCTCCTCGCGGCGCTCCTCAGCCGGGGCCGCCTGGGCCGGTGCCGCGCCTTTCCGACGGCAAGCCCGATCTCACGGGCATCTGGAATGGTCAGCGGATCGTCAGCCAGGATGGTCCGGCGATGTTGCCGTGGGCGGCGAAGCTGTTGGCCGAGCGCGAGAGCACCCATTATGCGGACGATTTCGAAGCGCGCTGCCTGCCAGGCGGACCGCCGCGGGCGGCGCCGTATCATACGTCGCTGTTTTCTACCCCGAAGCTGGTGTTGATGCTTTTCGAAGGCAACACGCATATGTACCGGCAGCTCTTTGTGGATGGCAGCGGTCATCCGAAGAACCTGAAGCCCACCTGGTATGGCGATTCGCGCGCGCACTGGGACGGCGACACGCTGGTGGTGGATACGATCGGACTCAAAAGCGAGTCGTGGATCGATATGCCGGGGCATCCGCACACAGCGCAGATGCATTTAACGGAGCGTTTCCACCGGCGCGACTATGGGAATCTCGAAATCGACATCACGATCGACGATCCGGGCGCTTATTCGAAGCCGTGGATTCAGCACCGAACCACAACGCTCGAGACATCGATGGACATGACCGAGTACGTTTGCAACGAAAACAATCAGGACCCGACGCATCTGGATGGAGCACACAAATGATTCGAGCACACTTAATCCGAACAAGCACTCTCCTCGCAATTACGACCGGCCTGCTATGCGGGCAATCGAAGAATATTCCGCGCATGCCCGACGGCAAGCCGAACTTTAACGGCATCTACGAGCATCCTTACGTGCCCGATGTCTCGAAGGACGGCAAGGACCAGAAAGGCGCCGGACCCCTTCCCTTTACGGCATGGGGCGCGGATAATTTCAAGAACTACGATCCCGCGAAGTTCGACTACACGGGCCACTGCCTGCCGTTCGGCCTGATGCGGTCGATGAACGTCGGCGGATATCCGATCCAGATCGTGCAGTATGGGAATTATCTGGCGGAGTTGTTCGAGCAGAACACCTGGTTTCACGTGGTCGCGTTCGGGCGCGACCACCCGAAGAATCTGGAGCCGACGTGGTTTGGGGATTCCACCGGCAAATGGGATGGCGACACGCTTGTCATCGATACGATCGGGTTCAACGGCAAGACGCGTCTCGATACGGTCGGACATCCGCACAGCGATCAGATGCATTTGATCGAGCGCTTCACGTATACCGATTCGGATCACATCGCGTACGAGGTAACGGTGGACGACCCGAAGACATTCACGAAGCCGTGGAAGAACACGCGGAATCTGTGGCGTCTGGGGCCCGGCGAGGAATTGATCGAGTATTCGTGCGAGGAAAACAACCGGGACCTGACGCAGGGCCACATCAAGTAGGCGGCGGGTTAAGGGCTCTGCGTCGGCAGCCTTACCCGCGGGCGCGCCCCTTGGTCGAGATTAGCCTCTGCCCTTTCTCGCTTCACTGGGCAGGCGGATTATCAATCCGCCGCAGGTTAACCAAGCTGCCCCACAAAATGCAAACGAACGTTCCCGCGCGGTCACAGGCCTAATCGTGTTCCGTTTCCGGGGGCGGGAGGACGTCGCGCTCGCCGGCGATCCAGACGTAGAGCGTCGGCAGCAGAAAGACGCTCAGCAAAAGGGCCACCAGCAAGCCGCCAACGATGACGATCGCGAAAGGCTTCTGCGAATCCGATCCAATGCCTCGCGAAGTGGCTGCCGGTAGAAGCCCGATGCTGGCCACCAGCGTGGTCATCATGATGGGCCGGAGGCGCTGGACTGCTCCTTCAACCGCCGAATCGAAGATCGAAAGCCCGCGGACCCGTAACTGATTGATGTACTCCAGCATGATGACGCCCGTCTGCACCGACACGCCAAACAGCGCGAGGAAGCCGACGCCTGAAGATACGCTGAAACGCGTATGCGTGGCGAGGAGAGCAAGCAAACCGCCGAGCGGCGCCATGGCCACGTTCGCCAGAATCAGCAGCACCCACTTGGGCGAATTGAACATCGTGTAAAGGATCAGACAGATCACGAGAATCGTGAGCGGCACGACGATGCGGAGGCGAGCCGAGGATCGCTTCTGGCTCTCATACTCGCCGGCCCATTGCGTGTGATAGCCAACCGGCAGCTTGACCTCTTTGGCCACTTTGGCGATGGCTTCTTCGACAGTACTGCCAAGGTCGCGTCCGCGGACGCTGTACTTGAGAGCGACGTAGCGGGAATTCAGCTCGCGCGAGATACCGGAAGCGCCGTCGAGCGTTTTCACATCGCAAAGCTGCGCCAGCGAGACACGCTCTCCGCTCGGCGCAACGAGCCGGATGCGCTCGATCGCATCCTGCGTATCGCGATACTGGGGCAGATAGCGGGCAACCAGATCGTAGCGCTGCTCGCCCTGCAGAACCTGCCCCACGGTGTCGCCTCCGACAGCCGCCTGGACTGCGTCATGCACATCGGCGACGTTGATGCCATAGCGGGCGGCGGCATCACGATTGACGATGAGATTCAGATTGGGCTGACCGACGACGCGGAAGAGCCCAAGATCTTCGACGCCATCGATCTTGCGAAGGACGTTCACGATCTCGTCGCCCTTGCCTTCCAGCAGCCGGAGATCCTCTCCATAGATTTTGACCGCAAGCTGACCCTTGACACCGCTGACGGCCTCTTCCATGTTGTCGGCAATCGGCTGGGAGAAATTCCAGATCACGCCGGGAAGCTTTTCGAGCTCGCGGTCCATTGCCTGGATCAGCTCTTCTTTGTCCTGATTAAAGACGGGGCGCCATTGTTCCTTCGGCTTGAGATCGACGAAATATTCGGTATTGAAGAAGCCGCCGGTATCGGTGCCGTCGTCCGGACGTCCGACCTGGGAAACGACCTGCGTGACTTCGGGGAAAGAGGCGAAGATGATGCGCGCCTGGTTGGTGAGGCGAGTGCCTTCAGTGGGGCCGGTGCTCGGCGCGAGTGTGCCGCGCGCCCAGATTGCGCCTTCATCGAGATGCGGCAGGAATTCGGAGCCGATGACGCCGCTCGTCGCCAGCCATCCTGAGAATCCGAGCGCGCCGGCGGCGATCGCAACCGTCACCCAGCGGAGACGGATCGCGATCTGGACCGAAACGCGATACGCTCGCGTCAACCACTCCATCAGCGGGTTACGCCACTCGCGGGTATTCTTCCCAAAGACAAAACTCGAAAGCGCCGGCGCGATCATCATCGCGAAGATGAGCGCGCCCAACAGCGCGAAGCTGACCGTCCATGCCATTGGCTTGAACAAGCGGCCTTCCACGGCCTGCAGGGTGAAGATCGGCAGATACGCGGTGATGATGATGCCGATCGCATAGAAAACGGGGCGCTGCACTTCGTGCGCCGAGCCGCGGATGGATCCAACGGTCGACTTCGAAGCCCCGCGCGGCTGGCTCAGATGATGGACGATGTTCTCGATCATGACAACCGCGCCTTCGACCACCATGCCGAAATCCAGCGCGCCGAGCGAAAGCAGGTTGGCCGGAATATTGTTCAGCTTGAGACAAATAGCCGCAAACAGCAGCGAGAACGGAATCGTGAGGGCAACGATGAACGCGCCGCGGACGTTCCCTAAAAAAATGAAGAGGATGATGGCGACGAGAATGATGCCTTCGGTCAGATTGTGCAGGACCGTATGGGTCGTATATTCGACCAGCTTGCTGCGGTCGAGGAATGGAACGATCTTCACGCCAGGCGGCAGGATCTGTTCGTTCAGCTCCTTGACTTTGGCATGAATGCTCTTGAGCGTGGCTTCCGATTCGGCGCCTTTGCGCAACAGGACGATCCCTTCGACCACGTCGTCGTCATCGAGGATCTTTCCGTCGACGCGATGAATTGCCTTGCCGATCCGGCCAAGGCGGATTTTCGGGCCCTGCTGGATCTGCGCGATATCGCTGACGCGCAGCGCCGTGCCGTTCTGCGTCTTGATCAGCGTTCTCGCGATATCATCGACGTGATCGAAAAGCCCGAGCTCGCGGACGTTGATCTGCTGCAAGCCTTCTTCGATGAAGCTGCCCCCGGCGTTCACATTGTTGTTGCGCAGTTGCTGTTCGACCTGTCCGATGCTGAGCCCGTAGGAAATCAGCTTGTCGGGATCGATGCGGATCTGGTATTCCTTCGTGGGTCCGCCAAAGCTGGAGACATCGACGACGTTGGGGACGGATTTGAACTGCTTTTCGAGCACCCAGTCCTGCAGAGACTTGAGCTCCATGACGTCGTACTTCGGATTCGTGCTGGTAAGCGTGTACCAGTAGATCTGGCCGACGGGGCTCCAGTCGGTCCCCATCTGCGCCTGAATGTTGTCGGGCAGCGTCACCTGCGAGAGGCGCTCGAGGGCCTTCTGGCGGTTCCAGTCGTTCTGGGAGTCGTCGTCGAAGATCAGGGTCACGCTGGAGAGGCCGAAGACGGATTTCGAACGCAGGCTCGTCAGATGCGGGATTCCGTTCATGGCGATCTCGATTGGAATCGTGACCTGTTGCTCGACTTCTTCAGCGGCGCGTCCGGGCCACTGGGTGATGACGTTGACATAGTTATTGGCTACGTCGGGATAGGCTTCGATGGGGAGATTGGCGAAGGAAATCGAGCCCCAGACGAGCAGCAGGACCGCGCCCAGCAGAACCAAAAAGCGGTTGTTGAGCGAAAAATCGACGAGGGCGCGGATCATATCGAAAAGGGCAGGCTCTGGGAGGACAGGCCGTCGCTTCTATTCCTCCGCCGTGTTCTGCAGCACAAGGGCGTTGCGGACTATGCGATCTCCCGCCGCAACACCGGAGACGACCTCCTGCATGTCGGGCGGCAGCATCTTCCCGCTCACGACTTCGACACGGCGGAACGTATTCGCGCCCACGGGTGTGTACACCCAGTCCCGATCGTGCAGGTGAAGAATCGCTGTCGAAGGTACGGATGCGGCATGCTGCTTGTCGCTTCCATGAAAGGTCGCTGTGGCGAACATACCGACGCGCATGATGCCGGGGTTAGCGATTTCCAGGCGAACCTTCGCCGTCCGGATCGCCGGATCGAGAATCGGACCGATATTGCTGATGCGCCCGCGCAGCGTGCGGTCGGGATACGCATTCAACCGAACGTCAACGTTCTCGCCCAGGCGGACATTCTTCAAATCGTTCTCATAGACATCGCAGACGATCCAGACGTTGGAAAGATCGGAAATCGTGAAAGGGTTGGTAGACGCCAGGCCCTGCACGCCCGACGCGGCTGTAACCTGCTGATCGGTGATTACACCCGAAATCGGGGCGGCAACATCGACGATCGCGGTGGGGTGGTCTTTATCGGCGCCGAGCACCCGCAGATGTTCCTCGGCTGTTTCGACGGCGACTTTGGCTTTCTCGTCCGCGTTGACGGCTATTTCGTAATCCTTCTGAGCCATGGCGCCCGCGTCGAGAAGGGTTTTGGCGCGGGCTACCTGGGCCCGGGCGAGGCCTTCATCGGCCAGCGCCTGGCGATAGTCGGAGAACACACCCGAGATGTCGGCGCTCTGGACGCGCATCAGGAGCTGGCCTTTGGTGACGCTGTCGCCGAGCTTCGCGCGCACTTCAATGACGCGCCCGGAGGCCAGCGAAATCACTGGAACATTGCGGGAGACATCCGGCGCGACAACACCGGTGACGTTCAGCTCCGACGCGGCGTCATAGGCGGCGACGGTGTCGATCCTGAATTGCTCCGGGTGGTCGACCTTGACCAGACTGGGGTCGCCGACCTTCTCGACCTGGGGCGAGGGAGGTGCTTCCGCTTTAGGGTCGGCTTTGACGGACTGGCCGCAGCTCGCGAGCAGAGCCGCGATGGCAAGGACGAACAAGCCGGCAAACGCGGCGTAATGTGATCGGCTGTTTCTGCGGGACGTCATTGAATAACTTCACGGCCGACTGCGAGGTTCAACTGGCTCGCAGCGGTGAGATAAGAGCCCACAAGGTTCAGGTAATTCAATTGAATGCTCCGGTAGTCGTTTTGGGCGCTTAAAAAATCGAGCAGGGACGCGCCTCCGCGCTGATAGGCAAAGGTCATCGTGTCGCGAACCCGCAGCGCCTGGGCGAGATACTTGTCTTTGTAAGGCCGCAGCAGATTCAGGTTGCCGTTCACTGTCGCCCACGCCGAATCGACATCGTTGAAGATCTGCGCCGTCGCGGCTTCCTGGAGGCGCTGCGTGCGGCGAATCTCGATATCAGTGCGCTCCTTCTCTCCCTGGTTTCTGTCGAAGATGCGGAGCGGAATGTTGACGCTGAATCCGAGATAAGCCTGAATAGGTGGGTTGCGGGCGACATCCACCGAGAACGTAGGGTCGGTCGAGCCGTTCGAGATGGCGAGTTGGTGGTCGGTCTTCGCTTTGTCGATGGATTGAACGGCGGCCCGCAGATCGGGGCGCGCGTCGAGCGCGATGCGGCGGAACGACTCGAGCGGATCAAGCGGGCCCGCGAAATCGAAGGTGCCGGAAATGTCGAACTGGTCAACCGGGGTTCGGTCGTTCAAAAGCATGAGGAGCTGGATCTTCGCGGTGCGAAGGCTTGTGTCGGCGGTCTGAAGCTCGGCTTCGTATTGCACCCGCTGCAATTCGAGGCGGTCGAGATCGACTTGGGCAATGTTGCCGGCGTTGAGTTGCGTCCGGCTGATGGCGAGAACGCGGTCGTAGTAATCCAGATTCTCCTTCGCGACTCCGACGATTGCCTTGGCCTGCAGGGTCTGGACGAAAGCGCCCCGTAAATTGAAGAGCAGGTTTCTTTCGAGATCCTCCTGCTGCGAAACCGCGACGGTAGTTCCTTTCTTCGCACTTTCGAGGCGCAGCTCGCGTTTGTTGTCGCGTTCATGCAGATAGCTCGAAGAGAACAAAGGCTCGGTGAACTGGAAAGGGCGGTACGGATTCGGCGTAAACGGATCGACCTGGTCGACCAGAACGGTAAAGTCCGGATTAGGACGCAGGTAGGCCGTAACTTCCTGCGCGCGGGATTCATCGATATTCAACTTCCCGGCCAACAGCGTTGGGTTGGCAGCCTCGAACTTATCGCGCAGCTGCTGCCAGGTGTAGGTCTGGGTCTGCTGCGCGAGTAGGTGCGCAACAGGATACAATCCCAGACAGAGCAAGCCGAGAGGCAGCCGGGAACGCAAGCGAGGCCCGCGCCTGAAAAGGGATTTCAAACCCAAATTCCAATGTAGCGAGACGGCCCAAACGCCTCCATTATCTTTCAGATACGCGAATTTATCTTTCGGCCATGCAGTTGACATCTTTCAGCCATCCTTATTACGGTTTTACCGCGCCGTCCCTAAGATGTGTGTAGGGAAGACCCCGTTGTCAGGGATTGTGGAAAACACTGCCCGTGCAGAAAGTATGATGGAGACGAACGCGTTCCCTCCAACTCCCATGGGCCGCGGTCACCGCACCTTCATGCTGTCTTTCCTTCTTCGCGGCACACGCACGGCGGTTCTGACAAGGGCCGTTTTAATGACGGCGGCTGTCGCAGTCATCGACTGGCGGATCGACGGAAATATTCCGCTCGGATTTCTGTATCTCTTTCCGATGCTGCTGGTTGGCAGCGTCCTGAGCCGGTGGCAGATTGCAGGCGCGGCGGCTGTTTGTACTTTCCTCGCCGAGTTGTTCGACAGCTTCGACTGGTTCTCGCCGGCCGGGATCCCGCGCGACATCCTGATTTTCGCGGCCTTTTTCTGCATGGGGCTCTTCGTGTTCGAAGTGGTCCGGAGCCGGCAGGCGGCCCTGCAGTATACGGTTGAAATCGAGCGTGAAAGCCGGGCTCGCAGCGATGCGGAGGAGCAACTGAAGGTGCTGGTCGAAAGCAGTCCCGCGGCTGTCTTCACAACCAATTCGGATGGGGCCGTGCTCCTGGCCAATGAAGCCGCCCACCGTTTGTTCGCGATTCCTCCGGGCACGCTGGCGGGACGCTCCATACATGAATTTCTGCCGTCGCTGGTGAATGTGCTGTCGTCACGATCCACAAGTATCGCGGGCGGCGCTGCTGTTTCTGAAAAGCGCGCGCCTTTTCGCACCGCGATGCAATGCCGGGGGCGAAGACAAAATGGAGAAGCATTCGTCGCAGACGTCTGGTTTTCCACGTACAGCACCAGTGCCGGCCCCCGGCTGGCCGCGATGGTGGTGGATGGCTCCGAAGACCTGCGGAACCGCGAGGAACTGAGCCTGCATCAATTGCTGGCCGGCTCGCGCATCCTCGTCGGCGCGGTGTCGCACGAGATCCGGAACGTTTGCGGCGCGATTGCAATGGCGCATACGAACCTCTCGAAGAGCGCCGGGCTTGCCACCACTCTCGCCAGCAACAAGGATTTCGAAGCGCTGGGAAACCTGATCCTCGCGCTCGAGAAAATCGCGGCGATGGACCTTCGCCAGATGGCAGACCAGGCTTCCAACATCGATCTGGCTTCGCTGCTCGAGGAATACCGCATCATCGTCGAACCTGCCCTGCAGGATCAGGACACGCGGCTTGCGATCGAGATCCAGCCAGGCTTGCCGCTCGTCTGGGCTGATCGCCAAAGTCTGCTGCAGGTGCTGCTCAACCTGACGCGAAACAGCGAGCGTGCCATGCAGCATCAGAGCCGCCGGGAACTCACGATCACGGCTGCATTCGAGAAACAGCGGGTCACCGTGCGATTCACCGACACTGGTTGTGGGGTGGCGCATCCGGACCGGTTGTTCCGTCCGTTTCAACAGCAGGCGCAGGCAACGGGGCTGGGCTTGTATCTCTCGCGCGCGTTCATGCGCTCGTTCCGCGGCGATCTGCGTTATGAGCCCGAGCCAGCCGGGTCGAGTTTTATCGTCGAGCTGTCGCGAGGGCTGCCGGGTCCGAGAGATGCACAGCAATTTCCAGAGGAGAGGAATGGAACAACAGATCCGGATTTTGCTTATCGACGACCACAGCCTGTTCCGGGAGAGCCTCGGCCGGTTGCTCGAAGCGGAGCCTGACTTCCGCATCGCCGCAACGTGCGGGAGCGTGAAAGAGGCTTTGCGCGTTCTGGACGGAGATCCGGTGGATGTGGTCCTTCTGGACTACGATCTCGGCGACGAGCAGGGTTCGGCTTTTCTCGAGGAGGCACGGCGCCGGCGCTTCGAAGGGCGTATTCTCATGGTCACGGCCGGGATGAATGACGCCGGAACCCTGCGCGCATTCGAAGCGGGGGCCTCCGGCTTGTTCCTGAAGCACAGTCCGCCTGCGCAACTGATCGAAGCGATTCACAAGGTGATGGGCGGAGAGATGTGGCTGGACCCGCGGGCGGTGCGTTCCCTGGTAGCGGGCGCGCACGATAAATCCGAGGATCAGCAGGCGGCGCAGACGCTGACTCCGCGCGAACGCAGTGTGCTCAAGGCCGTATTCGAAGGCCTCACCAATAAAGAGATCGCAGCCAACATGCAGATTTCCGAAAGCTCTGTCAAAGCCGTGTTGCAGCAGTTATTCGACAAGACCGGTGTGCGCACACGAAGCCAGCTGGTGAGGATTGCGATCGAGCAGCATGCGGGCGACTGGCTTGGCGATCCGTAGCAGCGGACGCTCATAAAGATCGATTTGGTGGCGCCTTACAAAGAAAAAACGGGGGTACCTCCGGGCACCCCCGTGACGTGGTTAGTGGCAAGGCGAATCCTCCCGCCGGCCTCACGTCAAACATCGTCCTCCAACGCTCCTCCGATGATTCTCAGATCGAGCGGTCTTTGCCGCAGCGTGACTTTCAAGTCAGTTCGTCTGTATACCGAGTGTGGGGCGATTCAGCAGCGTTTCACGCTGGCTGTTGTTTTCATCGGCAGTTGGGTACCAGGACTATATAGAAGAAACGGAGGAAATTCACAGCGAATGGGTCAGCGGATAAAATCGAGCTTTTTTAACGTCGCGAAGGGTTCAGTGCCCTCGAACTGCAGCAGCATGGCCTTTTCATAGCCATTCTCGATGGCCACGCCGGCGGGTGCCGTGCTGAAAGGAAAAACTTTCCGCAGAACGTCCAGATCCTTCGAAACCGGACCCTTGCCTGTCAGCCCCGCCTTGCCCATAAACCAATCCCCGAACTGAGGATTTTCCGTGGGAACGCCGACGAAGCGCGCGTCCTTCCAGTTGAGCGACGCCAGTTTCCGGCCTGCGTTCAGACAGTCGAGGCATTGTGGATTGAAGAAGTACACGAAGACTTTGCCATCCTGCAGCGAGACAAGGTGGCCATCTTCAGCGGCGATCGTGGCAGGGGCTTTCGTTCCGGTATGGCGAGTGGCTGCGAATCCGAAGGACAGGAGCGCGAAGACCGCTACTGCTCCAAGGATGACGGCCGCTGGCCGGAAACCTTCCGAGGTCCGCGCCCACAGGCCCGCTCCGGCGGCCAGCAGCATCATCGCGCCATCGCCGGCAAAGAAGCCTGGCCCCACCGCGCGTTTCACCCATGGGAAGCAGGCGCAATCCGCACCGCGCAACGCCGCGTAATGGCTGGCGATGAAGATCATGAACGCCGCGAGGAGCAGCGTTCCGAGCCACGCCCCCCATCGACGGAACCGCGGGATGAGAAGCAGCACGCCGGTGAACGTCTCCCATGTTCCAAGGCCGACTGCCGTAAAAACGCTCAGGGATTCCGGGACTTTCGCCTGCGCCAGGCGCACCGCGGCGCCAATGGGGTCCGTGATTTTCCAGAGCCCGGCGATCAGGAATACAGCGGAGACCAGAATGGCGGCTGTCCAGTTGATTCCAGTGCGCCATCCGCCCTCCGGATCGAACGAGATAAAGATTTCCCGCGGAACAGCGGCGCTTTCGGACATTCTCACGCGACCTTCCTCACGCGACCTGCCGGATTTCAACGATCCGCGATGTCGTGATCATGGCGCGCGACGGATGGCGGAACTCGAGACGCATCCCGCGCCCCAGATAACCGGATTTCAGCAGAGAGCCGCCCCAGTTCGAGCCGCAAAGCGTCACTTCCACGGGGGTCGGGCAGAATTCGGGATGTCCGCAGATGCTAACCCGTCCGTGGCCGATGTTGATGAGCGAATAGCGGTGGTGCTCGGTCTGGAATTCAATGCGGATGCCGGGCGCGAGGTCGGACAGATAGACACCGCCGTCGATTTCCGACTGGACAATCGCCCGGTTCACTTCGTCGCTCAGGTTTTCATGCGGGATACCCGCGCTGGTTCGCATGTCCTGCCTTCTATTTTTGCGCAAACCAGACGAGAAAAAGGCCATCGGGCGCCACGTCTTCCCAGTAAGACAGAAATTCGCTGTGCACGTCGTGACAGTTCCGGGCCAGAAGTTGCTCCAGCTCTTTGCGGCCGAACCAGCGCTCCCAGGCGGGAGTTTTGAGGCGGCCCCAGTGCTCGGCGTTTTTGTCGATGATGACGAGCTTGCCGCCGGGCTTGAGGACGCGGCACATCTCGTCCACCGCCAACTCGACGTCCACAGCGTGCTCGAGCGATTCAGTGGCGTATACACAATCAAACGTCGAGGCGGCAAAGGGCAATTCGGTCATTGAGCCCGCTCTGGTATGAATACCGGCTGGGACAAACCGAAGCATCTCCTCCGAAATGTCCAGTCCCCAAATGTCCGCGCGCGGGTTCTGGTCGTGCAGAACCCGTGCGAAGCGCCCTTTACCGCACCCGACGTCCAACACTTGTTTATCGGTCAGGTCGCCGAAGAACTTTATGAGGACCTGAACGTGCTGAATGCGGGGGTCGATGGTCGACGGGAAATGTTCTTCGTCTTTGGACGCTTCGTCGAACCTGCGCTGTATTTCGGCGCGAAGATCGGGATGGAGTGTGGCGCGGATGGGCGGCTTTGCGAAGCGGCGTGAGAGCCATCGAAATGTCACGCCTGTGGCCCAGGCTGCGCGGGATTGCGCTTCGACACTCCAGCGGGAATGCCAATCTCGCGCAGGATGCTATCCTGGCCCGGCGGGGTCCGAGGGGTAATCGTCGCGGAGCGGGGGTAAGGACCGGTTTGGCTGGTCACGCGCGGGTCAGGAAAATGGGGAGACCCATCTTGCCGTTGTAAGTGGGGCGATAGCGCTCGGTGCTGTACATGCGGGAGACGTCGACCTTGCGGGGCCCGGGTTTGGGATCGGGAATAGCGACGGCCGCGTAGCAACCCTGATGGATCGCGGTCATCAGACCGTGTTTCCCTTCCTCAATCAAATCGACTGCCATGCCGCCAAACGTGGAAGCCACCATTTTGTCGACAAAATCCGGTGGACCGCCGCGGAGGTCGTACGTGAGATCGCTAACAATTGTTTCGTCGCCGCTCTGCTTTTTGATGATGTCGCTGAGTGCTTCGGCCACGTTGGCCTTCTTGCGATGTCCAAATGCGTCCGCTTCGCCGTACTCGCTGACGCTGTAGCCTTCCCACTCCGCCCCTTCGGAAAGCAGAATGAGCGCATAGCTGCTCGGGTTGTTCCGCTTGTCGTCGTAGATCAGGTCGAGTAATTTCGCGAGGTTGACTTTGTACTCGGGAATGCAGCAGCGCATCGAGCTGGCATAGGCGGTGTAGAGGGCGGTGTAGCCGGCGTCGCGTCCGAAGACGCGGAAGATTCCGATGCGCTCGTGCGAGGCCACGGTCGTGCGTTGCCGCTCGATGGCGTCGCAGGCGCGCGAGACGGCCGTCGAAAATCCGATGCAGTATTCGGTATTGCGGACGTCGTTATCCATCGTCTTCGGAACGGCGACGACTTTGACGCCCTGCTTATCCAGATGCGCCGCGTAGCTCAGGGTATCGTCGCCGCCAATGGCCACGAGGTAGTCGAGCTCCAGTTTGTCGATATTCCGGAGGACCTGGGCCGTCATGTCATAGACCGTCGAGGTCACGCCGCCTTTGGTGTTCTGCGACGAAGGAAAAGGGACATCGGAAAGAAACTCCGGGGCCTTTTTCATCTTCAGCGGATTGGTGCGGGAGCTGTGCAGCCATGTGCCGCCGGTGCGGTCGATGGTGCGCGTATTCTGGCGCGTCAGCGGAAGAATGTAGCGGCTGACGCTGGCGGGATCGTTGAAATTGACGTGCGTCAGGCCTTCCCAGCCGCGGCGGATGCCGGTGACCTGCCGCCCGATCTCGGAGCCCCGGTACACGACTGTCTTGATGACGGAGTTGAGCCCTGGGACATCGCCCCCCCCCGTTAATATCCCGATCTTCCCTGCCTTCATCCGCAGCCTCCTCGAATCATCCATTGTAGAAGGCTGCTCTGGAAGCGTGCATACTGGTTGACTGGAGGAGAGACGATGCTGATTCGTGGCGCGGCTGGCGCATTGCTTTTCGTACTCGCGGTGAACGCACAGGCACCTGCAATCCCCAAAGACCTCGGTTTGCGCGGCGACCGCTTCAAGCCGCTGACCACCGACCAATTAACTCCTGAGCAGAGGAAGATGATCGAGCACCTGCTTTCGGGCGAGCGCGCCGGAGTGAACGGACCTTTCAACGTACTGCTGCGCAGCCCGGAGATGGGGGATCTCGCACAGCAGTTCGGCGCGGAGATGCGCTACCACTCCTCGATTCCGCGCAAGCTGAACGAGTTTGCCATCCTGATTACGGCCCGCCATTGGACCTCGCAATATGAGTGGTACGCACACCACCGCGACGGGCTGAAATACGGCCTGGAGGCGGCAGTGATGGACTCGCTGGCGACGGGCAAACGGCCTTCGCCGATGGATGCGGACGAGGAAATCGTCTACAACTTCTGCAACGAGCTGCTGAACAAGACGCAGGTTAGCGATGCGAACTTCAAAGCCGCCGCTGGGAAGTTCGGCGAACGGGGCGTCGTCGATCTGATCGGAACGATGGGTTACTACAATATGGTTTCCATGCTGCTGAATGTGGACCGCTATCCCCTGCCCGACGGCGTGAAGCCCGCTCTCAAACCGGTGCATTGAGAGCTCTGTTTACAGGCACTATTTATTTTTCCCGGCCAGAAACGACTGCACGATCGGGATGAAGTCCGCCGTCGCTTCCTGATCGGGATAGTGCCCCAGCCCGGGCATTACGACGATCTGCACATCCGGCAGCGTGTCCTTTAATTTCTGCTGCGTCTCCGGCGGCACGATCCGGCTCGCGCCGCCGATAATGTAAATCGTTGGACACTTGATCTGGCTGACGAAACGCCAGAGCTCCGTGGGAACAAATCCCTTTGCCAGATTCGGATCGCGCTTCCACACGATGCGGCCGTCATCGCGCTGTTTACTGGCAAAATGCGCGTAGCTGCGCAGGATCGGCTCGGGGGTTCGGGCGTTGCTCTTCTTCAGAAACGCGACCAACTCGTCTTCGCTGGCCCAGCCATTCGCTTCGTTCCGGACCTGGCGCGTGAATGCGGAGGCGATCTCGTTGGTTCGCTCCGGGCCGACGTCCTCGACGATGAGTCGCGACATGCGGTCCGGATGCAGACCGGCGTACACTTGCACGACGCGCCCGCCTGTGGAATTTCCCAGCAGTGTAAGAGCCCGGAGATTGAGCTTGTCGACGAAAGCTTCGAGGTCTTTGACGTAATCCTCGACCACATAAGCGCCTTCCGGGGACCAGCCGGAGTCCCCATGTCCCCGCATATCGATTGCGATCACGTGGTAATTGGCGGTGAACGAAGGAGCCAGGTGGTCGAATTGGTGCGCAACGCGGCTGATGCCGTGGAGCATGATGAACGGGGGCTTCGACGGCGATCCCCAATCGAGATAGTGAAGGCGGATGCCGTTGACCTCAAGGAACCGATCTTCATAGCCGGAGGGTTGCGCCAAAGCCAGCCCCGCGCATGCGAGTGCGAGCCATCCGATTTTCATTCCGGAATAGTATAGAGGATCGGTCCGCTCGTCAAGTATCGTCGTGGTGTGTCAATTCCCGGCTTGCTTTACCGGGTCGAGCAGTTCGTTCAATCTTTCCGCAGGCAGCCCGCTTTGCTCCCCGGCGACTTCACGGACAGTGCGCTTTGTCAGGTAAGCGTTCTTTACCAGCGTCGCGGCAGCGTCGTAGCCGATTTCCGGAGCGAGCGCCGTTCCCATCGCCAGAGACTGTTCCACAAAACTGAAGGCGCGCTCCCGATCCGCTTCCAGCCCGGCGACGAGGCGGTGCTCGAAGTTGCGTGAGGCATTGGCGAGCAGTGTGATGGATTCGATAATGTTCCAGGCCATTAGCGGCATCATGACGTTCAACTCGAAATTGCCTGCCGCGCCGCACCATGCGATCGCCGCGTCATATCCGATCACCTGCGCGCAAACCATGAGCAGGCTTTCTGCGATCACGGGGTTCACTTTGCCGGGCATAATGCTCGAACCGGGCTGAACGGCAGGAATATGGATCTCGCCATACCCGCAGCGGGGACCGGCACCTAGCCAGCGGATATCGTTGGCGATCTTGGTCAGCGCGACGGCGGTTCCGCGCAACGCGCCGCTGAGCGAAACGACGCCGTCCTGTGCCGCCTGCGCCTCGAAGTGGTTCGGCGCTTCAACGAAGGGAAGTCCGGTGATGTGGCCGATTTCCGCGATGGTTTCGGCGGCGAATCCCGCGGGCGCGTTGAGACCGGTGCCGACGGCGGTGCCCCCGAGCGGGAGTTCGTAGAGTCCTTCCACGGCAGGGGCGAGACGCGCGATCGAATTCTTCACCTGCGCGGCGTAACCACTGAATTCCTGACCGAGACGCATCGGAACGGCGTCCTGCAGGTGTGTACGCCCGATCTTGATCACGTCATGGAAAAGCCGCGATTTGCGTTCGAGTTCGCGTCCGAGCAGGCCGAGGGCGTTCAGCAGCCTGTGCGTCGCGGTTTCCACCGCCGCGATGTGTATGGCGGATGGAAAAACATCGTTGCTCGACTGCCCGCGGTTCACGTCGTCGTTCGGATGGCTGCGTGAAAGGTGTGCGATCACTTCATTCGCGTTCATGTTGGTCGAAGTGCCGCTGCCGGTCTGAAAAACGTCGACCGCGAACTGGTCGTCGTGGAGCCCTTCGACGACTTCCATCGCCGCGCGCTCGATGGCCGCGGCGCGGGCGGGCTCAACCCAGCCATGGCGGCCGTTGACGCGCGCCGCCGCGGCTTTGACGATCCCGAGCGCGCGTATGAAAGAGCGCTGGGGCCGCAGGGAACTGATGGGGAAGTTTTCGACGGCGCGCGCTGTTTGCGCACCGTAAAGCGCGTCGCCCGGCACGGCCATTGCACCCATGCTGTCGTGCTCGAGTCGAGGTTCGGATTTTCGCTGGGGCTGTGGGTTCATGACCGTGTTCTCCTGTAATTGAGACTATGCACGCCAATCGCCTGATTCAAGAGAAAAGCCCGTATCTGCAGCAGCACGCGCATAATCCGGTCGACTGGTATCCGTGGGGCGACGAAGCGTTCGAAAAGGCACGGAGCGAGGACAAACCGATCTTTCTTTCCATCGGCTATTCGACCTGCCACTGGTGCCACGTCATGGAGCATGAGTCTTTCGAAAATGAGGAGATCGCGGCGCTGGTGAATCGCTGGTTTGTGGCGATCAAGGTGGATCGCGAAGAGCGTCCCGACATCGATCGGATCTACATGCATTATGTGCAGGCGACAACAGGCGGTGGTGGATGGCCGATGTCGGTGTGGTTGACGCCGGATCTGAAGCCGTTCGTGGGCGGGACGTATTTTCCGCCTGATAACCGCTACGGGCGCGCCGGTTTTCCGGTGATCCTGGAACGCATCGCGGAGGCGTGGCGGAGCGATCGCGAAAAAATTCTGGCGACCAGTTCGGGGATCATGGAGCAACTCCGCGCGCAGGCGGAAGCTGCCGGCAGCGGCGCGACGCAGGTGGATATTTCCACACTCGAGAGCGCGTTTAATCAATTCCGGCGGGCGTTCGATTCGAAGCTCGGCGGATTCGGCGCCGCCCCGAAGTTCCCGCGTCCGTCGGTACACAATTTTCTGCTCCGCTATTGGAAAAGAACCGGGCGCGAAGAGGCGCGCGACATGGTGGTCGAAACCCTGCTCGCAATGGAAAAAGGCGGGATGCACGATCAGCTGGGCGGCGGCTTTCACCGCTACTCGGTGGACGAATACTGGTTCGTGCCGCACTTCGAAAAAATGCTGTACGACCAGGCGCAACTGGCGGTGTCTTATCTGGAAGCGTTTCAGGTCACGCGGGAGCCCACATTCGCCAAAGCGGCACGGCGCATTCTCGATTATGTGATTCGGGACATGACAGCGCCCGAGTCCGGATTCTACTCGGCCGAGGATGCGGACAGCGCACCGGATGTCGCGCATCCGAATGAGAAGAGCGAGGGAGCTTTCTATATCTGGTCCGCGAACGAAGTTGCGGAGTTTTTGGGTGAAGAACGCGCACAGGCTTTCGCGAAGCGCTACGGCATGGAGCCGAACGGCAACGTGGCGAACGACCCGCATCACGAGTTCGCTGGCAGGAATATTTTGTTCCAGGCTCAGGCGGCGGAAGACCCGTCAATCGCGGAGTCGGAAAGAATTCTCTTCGAAGCACGCGCCAAAAGGCCACGGCCGCACCTCGATGACAAGATCCTCACATCGTGGAACGGGCTGATGATCTCCGCCTTTGCAAAAGCGGCCGCGATTCTCGACGATTCCGGGTATGCGGGCGCGGCGCGGGCAGCGGCGGACTTCCTGCTCCAACGCATGCGACTCGCCGACGGAACCCTGTTGCGGCGATATCGCGACGGTGATGCAGCGATTCCAGGCATGCTGGATGACTATGCCTTCTTCGCCCAGGGGCTGCTCGATCTCTACGAATCGACTTTTGAGTTCCGCTATCTCGATGCTGCGATTGCGATCACCGAAACGCAGCGGAGGCTGCTCGAAGACGAAAGCGGCGGATTCTTTGCCTCGGCCCACGAGGACACATCACGGCTGATGCGCATGAAGGACGATTATGACGGCGCGGAGCCTTCCGGAAATTCCGCGGCTCTGATGAATCTGCTGCGTCTTTTCCGGATTACGGGCCGTGCGGATTTCGACGACTCCGCCCGCAAATTGCTGTCGGCGTTTCAGGCGCGAATCGCGGCGGTCCCTTCCGCCATGCCACAGATGCTGTCGGCGGCTGAATTCGATCTGGCGCCGCAGAGGGAGATCGTCGTGGCAGGCCGGGCGGAAGGCGAGATGATCCAGCTTCTGTGGGCGGAGTTCGATCCGAATCGGATTCTGCTGCATGCGAGTCCGGAGATTTCCGCGTGGCAACCGGCCATCGCCGCGATGCAGGCCCGCGGCGATGAGACGACCGTCTACGTGTGTGAGGATTTCACCTGCCGGCAGCCGGTGACGCGCAAGGAAGATCTCGCCGGATTGCTAAGATAGGTCTTTCGCACCGCAGATTCATTTCACACCAAAATCAACAAGGAGAACCGTATGGAGCGCGCAGGAGCCACCACGCTGATGGGAAACCCAATGACTCTCGTTGGGCCGGAATTGAAAGTCGGAGAGAAAGCGCCTGATTTCACGGCCCTCGACATCGGGCTGAAACCGGTGAAGCTGAGCGACACGGGAAGCAAGACGCGCATCTTCAGCGTCGTTCCCTCACTCGATACTCCGGTATGCGACGCCCAGACGAAGCGATTCAATGAAGAAGCGGGCAAAATGGAAGACATCGACATTTATACGGTGAGCATGGATCTGCCTTTCGCACAAAAGCGTTTCGGCAACTCCTTCGCGCTGGATAAAGTGAAGATGCTTTCCGACCACAGAGACGCGTCTTTCGGCAGCGCGTACGGAACGCTCATCAAAGAGTTGCGCATCCTGAGCCGCGCCATTTTTGTGGTGGGCGCCGACGACAAACTCAAGTACGTGGAGTATGTTCCGGAAGTCTCGCAGCACCCGAACTACGAAGCCGCGCTGGCCGCCGCCAGGAGCTAGTGTCGTGTTTGTCCGGGCAAATCGTTACCGCAACAGTGAACCCGCGGTAACGAGTTGGCCGGGAGCCGCAAGGACTTGAGCCTCACAAGCAGGCTGGTACAAGGCGGACTGGTTGTCGGAGCTTGTATCCTGCTCGGCAACATCACAGGTTTTTTCCGCGTGGCGGTGACCGCTTATCTCCTGGGCACCCACGCGGGAGCCGATGCCCTGGCAACTGCCATCGGGCCGATCGACGTCCTGAATTCGGCCATCATCAACACGATGCTGTTCGCTTTTGTCCCGATGCTTCTCTTGCGGAACGGGGGCGACCGGGCGGCTTTATTCGCGCGCGCCGGGCGGATTTTCGCGTCCATCTTCGCCGGCGTCAGCATCATCACTGCGTTGTTTGCGCCGCAATTGATCGCGGTTCTCGGCCCCGGCCTTCCCGCGCCGCAGCGTGCGCAGGCGATCGTCCTGATACGGTGGCTCGCTCCCTCGACGCTTTTCGGCGCGGGCGCGGCGATTTATTCGGCGATCCTCTATGCAGATCGCCGCTTTGCTGTTCCCGGTCTCTATCAAACCTGTTTGAATGGCGCGACCATTGCCGGCGCGCTGCTGCTGCGGAGGTCCGCCGGGATCAACGGGTTCGCTATTGGTTACACGACCGGCAGCGCGATGCAACTTCTTCTGACGTGGTACTACAGCCGTGCTTTGCGCCGGGAACCGCAATCGGATTTACATGTTCCAGTGGCAGAAGTGCTGCACGGGCCGGGGATGTTCCTGCTTTACGCGGGGCTGATTGCAGGCAATCTCGTAATCACCCGTATTTTCGCAACGCACGCCGGATCGGGAATGGCGGCGGCGTTCGATTACAGCATGCGCTGTGCGAGCGTGGTCCTGGCCTATCTGGTTTATCCGGTGGCGGCGACGCTGGTGCCGGAGATCGCCCGGCTGCGTGGAAGCCAGGACACACCGAAGGCTTACGCTCTGATCGACAACAGCGTGCTGGTGATGGCAATAGCGGCAGTGGCTTCCTGCGTTATTGGCGTCACCCTCCGCACGCCGATCATCGCACTGATTTTTCAACGGGGAAACTTTACTGCGGAATCGACGCGGCTGGTTTCTTCGGTCTTTCTGGGATTCGCGCCGAGCCTGGTCGGATGGGCGCTGCTGGATTTGATCGCGCGATGCTTTTTCGCTTTGCATCGTCCACAACTCCCGGTTACGGCGGCATTCATCCCGATCACGATTAACCTGGCGGTCATGTCAGTGCTGCGAGCGCAGGGCCGGCTGGCGAACCCGGTCGCGCTGGGGCTCGGCTCATCCTTTGGATTGCTCGTGGGATTCGCGGCACTGTTCGCGATGATGCACTTGCGGCGACCAGGCGCGCAGCCGGAACCATCGCTGGCGGAGGCAGGCTGAATTGTGCGGGGCAGGCCGGCGAGAAACCCAGCCTGCCCCAATGTTTGAGAGCTTACTTACTTCGTTGCGGCGGCAGCGCGCCCCGCCAGCATGCCGCGAACCCGCTCTGTCGTCTGGCGCACGCGCTCCAACCCACCCGGAGCGCTCGTACAAACCTGCTCAAGGTTTTTCAACATGTTCGGGTTGCCCATGGCCTGCCGCAACTGCGGCAAGATGCCTTCCAGCTTGCCGAATACCAGAATGTGTTCTCCCGCACTGTCTTCGAACATCGCGGGGTCGATAGCTCCGTTAACAACGAACGAAGCCGCCATTTCCCAATAGGACGTGACCATTCGGATGTGGGCGCTGTTCGGCCCCATCATGCCGGCCGTGAAATCTTCGACCGACCGCGGATCGAACATGAGAAAGGTGTTACGCGCCTCGCGCATAACGGCTTCGCGGCGAAGCTCGTAGAGCTTCAGAATCAAATTTGCGCTTTCGACGGGTGTTGCCATAATGAATGTCGTTCCTCTTTCGTGGAGTTTGGTATGGAGCTTTGGATACTACGGATAACCTGGATGAGATGCCGTGCCAACTGGCCCGGATTCATGGATCCCCGTATATTTGAGCCTAACAGGTGATCGGCGATCCTGCTTCGCTCTCGGCATTTTTCGAAGTCTGGCGGCGCAATCCCGGGGGCTTCCTTCGTTCCGACGGAGACCCCACCGCAGGCCACTTCAGTTATGCGGAAGCGGCCGGCGCCGCCATCGCTTTTGCACGGCAACTGCGCGATGCCGGGATCGCGAAGGGCGAACGCATCGTCTTCTGGGGTGAAAACCGGCCGGAGTGGGTCGTTGCATTGTGGGGATCGATTCTCGAAGGGGTGATCGTGGCGCCGGTCGATTTTCGCTCCTCGGGAACGGTCGTCGAGCGAATCGCGGGCATAGTGAAGGCGCGGGCGCTGCTGATCGGCGAGGGGCTGCAGGTCCCCGGGAATTTCGCCTGCCCGGTGTGGCCGTTGCGTGATTTGGTACGCGGAGGGACATTAGCGGCCATCGAGTTCACGCCCGCGCCTCTTGATGATGTCGCGGAGATCCTGTTCACTTCCGGAGCCACCGGTGAGCCGAAAGGCGTCACCATTACGCACCGCAACATTCTGGCGAACCTCAAGCCTATCGATGCGGGGATTGCGAAATACCGGAAGTACATGGGCCCCTTCGCGCCGATCCGGTTCCTGAATCTGTTACCGCTCAGCCATATGTTCGGGCAGACGATGGCTGCGTTCATCCCGCCGATGATCGCGGGCGAAGTGTTTTTCATGGGTGGCTACAGTCCGCGCGATGCCGCGCATCTGATTCGCAGGAAGCGGATCTCGGTGCTGGTATGCGTGCCCCAGATGCTCGAACTGCTGCGGGATTACATCGTCCAGATTGCGCCCGAGGCAGCCGCTCCGGCGCGCAGCGGCAAATGGTACTGGAAGTGGTGGCAATACCGCCGGGTGCACCGCCGGCTGGGGTGGAAGTTCTGGAGTTTCGTCGTCGGCGCGGCACCGCTCGATCCGGCGCTGGAGGAGTTCTGGGGCAAGCTGGGGTATGTCGTCATTCAAGGCTATGGACTCACGGAAACGGCTCCAGTCGCGACGCTGAATCACCCTTTCGATTCGCGCAAGGGGACCGTGGGAAAGGCGATCGGAGGCGTTGAGATTCGGATTGCGCCGGACGGCGAGGTGTTGTTGCGAGGAGAGAACATTACGCCGGGATATTACGGCGAGGGTTCGATTCGCGATCCGGAGGGCTGGCTGCACACCGGCGATATCGGTGAACTTGACGCCGAGAAACGCCTGAAGATCCTCGGACGCAAGAAGGAAATGATCGTTTCGCCTGATGGCCTGAACGTGTATCCGGAGGATGTCGAAAGGGCTCTGAGCGCGGCGCCGGGTGTGCGGGAATCGGCGGTGGTGGCTGAAAAGGAAGGTGCGCGAGAGAAGGTTCACGCCGTGCTGGTGCTCAATCCGGGCGCGCGGGCGGAAGCTGTGGTGAATGAAGTCAATTCCCGGCTCGAGCCGCATCAGAGAATACGCGGATTTTCGGTATGGCCTGGTGGGGAGTTGCCGCGCACTTCCGGCACGAACAAATTAAAGCGTGTCGAGATTGCGGAATGGGTCGCCTCCGGAAGAAGCGGCGCCGCGCCGCCGTCGCGGGATGGCGGCCTGCCCGAAGCGATTCGAAAATTCACCAGCGGGCGTACGGTCGATGCGAATACTTCTCTCGACGATCTCGCGCTGAGTTCACTCGATCGCATTCAGCTCATGATGGAGATCGAGCAGCGCACCGGTGCCGCCGTGAGCGAATCGCAATTTGCGCGCGCGCGGACCGTTGGAGACCTGACGCGCCTGCAGCCCTCCGTTACAGAAGAGCCGATTGAGTTTCCCGAATGGAACCGTTCAAGGGCGGCGCGCGGGTTGCGGCGGATTGCCCTGCCCGGCCTCATTCTTCCTTTAGCGCGCACGTTTGCCTGGATCAAAGTGGACGGTCTCGAAAACCTGGGAGGGATCGAACCGCCGGTGATCTTCGCTTCGAACCATCAGAGCCATTTCGATGTGCCCATGATCCTCGCCGCCCTGCCTGCGAAGTGGCGTTACCGCGTTGCGCCCGCGATGGCGAAGGAGTTCTTTGACGCGCATTTTCATCCGGATGGCCATTCGTGGCGGGAACGCTTTACGAACGGTCTGAATTACTACCTTGCTGCACTTGTGTTCAATGCGTTTCCTCTGCCGCAACGGGAGTCGGGGACGCGTGACGCGCTGCGCTATGCGGGAGAGCTGGCATCCGAAGGGAATTGCATTTTAATATTTCCGGAGGGCAGGAGGACGGATGCGGGGGAGATTGGTCCGTTCCAGCCCGGAGTTGGGATGCTGGCGTCGCGATTGAGAATCCCGGTTGTGCCGGTGAGGCTTGAGGGGTTGGAACGAGTGCTGCACAAGTCGGCGAAGTTCGCGACGCCGGGAAGGGCACGAGTCATATTCGGCAAGCCAGTCGGCGTGGAAGGCGGCGATTACGCGGCTGTCGCGAAGCAGATCGAGGATGCAGTGCGGGGGCTGCAGACAGCGGTAGAATAAAACAGAGCATCACAGAAATGTTCTCTGCCGTTTTGCTGTTACTGATCGCCGTAATCCTCGCTCTCAATCTGCTGCTATTGATGCGAGTGCGCTCGCACGATGGTCTTGAAGTTCGTTTGAGCAACGACCTTGCGCGGGAAAGCCGGGCGCTGCGTGAAGAGATTACGGCCAGCATCCAGCGCTTCGCGGGACAGACCGATCAGCGCGGCGAATGGCTGCGGACGGCAATGACCGAAACACAGCGGGATCAACGAACGCAGCTGGAAGCGATCCGAGCGGTGGTCGATCAGCGGCTCGCGTCGCTCCAAACCGACAATGCCGCGAAGCTCGAACAGATGCGGCAGACCGTGGATGAGAAGTTGCAGACGACTCTGGAAGCGCGGCTCGGCGAATCGTTCCGGCTGGTAAGCGAGCGGCTGGAACAGGTCCACAAGGGGCTTGGCGAAATGCAGAATCTTGCGTCGGGCGTCGGCGATCTCAAGCGTGTGCTGAGCAATGTAACGACACGCGGCGCGTGGGGTGAGGTCCAGCTCGAAAATCTTCTGGCCCAGATTCTGGCGCCCGAACAGTATGAGCGCGACGTCGCAACGACCGGCACCAGCGAAAGAGTCGAGTTCGCAATCAAGCTGCCGGGCAAAGAGGCAGATCCGGTCTGGCTTCCGGTCGACGCGAAGTTCCCGATGGAAGCGTATCAGCGGCTGGCTGCGGCCGCCGAGCGAGCGGATGCTGACGCCGTCGAAACCTGCGCGCGCGAGCTTGAAGGTGTAATCCGAACCTGTGCGAAAACTTTCAGCGGGAAGTATCTCGCGCCTCCTCGCACGACGGATTTCGGAATCTTGTTTTTGGCGACGGAAGGCTTGTATGCGGAAGCATTGCGGCGTCCGGGGCTGGCGGAATCGCTGCAGAGCGATTTCCGCGTGGTGCTGGCGGGCCCGACGACGTTCGCTGCATTGCTGAACAGCCTGCAAATGGGCTTCCGGACCCTGGCGATCCAGCAGCGGTCGAGCGAAGTCTGGAAGCTGCTGGGCGATGTGAAGGGGCAGTTCGGCAAGTATTCCACGGTGCTCGCGACGATCCGGAAGCGTCTGGAACAGGCCACTGCAACCGTTGACGACGCGGCGACGCGGACCCGCGCGATCGAAAAACGATTGAAGGATGTGGAGACAGCGGACGACGAAGAGTCGCCGATGCTGCATCTGATCGCCGTCAACGACGATTAGAGCAGTAATCGGCCCGGGCTGTTCATCTGCCACCGGCCAGTTACTTTAAAGTGTGATCACTCGCGCGGAGGGGATCGCTGAATAGAGGTCTTCCACAAGGAACGTCCGGTGGTTCAGTACGGCGCGTTGATTGATCGAACCCTTGTCGGTAATCTCATTCGCATCCGGCGAAAGCGTCTCATGCAACACGATGGCACGCGCAATCCGATTGGAACTGCCGGTGCTCTCGGCCGCCAGCTCTTCGAGCACGGCACGGAATCTGATCTCGGCTTCCCCCGCCGTCAGGTTGCAGCAGGCATCCGCATCCGGAATGATCAGCACGGCAATGTCTTCCCTGTCGTGCCCTGCGACCACGATGTCTTTGGCAAAGGGCGCGGCCCGCTGAATAAACTTGAGGCGCAACGGCCCGACACTCACCCACGTGCCGGACGAAAGTTTGAAGTCCTCTGCAATGCGTCCGTCGAAAATGAAGCCGCGCCCGGGGTCGCTCTCATCCACGAAGCGCAGCGCGTCGCCGAACTTGTAATAGCCTTCTTCGTCAAAGGTCTCGCGGGTAAGCTTCTCCTGCCGCCAGTAGCCGGGTGTGATGTTTGCCCCGCGCACGCGGGCCTCAAGCTTGCCTTCGTTCGGAACGAGTTTGAGCTCGACACCGGGAGCTGGAACGCCGACCATGCCCGCCCGCTCGACTTCTTTTCGCGAGGCCAGCGCGAACGGAGCGGTCTCCGTCGAGCCGAGGCCCGTCAGCATCAACACGCGCTCGCCTGTTGTCTCGATCGAGAGGGCATCTAGTTCATCCCACACCGGCTGTGAGAGGCTCGCGCCCGCGTAAAACATCAGCTTCAGGCGGCTGAAGAACACTTCGCGGAGCTTCCTGTCGGCCCGTAGAAAAGGCACCAGACACTCGTAGCCGCGAGGCACATTCAAATGAAAGGTCGTCGGGATCTCACGAAAGTTCCGCACCGATTCCTCGAACATTCCGGTCACCGGACGTCCATCGTCTATATAAAGCGTGCCGCCGTTATAGATTGTGAAGCCGACGTCGTGATTGCCGCCGAAAGTGTGATTCCACGGTGTCCAGTCGAGAATTACCGGAGGCTCCTCCTTCAGGAACTGAAAGCAGGTGGCGATTTGTTCCTGATTGCTGCACCACATCCGTTGCGTGTTGATCACGCCTTTCGGCATGCCGGTAGAGCCCGAAGTAAACAGAAACTTGACGATCGTGTCGCCGTTCACGCGCTCGCAGGCATCGTCGAGCGACGAACCGGCGCGAGTATTGACGAGATCGCTGAATGACGTCGAGCCGGGAAGAGGATCGGAGACGCAGACGATCTCGGTGCCGGGCGGTACGGTGGCCTCGATCGCCTTTTGGAACTTCCGCCCGTTCGCTGCGAAAATGAGACCCGGCTTGACGAGATCGAGGATATAGCGCAGCTTGGCGAAATCCGACGAGACCGTCGAGTACGCCGTGGAAATCGGGGCGACTGGAACGCCGGCATACATCGCGCCGAGATGGAGCGCGGCCTGATCGAGATCGTTGCCGGAAAGAACGGCGATCGGGCGGTCTGGCGAGAGTCCGCGATTCACCAGGGCCTGCCCGATGTTGCGCGCCGACTCGCGGGCTTCGGCGAAGGTAAGCCGCTGCCAGTCGCCGCGGTTCAAGCGCTTCGCGAAGAGCGTACGATCCGGAGCGCGGTCGGCCCAGAGTTCCAGACGTTCCGTCAGCTTCACCGGATACTCGCCCAGCGGCTGTGTCGACTGGACGTAATACACGCCGGCCGCATTCTTGTCGACCTGAACTCCGGATGGTCCGAGACTTACGGCGCGCGTCTTCATGCGGCGGCCGTTCCCCGTCGTTCGTCGAAGCTCGCGAACGTTTGACCCGCGAGAGCCAGGCGCTTCAAAAGAGGCGCGGGTTGCCAGAGCTCGCCGTGCTTCTGGTGAAATTCTTCGATCTTGTCGTAGATATTGCGGAGCCCCACGGTGTCGGCGTACCACATCGGCCCGCCGCGCCACGAAGGAAATCCGTAGCCCGAAAAGTAAATCGCGTCGATATCGGAGGCCCGGGAGGCATGGCCCTCTTCGAGGATGCGCGCGCCTTCGTTGATCATGACGTAAACGCAACGCTCGATGATTTCCCCGTCGGTAATCACGCGCCGCTCGATGCCGGCACCGGTGGCGGTCCGTTCGATGAGCGCTTCAACTTCAGGATCGGGCGTGGCTTTACGGTTCTCATCGTAGAGGTACCAGCCGCGTCCCGTCTTCTGACCGTAGCGGCCCATGTCGAAGAGCTTCTCCAGCATCAGCGGCCGGCGAGCGCCAGGTTTGACGAGGTGCGCATACTCCTGCTGGACCCGCCAGTTGAGGTCGATGCCGCCCATGTCATCCACTGCGAAAATGCCCATCGCCATGCCGAAATTGTTAAGCGCGCGATCGACCTGGGCGGGAGTCGCACCTTCCTCGATGAGGAATTGCGCCTCGCGCATGTACGGGAACATCATGCGGTTGCCGACAAACCCCATTGAGTTACCGACGAGTACGCCGACCTTCTTCAGCGTCTTTGCAAGAGACATGGCGGTTGCGATGACGCGCTTGCCGGTGGCTTTCCCGCGCACAATCTCGACAAGGCGCATGACGTGCGCCGGGCTGAAGAAGTGCGTGCCGATTACCATCTCCGGCCGCGATGTAGCGGAAGCTATTTCGTCGATATCGAGGGTTGAAGTGTTGGTCGCGAGCACACAATCCGGCTTCGCGATTTTGTCGATTTCCGTGAAGAGCTGTTTCTTCACGGCCATGCTTTCGAAGGCGGCTTCGATGATGATGTCGGCTTCTTCGAATCCCGCGTAGTCGAGCTGTGGTTGGATCAGAGCCATCCGCTGGTCCATCACCGATTGCGGAAAGCGGCCCTTCGCCACGGAATTCGAGTAGTTTTTGCGGACGACGGCGAGTCCGCGATCGAGTGCTTCCCGGGTCGTGTCTTTGATCCGCACCGCGATGCCGGCGTTCGCAAGAGCCATCGCGATACCACCCCCCATAGTGCCGGCGCCGACGATGGCAGCTTTGCGCAGCGGGTAGGGCTCGGTGTCTTTGGGAACGTCCGGAACCTTCGCCACCGCACGCTCCGCGAGGAAAGCGTGGATCAACGCACTTGCCTGCGGCGTCGTCAGCGAGCGACCCGAAATCTCGCGTTCTTTTTTCACAGCCTCGTCGAACGAGAGGACGGTTCCTGCTTCGAGCGCCTCAAGGGCCATCGCCGGCGCAGTCTGATGACGGCGGACTTTCTTCGCGAGCTCACGCGCCGCCGCGAATGCGGCTGAGTTACTTTCAGGTGTACCGAGTTTCTCGTTCCTGTCCCGCGTCTTCGGCAGAGGACGAACGGCAGCGATTTCGCTCGCGAAAGCGACTGCGCCAGCCCGAAGATCGCCATCGATCAACCGATCGATAAGCCCGAGGTCGAGGGCGGCTGGGGCCTTGATGATCTGCCCGGAAATGATCATCTCCGCCGCTTTCGCCATACCAACAAGGCGCGGCAGGCGCTGCGTACCGCCCGCGCCCGGCACAATCCCGAGGTTGGCTTCGGGGAGTCCGACTTGCGCATCGGGCGATGCGATGCGGTAATGCGCGGCCATGCTGAGCTCGAGTCCACCGCCGAGCGCCGCGCCGTGAATGGCGACGACAACTGGCTTTGACGATTCTTCGATGGCGCTCAGCAGGGGCGTAAGGTCGGGACCGCCTCCCTTCCCCGCCGCAATCGACTTCGCGAACTCGTTGATATCGGCGCCGGCGATAAAAGTGCGGCCTTCGCCGATGATGACGATCGAGGCGATCGAGGGATCGTCCTGGGCGGCAGCGAGGGCAGAGGCTAATCCTTCGGGGACGCCGGGGCTGAGTGCGTTTACCGGCGGATTATCGATGCCGATGACGGCGACATCGCCGTTATTAGTCTGCGTAATCTGTTGGTTCATTTCGTTTGGAGCAGGAGGGCGTTGATTTCCTCCCGCGTCGGAAGTTCGCTCGCGTTCTTCAGGCAGGCGAGGCGGCGATAAATCTCCGCGTTGGCGAGGAAGCCTGAAGGCAAATTGGCTGCGTCGAAACTGGCGGCGATTTCTTCCATCTCACCCGCCCAGCGCCAGGCTTTCCACGCGCGCTGCACGATGTGCTCGGATTGCTCGGCAACACCGGGCATGGAACGCCGCCATTCGTTCATCAACGCCTCGTCGACGCCTTCGTAGCTGGCCAGGGCGCGGATGCCGCCGAGGAGCGCTGTCTCGCCCTTGCTCCATGCGGCGAAGCAGACCTTGAGCGCGGATGCGGCGCCGGGGG
>DATAZF010000378.1:0-10252 GCA_036272235.1 Bryobacteraceae bacterium | reverse complement strand
GCGGAACTATAAACTCCCAGGCTAAACTCAAGAATCGAAATGTCAGCGCAGATCCTTTTGCAAGGCAGCCTGAAGGGGGCCGACGATTTTCTGCTCGCGCCTCCAGCCGATCGGGACAATCGTGCGTTCGAGGCCCGGGCGATCTGGCTGGTCCTGATCGGCGAGGCGGTGCCGCGCGCCCTGCTTGCCGAGCTGCAACTGCCCCCCTTGATGCTTGGCTCGTCGGGCGGGGACCGATTCATGGTGATCCTGCCAGATCAGGCGCGCGCGGATGCAGCCGGGCAATTCCTGAGCCGTGTTTCCAAAGCGCTCGCCGAAATTACGGCCAGCAAGTTGAGCCTGACCTGGAGCGCGACCGAGAATCTGGGCGATTGGACAATAGTTCGCAAAAGACTGCAGGACGGCATGACGGAAGGCGACAGACCGCGCGCCGCCGAGCCGGGTTATTTCGACGCATTCCTCGCGCAAGGCGCGGGTGCCGACCGCATTCCGCGGGATCTGCGGGATGTTTCGGCGATCGGCTGGAGTTTCGATTTTCCCGCTCTGATCGCGGCGGAGGGTGGCGACCATCGGTGGGACGTAGGCAGCGACGCCGCCATCCCGATTACACGGCACGGAGCGCGCAACGGCGAGGCTTTCGCGACGACGAAGGAGTTGGCACGCCGCAGCCACGGTCAACGTCTGTGGGGAGTGCTGCGGGGCGAGTTCGACGATTATGGAACACGCCTGCGCCGCCTGCAAAGCGTCGAAGAACACGTCCATCTTTCGATGCTCTACCGGCAGTTCCTTGCGGGCGAGATGGAGTTGCTGTGCTCGCAGGGAGAATACTTTCAGCGTGTAACCGTGCTCCATTCCGGCGCTTCGAACTTTGCGGTATATGGCGCCTGGGATGCGCTCGCAGGGTTCGCCCGCGAGTTGGAGCGCGTATTTTCAAGGTTCGCGCAGGAGAACCTGAAAGAACTGCCGGGAGCCGAAGCAAAGACGATCACCATGGCGCTCACTATTGCCGAGCCCGGCGCGCCACTGGCTCGAATTTACGAAGACTGCGGACGAGACCTCGAGATCGCGCGCGCCAGCGACAAAGACTGCCTCCATATTCTCGGGCGGGTTCTGGAGTGGAAGCAACTGAACGAGGCGGCGGACCTGAAGGAGGCGCTCGTTCATCTGAACGAGGAGTTTCGCGGCGGGCGCCAATTCCTTGCGCAACTGCGGAACCTGTACAAAAAAGTTGAAGCGCCGGAGCGAAGCGGCGTCCACGTGGACGACGAACGCCTCCTCGCGCGCGCGCTGCGGTTTCAACGGCGATTCGCGCGGGTCGCGAGCCGCCGCGAACGTGAATTCCAGAAGCTGCGCGCTCACCTGATGAAAGAAATGGCAGGGCGGAACGTGCGAGGCCGGCTCAAGCTGCGGCCGGAAGGGCTGATCGCTCTCGAATGGGCTCGTCTGGCGGAAGATTGACGCACCGTCTGGCGTGAACTGCTGTGATATGAAAGGGAGACGCGGCTAACGGGCGGCGTTTGATCGCCGGGGAAGAATCTAAATAAAAATGGCTGAAGAGCAGGTTGTTGGACAGCAGGGTAATCGAAACCGCGAGAGCCGGCCGCCGGGACATGGCGGCGGTGGAGAACGTGGCGGCGGCAGAGGCGGTGACCGTGGCCGTGGTCCCGGCGACAGAGGCGGCGACCGGCGTCCCGGCGGAGATCGCGGCGGCGAGCGCCGTTTCGACGGACCGCCGGAGATCGAGCTCGACAAGCTGATCAACGATAGTCTTTACCTCGACAATCAGGCGCACGTCGTGGTGAGCCGTATGCGCGATCTGGATTCCGGGACGCGAAGCACTCTGCGGCGCCTCTACAACGCCGTGCGAAGAGCAACGCGGACGCCCGAAGGCGAGCGCCAGCATGCGTTCGTCATGCTGCGGGCGAGGCTCGCATACACGATCGCGCGGCACGGATTGCGCAGTCTCGACCAGATCGAACGCCTGCTTTTGCAAGTCACGCGGAAGAACGAAGCGCGCGGCTACGAACGCTTCCGCGATCTCTTCGAAGCAATTGTCGCCTACAACGAATAGCCGCAAAGGACGCAATGAGCGCTCACACTGCACAAACAGAATTGAAGCTGGCCGGCAAGCTGATCCTCGAAGGCGAGATGCACTGCGAAACGGGACTGCACGTCGGCGCGGGCAAGGGTTCGCTGGAAATCGGCGGCGCGGATAATCCCGTCGTCAAAGATGCCCATGGACGCCCCTACGTGCCAGGCAGCACGCTCCGAGGCCGGATCCGCGCGCTGCTCGAGCAGTCGACAGGAATGGCCATTCCGTCCGAGCTTGTTTTTATCTCGAAGCGCAAAGGGCAGGAAGTTCGCATCCACCAGAGCGACCGGCCGGACGATGAGATTTGTGTTCTCTTCGGGCGGAGCCCTGGGCGAATGGAGAAGGTTGGCGGCGGCGACATCGACAGCAATCATGCAACGCCTGCGCGGCTGAGCGTATTCGACGCCCCGCTGGTTCTTGAAAGCATCACACCGCAGATGCGCGAGACGCTGGACGATGAGCTGACTGAGGTCAAGAGCGAAAACGCCATCGATCGCATTACGTCGCAGGCGAATCCGCGGACGCTGGAGCGGGTGCCTGCCGGCGCGCGTTTCCGGGTGCGCATGGTGCTGGATATTCTATGCGCGGAAGATGCGGTGCTACCGGGACTTGTGCTGCAGGGGCTACGCCTGCTCGAAGACGACGCGCTCGGCGGGGGCGGATCGCGGGGCAGCGGCCGCGTGCGATTCGACAACCTCAAAATGACGTGGCGAGGGAAAGACTACTACGCGTCCGGCGCGGCCGAGCGTGAGATCGCGGCGGGGGTAGATCTTGCCGCGCTGCAGGGCAAGGTGACGGAGCTTGGGGATTCTTTGGTCGCCTGATGGCGCTGCCTCATGTCCACCATGATTGAGGTCCGGCTGCGCCCGACGGGCCCATGGCGCGCGGGACATCGCACGGGCGATCGCGAGCGTGTGGACGCGATCTATCACAGCGACGCCCTGTATTCGGCGGTCACGCATGCGATGGCCTCACTGAACTGGCTCGAAGAGTGGCTCGACGCGACGGCGCGCGCCGAAATTCCAGCGGTACGGTTCAGCTCACTGTTTCCTTTCGTGGGAGACACGCGGCTTCTTCCGCCGCCGCGAACCGCCTGGCCGCCATCCGGCGCCGGTAAGCTCTACGTGAGCGCCGCGAAACTCGTCCCGGTTGAAGTGGCCCGCCGTGGAGTGGTCAACGAATCGCGCTGGGCGGTCGATGGCGCCAGCGAATGTTTATTGCCGGTTGGAATGCCTGCGCCGTTCGAGGTTTCGATGCGCGCGGCCGCGGCCGTGGACCGGATTACGGGACACACGGAACCGCATCGCACGGCTTGCCTCGAATTCACGTCCAACGCAGGCTGGTGGGGCCTGGTCGAAACCGAGAGCGCCGAGTGGGAGACGCGAGTGAAATCCGCGCTTCGTCTGCTCGCCGATTCGGGTTTTGGCGGCGAACGCTCACGCGGCTGGGGACGGGCGGCCGAGCCGGAATTTTCGGACGCCTCGTCGATGTTTGGCGAAGGCCATCCGGGCGCGTGGTGGATGCTTTCCCTTTACTCGCCGCACGCGGAAGATGCGGTCGACTGGACGCGCGGCGATTATGCGATGCTGACGCGCGCCGGCTGGACCGACAGCGTTAGCGGTGGGTCGGTGAAGAAAAAACACGTTCGGATGATCGAAGAAGGCTCCGTTCTTATGGCGCCTTCGTTGCGCGGACGCGCGGTGGATGTCGCGCCAGAGGGCTTTCCGCATCCCGCATGGCGGGCTGGTTTCGCCCTGGCGGTGCCGGTGCCGCTGGAGGTGGAGGCGTGAAGTATCGCGTCACCATCCTGACGCCGACTCTGGTGGGCAGCGGCGACAAGCTTTCGCCGATCGACTACATGGTCTGGCGCGAACAGGTCAACGTCCTTGATCAGCCCCGCATTTTCAAGCTGCTGTCGAAGGGCCCGCGGCTTGAGGGCTACCTCGCGCAATTGGCCAAGGCGACGAAGCTCGACTTCGCATCGTGGGGAGGCTTCGCCCAGAACTATGCCGACCGGCGGATTCCCTTCGAGCACAGCTCGTACGCACAGTACTGGGAGCGGGCGCAAGCGGAGAGTTTGAGCATTCCAACGTTCGCCGCCACTCATGACGGGCCTTTCCTGCCGGGGGCGGCAATCAAGGGCGCGCTGCGGACGGCGTATGTGTTCGCGAACATGAAACCCGGGGCGCTCCGGGATGTAGTCTCCAAACTCACAGGGGAGCGTCCGTCGAGGCGGCCCGCTGAACATGTGGAGCAGCAGGCATCAGGCAGTGGCGGATCGGACCGGATGCGAGCCATCGCGGTTACCGATTCCGGTCCGAAAGCGCGCGAGACTTTTCGGATTTATATGCTGCGTCTGGCGACGCTCGTGGCGCGGAGCCCGCAGCAGTATTCGCTTGGATGGAAGCAGGCGGGCCGGGGCGCAGTGGATGGGAAGCGCCCGGACGACGGCACGCCCACCTTTGCCGAGATGGCGGACCCGGGGGCGGCGTTCGAAGGCACCTGGCGCGAGAACGAGTTTCTGAATCGTGAGGAAGTCCGGCAAGCCCTGCGGTGGAATGCGCCGGTTACTCACGATCGCCTGTTTGACGCTGCGAACCGGTATGCGGAGAAGCAGCTTGAGTTGCACGCCCAGTACGCCATTTGGACGGGGCTCGAGGAACTAGCGGCTTCCGTTGCGGATTTGAAGAACAGGCTCGCGGCGGCGCGGAACGATGGCGGATGCCTGCTGGCCATCGGCTGGGGCGCGGGCTTCCTGAGCAAGGCTGCCGCAATTGGCGCGGAGGATGAGGAGCATCGCAAGGCGCTCGCGGCTTTGCCGTACTATGAGCGCGCCATCAAGTCAGGGCTGCCCTTTCCGAAGACACGCCGCGTGGTCTTTCTGAAGAACAAGCCCGCGACGCTGCCAGGATGGGTGGAGTTGCGCGTCGAATAACGGTGGTCCTCAGCCGCGCGTGCGGCTCGTGCGGACCAGGTTGAAGAGCGACCACCCACTACCCAGCAAGGAAATCGCGACCAGCACGAGAATGAAATTTTCGACCCACGGTGCGCGCGCCATCTGTATAATTCTGCGCCCATAGATAAGAGCCAGCGATCCTTCAATCCCGAAGCGCAGCGTTCTTGATGCGGCGATGATCGTCAGCATCTTCCTTCGTGGATACTGCAGGACTCCCGCAACGATGATGAAGGGCGTGAAAGGAAAAGGAGGCGGCATGAGGGCGGCTGTAGCGATGGCGACTCCGCCGTGTTCCTTCACCTGCCTCTCAATGTAGGCGAGCCTCTTGCTCTTCTGTTTGCCTTCCAGGCTTTTCCGGGTGCCGCGCGCGGAGACCCAGCGCGTGAAGTCCACGCCGGCTGTGGAGCCGGCCGTCGCCATCAGGACGTAGTAAAGCATGCGCTGCCGATGGGCCGCGGTCAGCGCTACGACCAAAAGGTCATTTCCCAACGGCATGAAAAGGAATGAGGAATCGAGAATACCGAGCAGCAGCAGGCCAAAGCCGCCGAGCGAGAAGAAGAGGACGGCCAGCGCCCGCAGGATTCCTTGCATCAGAAGGGATCGTTCAACAGCATTTGACCTGCTGGTACTTCATCCGAAACCGCTCATCGCTGAAACGACGCCATTCTTCAGGAGAATGTGTCGCGCCTTGCGCGGCGAGATGGCGGGCGTAGGCGTTCTGATCGGAAATTTCGCCCAGCAATTCCGCGATACCGGCGGCGAAATTCCGAGCCATGCGAAATAGAGCCACCCGCCTCTCCTTATTGACTAGTTGCTTCGGCATCCTGCTAAGCCTCCTCCCCCGTCAGGCGCGAGATTACGAATGGCGACTCGACCACCGTACGCTCCTGCGTACCGCGCAAAATTCCGTACCAGAGGCGCAGCGAATCGATCAGCACGATCGCTACCAAAATCATAAAGACGCCGCATACGGCCGCGTCCAGACGGGCATTGAAAATCAGGGCGTTCGTTTGAGCGATGGCCGCGCCTGTGATGCTGCCGGCATTCAGTGAGTCTTCCAGTTGATTGGCCTGAGCTAAAAATCCAAGAGCCGGCAAGGGTGAAAAAATCTTCTGCCAGCCCGCGCTGAAGGTTACGAGGACAAGCCAGGCGAGCGGTCCGCAGGTAATCCACATGAATTTCGGCCCGTGCATCTTGAGAAGAATCGTCGTCGCGACCGAGAGCGCGATCCCGGCCAGCAACTGATTCGCGATGCCGAAAAGCGGCCAGAGCGAGTTCACGCCGCCGAGCGGGTCCCGCACGCCCTGAATCAGAAAATATCCCCATGCGCCCACGATTGCGGCGCTCATCCCGATGACACCCGGCATCCAGCCGGTACGGCCGAGGGGCTTCCACACTTGCCCCAAAAGATCCTGCAGCATGAAGCGGCCGACCCGCGTGCCGGCATCGAGGATCGTCAGGATGAACAAGGCCTCGAACATAATCGCGAAGTGATACCAGAAGCCGAGCACGATATCGCCGCCGCCTCCGCGAGCAAAGATGTGGGCCATCCCCAATGCGAACGAGGGAGCGCCGCCCGTGCGGCTGAATAGTGTCACCTCGCCGACGCTGCGGGCCATCGACGCCATTTGGTCGGCGGTGACGGGAAAGCCCCATCCGGAAATCGTAGTTACGGCGGCCTGGGCTGTTCTGCCGACGACGCCGGCCGGAGCGTTCACCGCAAAGTAAACGCCGGGGTCCATCACGCAAGCGGCGATCGTCGCCATTACCGCGACAAAACTTTCAAGCAGCATGCAGCCGTAGCCAACTGGCCAAATATGCGTCTCGCGCGCGAGCATTTTCGGAGTCGTGCCCGAAGAAATCAGCGCATGGAAGCCCGATACCGCGCCGCAGGCGATCGTGATGAAGCAAAACGGAAATATCTTGCCGGCGAACACGGGTCCAGTGCCGTCGACAAACCGGGTGAATGCGGGCATCTGCAGTTCCGGACGAACGGCGAGAATCCCGATCGCCAGCATCACGATCACGCCCAGCTTCACGAATGTACTCAGGTAGCCGCGCGGTGCGAGCAACAGCCACACAGGCAGGGCGCTGGCCAGAAAACCGTAGATGATAATTGCCACTGCAATGGCTATGGCCGAAAGTGTAAACACGGGGCCGAGCACCGATCCTGCGATCCACTGCCCGCCGAAGACGGAACCGACCGTCAGAACGACGCCGAGGGCCGAGCATTCGAGCACTTTGCCCGGCCGCCAATAGCGCAGATAGAGCCCCATCAGCACCGCGATGGGCATGGTGGCGAAGATCGTGAAAGTCCCCCAGGGGCTGCCGGCCAGCGCATTTACGACGACCAGCGATACGACCGCGAGCAGAATGATCATGATCAGCAAAACCGTGATGAGAGCTACGATCCCGCCCACCTTGCCAACTTCCTCGCGTGCGATCTGGCCGAGCGACTTGCCGTCGCGCCGAACCGACGCGAACAGGATCACGAAATCCTGCACGGCTCCACCGAAGACGGCGCCGATGATAATCCAAAGAGTTCCGGGCAGGTACCCGAACTGCGCGGCGAGCACGGGGCCGACAAGCGGACCAGGTCCGGCGATGGCCGCGAAGTGCTGGCCGAAGACGATCCACTTGTTGGTGACGACATAGTCGTGTCCGTTTTCCAGACGCTCGGCTGGCGTCGCGCGCTCGTCATTCAGAGCCATGACGCGGGCAGCGATGAACTTGCCGTAGAAGCGGTAGCCGATCAGATAAGAACAAATGGCGGCGAGCACCAGCCACATGCTGTTGATGTGTTCTCCGCGGCTGGATGCGATGGCGCCGAGGCAGATCGCCGCACCGCATGCGATGGCGATCCAGAAGGCGGTAAGCGCAACACGCTTGAACGTACTCATTGTCTATAGAGATTGTCAGAATGTGGGAAGCGAGTGCAACAGCGAACTGGCGGTGGACCCGTCTTCAAACCGTACGGCATCGAGTACGCGACCGTGCAGGTCGACAGTGCCGATGTAGCGGGCCTGATCTCCGGTGGATGGCGTCTGGAGAATCACGGAATAATGCCGCAGCGTATAGGTGAGGGAGCGCAGCCGCCGGTCGCCGGCTTCGAAAGAGCTCGTTCTCGACGGAGGGCCGAGCTTCCCGACTGTGGAGGCATAGTTGTCGCCGGGGCCGAGTTGCAGATAAGATCGATAGCCGCGGAACTGGTCCGGACGCTGGTGCGATTGCGTCTGGCGCCCAACATCCGCCACGATGGTGAACGCGACGGCGCCCAGCACGGCTGCGACGCCGATCCATTTCCGGGCGCGTGTCTCGGGTTTCGTCTCCAGACGGATATTTATTACCGGCGCGAGGCGTCCCGGATGAGCCGGCGCGGCACTTTCGCCGGCCGTTACCGGGAGCATAATGACGCGTCGTTCGCGCGGCGTAACGGCGCCTGCCCGCCATTCCAGCTCCCGATTCAAACCGACGATCATCACAGGTTCGTCAACGTCCGAGACGTCACCGAGAAACATGCGGGGAATGCAGAACTCCTCGCCGGAGCGTGCGTTGGCGACAATACACTCCGACCAGGTGGCGCGGCGGTACAACCATTCGTTCGGCCCCAGGTTACGGATCGGCGGATAGAACGAGAACCGCCGTCCGCCAAAATCCTGCAAAGGCGTCGGCAACGGTGCAATCGCCATCTGGCCTCATGATATCCGATGGCGCCGGGCCATGAGCAGAGGTGGGACGGGAAACTGCCAGCGCGGCCTTGTGCCATAATCGAGCTGATTCGGCCGGGGGGTGGGGTACAGATGGGTTACGCATTCCGTGGTACCGTTTTCGCGTTGCTTGCGGCCGTTAGTCTCAGCGCGCAGCGAGGCGGCGCGGGGAGTTCCGGCGGCAACAGCGGCGGGAATACCGCAGCGCCACCCGCCAGCAGCACGCCGTCCCAGTCGTCTCAGCCCACCCAGCAATCGAATCCGGGTGTGATTCCGCAACCGCAGATGCCGGTTTTCATCTCCGGCAGAGTCATGATGGACGATGGCTCCCCGCCCCCCGGCGGCGTCGGCATTCAACGGTTGTGCGCGAACACGCCACGCACCGTGGCTTTCACGAATCTTAAAGGCCAGTTCAGTTTCCAGTGGGGTCAGAGCGCCGGCATCATTCCGGATGCTTCCGAAGGAGGCGGAATCAATGGCGGGCGCAGTGCCGGCGACATGGGAACGAGCAGCCTCTCCGGCAGTCCGGTGAGCGGCTCCGGTGGCCCCAACATGCTTGGCTGCGAGCTGATCGTCAACGCTGCGGGATTCCGTTCGGACCGGGTGGATTTGAGCAGCAGGCGCGCGAGCGACAACCCGGACATCGGCACGATCTTTCTGCACCGCATCGCGGGCGTTGAAGGAACGTCGGTGAGCGCGACTTCGCTGAACGCACCAAAGGATGCGAGAAAGGCGTGGGAGAAAGGTGTGCAGCTGCTGCACAAATCCAAAGGCGCGGACGCGGAAAGGGAGCTTCGGAAAGCCGTCGATATCTATCCGAAGTACGCGAGCGCATGGCTCGATCTCGGGCGCGCCAGATTGCAGCAGAAGGAGACAGCCGCAGCGCGCGATGCTTTTCTGAAAGCGATCGAACTGGATGGCAAGCTCGTGGAACCTTATGTTGAACTCGGCGAGCAGTCCGCTCGTGAGGCGAAATGGCCGGAAGCGGTAAAGAATCTCGATCGCGCCCTGCAACTGGATCCGGTGGATTATCCTCGGCTCTGGTTTGAGAATGCGGTCGCTCACTTCAACATGCATGACTACGACCAGGCGGAGAAGAACACTCGCGCGGCATTGAAGCTGAATCCGCCAAATCGTGACCCGCATGCCAATCAGTTACTGGGGCTCATATTGATCAACAAGCGCGATTACGCTGGCGCGGGCGATGCATTGCGCGCTTACGTTAAGCTTTCGCCAAATGCGAAGGATCTTGACCAGGTGAAAGCGCAGATCGCCCGGATTGACGTTCAGTTGGGCGCGGCGCGTCCATGAAGGGATTCAACTTCTACGGTACGAGTACCGCTCCGTTACGGGGTAGTTGTTTCCGCGTACCGGCATTTGACATAGTGGAGTCAGGATATGAAACGCAAACCGCAGGCCAAACCCGAACCGGTGATCTCGCGCGAGATTCTCGAGAGCGCGAGGCGTTCAGTAGTGACCGATCGCAGCAAGGCCCCT
>DATAZF010000377.1:0-4399 GCA_036272235.1 Bryobacteraceae bacterium | reverse complement strand
CCCGGTCCTCGTAACGCAGGCTGTTCTCGTCACGGGCTCTGCCAAACAAAGCGCAATCACTCTCACCGAAGTTGCCGGGTTCGCCTGGATGTTGGGATCTCTGCTGCTCGCTCTTCGCCTCGCCATGAAAGCGATCCAGTTTCGGCGCATCGCGGCGGCGGCAAAACCTGTGGAAGGCACGTGCCCCGTCCGAATATTGAGAAGTCCGCAAGTCCCAGGCCCTCTGGTTACGGGAATCCTGCATCCCGCGATCCTGCTGCCGGAAGACTCCGCGACGTGGCAGCCCGCCCGGCGTCGTGCGGTTCTGGCGCATGAGCTCGCGCACATCCGGCGGCGCGATCCGGCAATTCTCCTCGTCGCGCACGCAGCCACCGTTATCTACTGGTTCCACCCGCTGTGCTGGCTCGCCGCCGCGCGGTTGCGCATGGAAAGCGAGCGCGCCTGCGATGATGCGGCGCTTCGCATCGGACTTCGCCCCTCCGGCTACGCCGGGCAGTTGCTCGATCTTGCCCGGTTGTTCAACCCTCAACCCGCCATCCCCATGGCCACCACCTCTCATCTGGAGTCGCGCGTGAAATCCATACTCGATCCGTTCGTGAACCGTTCTTTCGCCGCCCGCCGCACATGGCTGGCCGCTGCTCTCATCACGGCTGCCATAGTGGCTCCGTTAACCGTTCTCCGCCTCGAAGCCCAGGGGCCCGGCCGCCGCGGTGGCGCGCCCGCCATCCAAACCGGGGGCACAGGAACGATCACCGGCGCCGTGCAAGATCCGACCGGCGCGGTCGTTGCTCGCGCGCAGGTGATGATCTCCAATCTCCAGGGCACAAACAGGGAAGTTGTCAAAACAGATGCAGTCGGCAACTTCGCACTCAATAACATTCCGGCCGGCAACTACTCGGTGGTGGCACAAGTCCCGGGGTTTACGCCGTTTCGTCTCGACGTGACACTTACAAGCGGTGGGACCGTAATGGCGCCCGTCAGACTGAGCGTCGGAGACGTCGGCGAACAGATCACAGTAGTTGCCGCGGGCAGTCCACGTCCCACGTCGTTTGCGGCCGCTCCCTCCGGCAAGCCGATCCGTGTCGGCGGGAACGTACAGGCCGCCAATTTGATTCAACAGTTGCGGCCCGTTTACCCGCCGGCTTTACAGGCCGCGGGCATTGAGGGCACGGTGCTGCTCGACGCGGTCATTTCGAAAACCGGAGAGCCGCTGTCGATCGTCCCGCAAAACACGGCGGTCGACCCAGCCTTCGTCACGGCGGCAACCGATGCCGTCAGCCAGTGGCGCTACCGGCCGACGCTGCTGAACGGGGAGCCGATCGAAGTCCTGACGACGATCACGATCGATTTCAAGCTGCAGGCGAACACCGCGCTCGATCTGAACCGATCCATTAAATCTGCGGAATTCGAAGTGGCTCGATTGCGGGAAACATACACGGAAGCGCATCCGGATGTCCGGCGCGCTGAAGCCCGGCTGGAGCAATTGCGCAAGCTTCAGTCGGAGTCGCAGCCGCAGCCGGCGAGGTAATCCGGCATGGCCGCGGCTCGAACGCTAACGGCGCTGGCCGTCGTCTTTTCGTGTACGGTTGGAGCGCAGTCGCCGCCGGCGACGGGTCCGGCAATTTCTTACGTCGCCTCCATCAAGCCGAACCACGATGTAAACCCTCGAGGGCTGTTTGACTCCCTGCCTGGAGGCCGCTTGACAGGCACGGCCGTTACTATGAGCACGCTTCTCAGGACGGCCTACCGGGTTCAGGACCGTGAAGTAGTGGGTGCCCCGGCCTGGTTTGCGACGAAACGATATGACATTGAGGCAAGAGCCGAGAGCGAGCCGGCGCCTTCCGGGCAGGTGCTTCTGCAAGCCCTGTTGAGAGATCGCTTCGGGTTGAAGGTTCATCGTGAGAAGCGGGAATTGCCGACGTTCTCGCTGATCCTCGCTCGCAACGACGGGAAGACAGGACCGCAGCTCATCCGCTCTTCTTTCGACTGCGCTGCTTATCTGGCCACTCCGCACGCTCCGGAACCGGGCCGTGCTCTGCGGTGTGGCGCGAGAATCAGCGGGCGCGATTTGTCGGCCCGGGCGATCTCGATGACGCAGCTCGCCACTTACCTGGCACCGCTGGCAAAACGCTTCACCGTCGACAAAACTGCCTTGACAGGACTCTTTGACGTAGAGCTTTCCTGGACGCCCGATCCATCTCCTTCCGACCGGCCGGCCGAAACGTCGCTCGACGCGCCATCCCTTTTTACAGCAGTTCAGGAGCAACTCGGACTGAAGCTGATCTCCGACAAAGGGCTGGTCGAATTGCTGGTGGTGGATCAGGCGAGTGAGCCGTCGCAGAACTGAGATTGCAGCCGCGCGCTAAGGCTTCAGATACTTCGCCAGAAATTCGTCGGCTGCATGATAGGCCGCGAGCCAGTCCGCATGAACCAGAAAATCGTGGACCTCATCGGGAAAGATCAACTGCTCGAACGGCACGCCCTGTTTCCGCAGAGCCTGGGCCAATTGCACCGTCTGGGCGAACACAACCGTTCGGTCATCATCGCCTTGTATCAGCAACACCGGCGATTTCCACGTGGCGATGGAAGCCATCGGCGACGACTCGAACGCCAGCTTTTCGGCGGCCTCTCGCTTCTGGCGATCGCGGACCGGCGCGGTGCTGGTGACTTCCAGATTCCAGTCATGGACGCCGTGCAAATCCACGCCCGCCGCGAATGTATCGGATGCGCGGGCCAGTGCCAGCGCGGTTAGATAGCCGCCATAGGAACCGCCCCACACGCCGATGCGCGCCGAATCGACATCAGCCCGGCCGCGCAGATAAGCGCCTGCCGCCAGGACGTCATTGAACTCGCTCGCGCCCGTCGCGCCGTAGTGTGGAGCTTCGCGGAAATCGCTGCCGTAACCGATTCCGCTCCGGTAGTTAACGGACAACACGACGTAGCCTTTGCTCGCCAGGTACTGATTGAATCCATAGGCCTGGCTGTAGTAGCTCATGTAGTGCCACCCGAGCAGCATCTGCCGGCGGGAACCGCCATGAAAGAACACGACCGCGGGATGCTTCGCAGTGCCAGCCCGAGGCGCGAACACCTGGCCGTGCAGGCGCAAACCGTCCTTTGCGGAAAAGAGCACCGGTTGCGGTTCGATCAAAAGGGCTGCGGGGAAGTCAGCAGGTACTGTCGCTGGAGCGAGGTCGCGTATCGCTCCGGTAGCGTCGAGCACTGCCGCGCGCGCCGGCATTTTCGCATCCGAGCGCAGCAAGGCAAGCCTCCCGTCGGCCAAAGCCGCCGGCGACCATTCGATCCCGGCGCCTGAGGTCACGCGCTGAGGCGCACCACCATCGAGACCGACGCGCCACAGGTGCCGGCGATCCGCATCACCCTGATTTGACGAAAACACGACCGAAGATCGATCCGCTGCCGCCACATTCTCTACTTCAAAACTGCCAGGCGTCAGCAGTGCAGGTGCGCTTTTCTTCCCATCCACGGCAGTCGAATAAAGGTGAAGCCAACCATCGCGCTCCCATGGAAAAACGAGCCGGTCCGGCGCCATCCACAGCAACTGCTTTTCAGCGGCCACCGGCCAGAATACGCTGCCGCGCCCTTCCTGTGCACGCCAGACCTCACGGCCCCGCCCCGATTCGGCGCTCCCTGCGTCGGCCTCGCGAATCGACCAGGGCGGACCGGTTCGCTTCGGACCATATTCAAATTCGCCGGATGCGCCTGGAGTGCGTATGAAGGCGATCTCCTTCCCATCGGGCGACCATATGGGTGATTGATCATTGTCCACGCTCGGATCGGGAAAGCGGAGCGCTTTTGCCCGGACGTCATAGACTGCAATGAGTGCGTGGTCGCCACGGTTACTGACAAAAGCAAAGCGCCGGCTGTCGGGCGACCACACAAGATCGCTCGCGGACCCTCGGCCATGAATCAGCTGAGCCGGTTTCGATCCGGCCGGGCTCAGAGACGCAGACCAGATCTGGCCACCGGCGATCCACACGACCATGGATCCGTCTGGCGCGACAGCTGGTGAGTGCCCTTCCGCCAGTTTCGCTGGCGGGCTTGACAGACCTGCTCCCCAGATCTCCTGGTGCGCACCCGCCGGATCACTGCGCGGATTAGGGAACTCGCCACGCCCATTCGGTCCGTCGCCACGCGTGAAATAAACCCGCGAGCCATCCGGTTGCCAGGCGATCCCGGCGATTTCCTGCCCGTCGTCGGCTGTGAATCGAGTGATTTGAATCGCCTTGTATTCGGGCGCCCGTGCTACCCACACGTTTCTAATGCCTGCGGCGTCCTGAACCCACGCCACCGCATCACCCGCCGGTGAGACTGTCAGATCTTCCGGAAATGGCGCGCTCAGTACCTGATCAATGGTAAATGCGGGTGCGGGAAGCCCCGG
>DATAZF010000376.1:0-4914 GCA_036272235.1 Bryobacteraceae bacterium | reverse complement strand
GAGGCCCATGTAGTCGATCGGATTGCGCAGGGTTTTTTCCTGCTCGGTCTTCATATATGGCGGATCTTCGACGATCCGATTGGTGAGATAGAGGGACAGCAGGCCGACGGGCACGTTGATATAGAAGATCCAGCGCCAGGAATAGTTGTCGGTGATCCAGCCGCCGAGGGTGGGTCCGATGGCGGGTGCGAGGACGACGGCCATGCCGTATATCGCGAAAGCCATGCCGCGCTTTTCGACCGAGAAGGTGTCGGCGAGGATGGCTTGTTCGCTGGTAGCGAGGCCGCCGCCGCCGAGCCCCTGCATGACGCGAAAGAGGACCAGCATGCCGAGCGTGGGCGCGAGTCCGCAGAGAAACGAGCTGATGGTGAAGAGGCCGACGCAGGTCATGTAGAACTTCTTGCGTCCGACCAGCACCGAGAGCCAGGCGCTGATCGGCAGGATGACCGCGTTCGAGACGAGGTAGCTCGTCAGGACCCAGGTGGATTCGTCCTGGCTGGCGGATAATCCTCCCGCGATATGAGGAAGGGCGACGTTGGCGATCGAGGTGTCGAGAACTTCCATGAAGGTCGCGAGCGTGACGGTAAGGGCGACGATCCAGGGGTTGTACTTCGGCTTCCACGGGGCGTAAGTCTGCGCCGTCTCCTGGGGAGGCGATTGCTCTTCGGGAGCGCGTTCCAATGTGCTCGATTCCGGCATGAGCTCAGGGGCAGAGGATGTTGCAGAGATTCAAATGCGGACCGCAAAGATTCCAGTACGAGTTGATATCCGCAGTGTCTCACGCGGCTGATGCTCAGGCGCCTGGCGGTGCCGGGCTTTCCGGGCGTGCTTTTTCGAATCCTGCACAGCGCAGCACCGGAAGTCGCGGATATTTGGGATAGGCAGGCTCATTGAAAGAGCGCAGGCACATGGTGAAGACGCTGCCGCGGTCGTTGCGGATTTGCCTGCGATGCAGGCAATCCGCGCACAAACCCTCTTTGCTCACCGGGCGGGGCTCACTGGGCTGGGCTCACCAGCGGGGCTCACCAGGTGACTGTTTTGCCGGGATGCAATTCCCAGACGCGCGTGTTCTTTGCCAGAGCCTGGAGACCATCCGGCCGGCCGGTGAGTGGCGGGAAGGTTCCGAAGTGCATCGGGATCACGACGGGCGCGCTGAGCAGACGGCAAGCCACGGCGGCTTCCCGCGGACTCATTGTGAACAGGTCGCCGATGGGCAGAATCGCGAGGTCCGGTTTGTAGAGCTCGGCGATCAGTTGCATATCCATGAACACGTTGGTGTCGCCGGCGAAATACAGGGTGCGGCCGTCCGCGAACTTAAGCACGTAGCCCGCGGCTTCGCCGCCATAGACGATGGATCCGTCGTCGTCGGTGATCCCGCAGCTGTGCACGGCGTGCGTCATGGTGACGGTGACGGCGCCCGCCTGCTGGGATCCGCCTTTATTCATGGGCTGGCAGGTGTCGATGCCCTTTTTGCCGAGCCAGGAGCACGTCTCATAGATCGCGATCACGCGCGGGCGGAATTTCTTCCAGAGCGGAACGGCGTCGTGGATGTGATCGAAGTGACCGTGCGAGATCAGCAGGGTGTCGCAGCGCGTGATTTCGAAATCCTTCGGGTAAGCGGGATTGCCGTCAGTCCAAGGGTCGAGGATGATGGTTTCTTCTCCAGGAAGGACGAACTGAAACGTACCGTGACCGAGCCAGGTGATTTCCATATATTGAGCCTATGGCCGCGATTATTGCACGCGTTGTCGATTTCCGCCTGCATGGCTCGTTATAAAGATGTCGCACGCGACACAATCGATAAAAGGAGAATCCAAAATGCCGAAATTTCTGCTGCTGCTGCATCACGATCCATCCGGCTTCATGAAGTTGAGTCCGGAGGAGATGCAGAAGACGACCGAAAAGTACATGGAGTGGACGCGAAGGCCATTCGTCGTCGATAGTAATCGCCTGATGGGGGAACCGGGCCGCGTGATCCGCGCGAACAATGGACAGCCGCGCTCGACAGACGGGCCGTACAGCGAAACGAAGGAGATTCTGGGCGGGTATTACACGATCGAGGCCGCAAGCTACGACGACGCTGTGAAGCTTTCGATGGACCATCCGCATCTCGCGAACGGCGGAACAGTGGAAGTGCGTCGCGTATTCGAAATGTAGGGTGGCGAAATCAAGGCGCGGTGGCGCCGCGCCTTGCCTCGTATGACTTGAGGTGGGTATAAGCGAGAGAGAGCAGCGGCGCATCGGACCCGTGAGCATGGGCGCGCCGGAGGAGGTCGCCCATGATATGGTCCGCTTCGACCTTGTTGCCGCTTTCGACATCCCGCAACATGGAGGCGGTGAGGGTCGAAGCGAGCGAGGTCAGCGTGCCGCGAGCTCGTTCCAGAGATTCTTCACGCGGCGGATAACCCTCGGCAACGGCGATCGAGCGGCACTCGTCGAAGAGGCGAAGGATGAAATCGGTGCCGCCGGGTGCGGCGGCGATATTTCCTATCGAGGCGCGCATCAGGCAGGTGCTGCCCGCGAGAGTGGCAAGGAAGACCCACTTCTCCCACATTTCGAGGACGATTGCGGGGCTCGATTGCGGAACGAAAATCGCGCCTTGCATCAGATCGGAAATCGCTCGCACGCGCGGTGAGATTCCGCCGTCGATTTCTCCAAACGTCAGGCCGTGCGGCTCGCTCAGATGCACAATCTCTCGCTTGTCATCGTCGGTGGTGGCGAGGGTGGCGGCGATGAAACCGAGTCCACCGAGCACGCGACCGGAGCCGAAGCGGTCGCCCAGGATCCGCAGGTGGCGCATGCCGTTGAGGAGCGGAAGAATCGCGGTATCCGGTCCGACGGCGGGGGCGAAGGATTCGATGGCGCTGTCGAGATCGTAGGCTTTGCAGCTGAGGAGTATGACCTCGAACGGCTGCGCGAGGTTTTCGGCGAGCACGGTTTGGGGAGATGCAATCGTGGCATCGCCGTGGCGGCTGCGGATGCGCAATCCGGCTGCAGCCAACTCGGCGGCGCGCCGAGGGCGGACCAGGAACGTCACATCACGGCCTGTTTCGGCAAGGCGGCCGCCGAAATAGCCGCCGACGGCTCCGGCGCCTACGACGAGAGTTCTCACGCGGGCCGCCGGAACGCGAGGATTTTCGCGGTGAAGATCTGGACCTCCTCGCCGCGCTGATTCATCGTGACATTGCGGACGGAAGCGACACCCTGTTGCGGTTTGGTACGGGACGGGCGGACGTCGACGATCTCGCTTTCGACATGAAGGATATCGCCGGGGCGCGTTGGACGCGGCCACGAGATTTCGCCGCCGAAGCCGACGAGTCCGTTGGCGAAGGGGAGTCCGCTGGTGACGAGGAGGCGCATGGTGACAGCGGCGGTGTGCCAGCCGCTGGCGGCGAGGCTTCCGAAGACGCTGACTGCGGCCGCGGCATGGTCGAGATGGAAGGGCTGCGGATCGAATTCGGCGGCGAAGGCAATGATTTGTGCTTCGGTCATTTGATACTCGTCGGAGCGAAAATGTTCGCCGACCTTGAAGTCTTCGAGGTAGAGGGCCATTAGAGATTCACGGACGCCATCGCCGGAACCGGATATCGTGCGCCGGCGGCGGAGCCGCGCGGAACGGCTTCTTCAATGGCTGCGAGCTCGGCAGCTGTGAGGTGGAGGTCCGCGGCGGCGAGATTTTCGGAAAGGTAAGCACGGCGTTTGGTGCCGACGACAGCCACAATGTCAACGCCCTGCGCGAGCACCCAGGCGATGGCAATTTGGGCGACCGTGGCATCGCGGCTCCCGGCGATCTTCCGGAGGCTTTCGACGAGACGCAGGTTCGCAGCAATGTTGCCGCCCTGAAAACGCGGAAAATGCATCCGGAAGTCCTGCGCGTTGAGCGAGGGCAGAGCGCCGGTGAGGAGTCCACGGGAAAGGGCGCTGTAGGCGAGGATCCCGACGCCAAGTTCGCGCGCTACAGGGAGGATTTCGTCCTCAATGTCGCGCGACCACAGAGAGTACTCGATTTCGAGGGCGCTGACCGGATGCACGGCGTGCGCGCGGCGGAGTGTTTGGGCGGATGCTTCCGACAGGCCGGCGTATAGAACCTTGCCCTCGCGGATCAGGTCGGCGACGGCGCCGATGGTTTCCTCGATCGGGACGTTGGGGTCAACACGGGCGGGGAAGTAGAAATCGACGTGATCGGTGCCGAGGCGCTGGAGCGTGTAGGCGAGAGAGCTCTTGACGAAGACGGGCCTTCCGTCGAAACCGATGAATGTGCCGCGGTGATCGCGCAGCGCGCCGAATTTGACGGAGAGCTGGATCTGTTTGCGGCGTTCGCGGAGGGCGCGGCCGATGAGCATTTCGTTGTGGCCCATGCCGTAGAAATCGCCCGTATCGAGCAGCGTTACGCCGGAGTCGATGGCCTGGTGGATGGTGGCGATGGATTCCTGTTCGGCGGCTTCGGAGCGCCCCTCGGGATCGGACATGCTCATGCAGCCGAGCGCGATGGCGGAGGAGGCAAAGGCAGCGGAGCCGAGTTTGCGGGATTCCATATGGCAATTATCGCGGGTCGTCAGGAGAGGCTGCTTGCCAGCACTGCAAATCAACGACTCGCGAGAAAAGGTGGGGCAGGCGTCCCGCGTGCCAGGGCTTTTTCAGCACCGTGCCCGGCTTAGTATCTCCTGGTAAAGCTGGTACGCGGGTTGGTGACCTCGAAGTGGCCATCCGGGTGGGCGGTCAGCTTGAGGTAGTTGCCGGCGTCGCCGTCGGTGGCCATGTTCGCAATCATCTTTTCATCGGTGTTGTGGTCGTGGCCGCCCGCGGCCGAGAAGTGGAGTTGCCAGATATCGAGCAGTCCGGGGGAAGAGTGAACGATGTCCCAGGCGGGCGGCATGCCGCCTTTCTTCTCGCCGTTGTTCATGATCGCGACGG
>DATAZF010000375.1:0-19241 GCA_036272235.1 Bryobacteraceae bacterium | reverse complement strand
GCCGAGAGCCTGAGCGTCTTCGTATTTCCGCTCGTCTTCGTGATGACGCTGGTGGCGGCGCTGAGTAATCCGGTCTCGCGCTGGTCGAGTGAGGCCGTCCGCAGCACCTGGCTGACCGTGCACATCGTGCTCGCGCTGCTCGGCTACGCGGCGCTGCTGTTCACGGCTGTCGCCGCCGTCGCCTATCTGATGCAGGAGCGCGAGCTCAAGCGCAAACAGGTCCGCTCGTTTTCCCGCATCTTTCCACCGCTCGGCATGCTCGATGAGCTGATATCGCGCTCGCTCGGCGCGGGATTCGTATTCATCACGGTGAGCATCATCATCATTATTGTCTGGGCCTATATCTCCTACGGCACGAGTTGGATCGACAACGGGCTGATCTCGACTTCCTTCATCACCTGGGGAATCTATCTGGCGCTGATCTTCTTCCGCGTCAGCGCGGGCTGGCGCGGGCGCAAAGCGGCCATTCTGGCGATCATCGCCCTCTGTTGCTCCGCCGCCACGTGGATCGCGCATTTCCGCCTGGAGAGCCGCCTCGTTCAATGAAGCTGCTGCTCACAGGAATCAGCCACAAGACGGCGCCGGTGCACTTGCGCGAGAAGCTGGCCATCGCGGAAGCAGCCCTTCCCGAAGCACTGCACGAGTTGCAGAACCTGGGGGCGTCGGAAGCGATGATCCTTTCAACGTGTAATCGCGTTGAGATTGCTCTGACTGCGCCGGATCACGAAGAGCCTTCCGTCGTTATCGAGCGCTTCCTGAAGGACTGGAAAGGCGCCGCGAACGCCTTTGATGGCCATCTCTACAGGCTCGAAGCGCGCGACGCCATCCAGCATCTGTTCCGCGTGGCGGCAAGCCTCGACTCGATGGTCGTCGGCGAGCCGCAGGTGCTCGGCCAGCTCAAGAGCGCCTATGCGATAGCAAAGACCGAAGGCGCTGTCGGTGGATTGCTCGAACAAGTCCTCACACGCGCTTTCAGCGTCGCCAAGCGCGTTCGCACGGAAACCGGAATTGGGCAGATGGCTGTCTCCGTCAGCTACGCGGCTGTGGAACTGGCGCGCAAAATCTTTGGATCGCTCAACGGCCACTCGGTGATGATCATCGGGTCCGGCAAGATGGGCGAGCTTGCCGCCAGGCACCTGCACCGTTCCGGAGCGCGCCGGATTTTCGTGACCAACCGGACATGGGAACGCGCCGAAGAACTGGCGGCCATCTTCAAGGGGCGCGCCGTCGAATACCCGCAGTTCGTCTCCATGCTGCATGAAGTCGATATCGTAATCGCATCGAGCGGCGCTCCGCATTACATCCTGACGCGCGACGACATGCAGCGCGTGATCGCGGCGCGCAAGAACAAGCCGATGTTCCTGATCGATATCGCGGTGCCGCGCAACATCGATCCCGCGGTGAATGACATTGAAGGCGTGTTTCTCTACGACGTCGACGATCTCGAAGGCGTAGTGAACGCCAACATCAAAGAACGTTCGAAACAGGCCCAGCAGGCCGAGACCATCGTCACCGATGAAGTGGAGCGGATGATGGCGCGGCTCAAGCTCGAAGAGGTAACGCCCACCATCATCAGCCTGCAGGAACAACTCGAACAAATCCGGATCGCCGAAGTCACGCGCGCCCTGCGCCGGATGCCCGATCTGACGCCGGAACAGCGGCAGCAGGTCGAGGCGCAAATCGAGGCAATGACCAAATCGATCGTGAACAAGGTCGCGCACGGGCCGATTTCCGCCTTGCGTCGTAACGCCGGTCAACCCGAGCGTGATCAGATCATCGAAGCTGTGCGGAAGGTTTTCCACCTGCAGGATTGAGGCTCGCGAATTTCACGCGAGCATCCGCTGGTTACACTGGGATTTATGCTGGTGATCGGGTCCCGAGGCTCGCAATTGGCGCTCTGGCAGGCAAACTATGTCAGAGAACGCCTCGAAGCACGCGGCGCCGAATGCCGCATAGAGATCATCAAAACCACGGGCGACAGGATTCAGGATGTACCGCTCAGCAAAGTCGGCGGCAAGGGACTTTTCACCAAAGAAATCGAGGAAGCGCTCCTCGACGGACGTATCGATCTTGCAGTCCACAGCATGAAGGACCTGCCGACCGAGTTGCCGCGGGGCCTTACCCTTGCGGCTATTCCACAGCGGGCGGAACCCTATGACGCGATCGTGGGGGGCAAGCTGCGCAATCTCAAAGTCGGAGCGATTGTCGGCACGAGTTCCCTGCGGCGCATCGCGCAACTGAAGAGGCTGCGGCCGGATCTGAACATCCGATCGATACGCGGAAATATCGACACGCGCATCAACAAAGTCGAGCGCGGTGAATACGACGCCATCGTGCTGGCGGCCGCGGGGCTGCAGCGCCTCGGCTGGGGCGAGATCATCAGCGAGACGTTCCGCCCGGACCGCATGTGTCCTGCCGTCGGCCAGGGCGCGCTGGCGATCGAGACACTTGAGAGCGGCGCGGGATACGATGCCTGCGCGCCACTCGACGACCCCTGGACGCGGCTTCCGGTTACCGCGGAGCGCGCCATGCTTCTCGAACTGGGCGGCGGATGCCAGGTTCCGATCGGCGCATTTGGAACTCTGGATGTGACGGAGCTCTTCCTGACCGGCGCTGTATTCGCGCCCGATGGCAGCAGCATGATTCGCTACACGGCGACCGGAGAATGCACGAAGCCTGCCGAGCTTGGACGCAACGTCGCCGAAGTTCTTTTGAAGCGGGGCGCCGGCGCCATTCTCGACAGCGTCTACGAAACGTCCGCACCGGATGGCGCGGTATGAGCGGTGTTTCCGGGCGAGCGTGCTGACGCCCAAGGTCTACCTTGTCGGGGCCGGACCGGGCGATCCGGAGCTGATCACGCTGAAGGCCCGGCACGTGCTCCAGCACGCCGATTGCATTCTCTACGACCACCTCGCCAATTCCGAACTTCTGGATCTTGCGCCGCCGTCCGCTGAACGGATTTATGTCGGCAAGAAGAAGTCGGAGCACGCGCTCTCCCAGGACGAGATCTGCGCGCTTCTTGTTGAGCGCGGCCAGCGCGGGCAGACCGTTATCCGGCTGAAGGGCGGCGACCCATTCCTGTTCGGACGGGGCGGCGAAGAAGCCGAAGCGCTGGCCGACGCAGGGGTCCCGTTCGAAGTGATTCCCGGTGTTACATCGCCGCTTGGAATCGCCGCCTACACGGGCGTGCCGCTCACGCATCGGGATCATACATCCGTTGTCACGTTCATCACCGGCCACGATGTTTTGAAAATCGACTGGTCCAAAGTAGGGACCGCGGAGACTCTCGTGATCTTCATGGGGCTTTCGCAGTTCGACGAGATCGCGCGGCGAATCATTGCCGGCGGCCGCGCCGCGACAACACCGGCGATGGCCGTGCGGTGGGGCACTCGCGCCCACCAGGAGGTGATTACGGGGACGCTCGAATCTCTTCCTCTGTCGATCCACCAGCGCGGTCTCAAGCCGCCCGCGACGATTATCGTGGGCGAAGTCGTGCGGCTGCGTGAAAAACTGAGCTGGTACGAGAAGCTGCCACTGTTCGGACAAAGGGTCGTGGTGACCCGCGCCGCCGAGCAGGCGGGAGAGATGGCTGCGATCCTCCGCAATCTGGGAGCTGAAACGATCGAGCTGCCTACGATCGAGATCCAGCCCGCGGAAGACTATAGGCCGCTCGACGATGCCATTGCCAGACTGCGCGATTACGGATGGTTGATTTTCACCAGCGTGAACGGCGTACGGTATTTCCTCGAAAGGCTCGACCGCAGCAGCGTGGATCTGCGCGAAATCCAGGGCCGCATCTGTGCCATCGGGCCGGCCACGCGCGCCGCGCTCGAACAATTTCATCTGAAAGTCGACGTGGTCGCCGAGCGATACACAGCAGAGGGCCTGCTTGATGCCATGGCAGCTTACGATCTCACCGGGACCCGCGTATTGATCGCCCGCGCCGCCGTAGCGCGCGACCTTCTGCCGGACCAGCTCACGAAGCGTGGTGCCCGCGTCGATGTCGTCGAAGCTTACCGAACCGTGACCCCATCGGATCTCGGACTGCGCGCCATGAATATACTTGCCACCAGGCCCGACTGGATCACTTTCACCAGTTCTTCGACAGCCAAAAACCTGATCGGCGCGGTCGGGATCGATCGCCTCCGCCCAATCCGGTGCGCGAGCATCGGTCCAATCACTACCGCGACCCTCAGCCAGAGGGGAATATCGGTTGCGGTTGAGGCCTCATCCTATACAATCCCAGGGCTTGTGCAGGCCATTCTGGAAGAAGGCTCCGATCCACAGCGGGTATAAACGGCGGGTATAATCGGTACGTGAAATCGGCTACATTTCTGTTCGCCGCGGTTTCTTTGGCAAGCTGCCTCGCGGGTTGTTCGAAAAACATAGATACGCCTGAAGCGGTCAAGGCGGGCGTCATCAAAGACATCGCGAAAAAAGTCGACGTGGCAAGCATGGATGTCAACGTCGATTCCGTGTCGTTCCGCGAGAAAGAAGCGGATGCGAAGGTCAGCTTCCGGCCCAGGGGAGCTGATCCGTCGCAGTCGATTACGATGACCTACTCGCTCGAAAGACAAGGCGACGAGTGGCACATCAAGAGCCGCAATATGGAGATGCATCAGCAGGGGCAAGGCGGCACCACTGGCGCGGGCCCGTTACCTGCCGGACATCCCGGGATACCTGAGGGTGTGGCGCCATCCGATGGACAACTGCCTGCCGGACATCCGCACGTCGACGCCGGCCACGCTGATCCAACCCGGAAGCCATGAAGGTCGCGATTCTCGGCGGGGGGCCGTCAGGCGCCTTCGCAGCTGCGCAACTGGCTTCGAGCGGGGTCGATACGGTTCTGTTCGACGAGAAACTGGCCTGGGAAAAGCCCTGCGGCGGCGGATTGACTTACAAAGCCTACACGCAATATCCGTTCCTCGCGGAAGGAGACACTCCACGGAAGATCGTCCGCGAGACGATTCTTTCCGCGCCGAACAACAAAGCCGTCACGCTGTCGCTCGACCATCCGCTGCTGATTTACTCACGGTATGACCTGAACGGGCTGCTGCTCGACCGCGCGCAACAAGCAGGGGCGCAACTCGAAAAGACGCGCATTCTGAGCATCGAGCGCAGCGGCGCCCGGTGGTCCCTGCGCACCAAATCGGGCACTGTCGATGCCGATTACTGTATTGTCGCGACAGGCGCCCGCAACCCCCTGCGGGACTTCGGCACCGAGCTGACGCCCGCCGATTCCATGACCGCGCTCGGCTATTACATTCCAGGCGATCGCGATCGCATCGACATCCAGTTCCTGCCACGCCTCGCCGGTTACATCTGGGTCTTTCCCCGCTGCGGCCATCTCTCGGTCGGCATCTGCGGCAAAGGCGAGCCGGCATCGGCAATGCGCGTTCGCCTCGAACGCTACATGGAGGAGCACGGGTTGCGCAAGGACGGCGCAACATTCTACGGCCACCTGTTGCCGAGTCTCGAAGCGCCGGCGTGGAAGCACAATCGCGTTGCCGGAGACGGATGGCTGGCGACCGGCGACGCAGCCGGCCTGGTGGATCCCATCACCGGGGAGGGCCTCTACTACGCGGTGCGCTCGGCGGATCTCGCGGCTAGAGCAATTCTCTCCGAATCGATCGACCTTGCGGGCGCCGCCTATCGCAAGTTGCTGCGGCGTGACTTTATGGGTGACCTCGAGTTCGGCTCACGCCTCGCCGGGCGGGTTTTCCATGGGAAGTTCCTCGGCGGATCGGTGACCAGCCGGATGGTGCAGTTTACACGGCTGAGCCCGAAGTTTCGCGCCCTGATGCAGGATCTCTTCGATGGCACGCAGCCCTACGCCGGATTGAAGCAGCGGCTGATGAAGAACCTGAACGGAAGTCTCATCGAGATCGTGTGCAATCTGGGCTTCGGCAGGTTGATCCCCGGCCGCGACATCGCATAACTTTTCAAAACCTGAAGCGCCGCAGCCGCAGACTGTTGGTCACCACCGATACGCTCGAAAGAGCCATGGCCGCGGATGCAATCATCGGCGACAACGTCCAGCCGGTAAATGGATAAAATACACCGGCCGCAAGGGGAATCGCGAGGGCGTTGTAACCGAAGGCCCAGAAAAGATTCTGACGAATGGTTCGCAGAGTCCGGCGCGCCAGCGCAAGCGATTCCGGCACTCCGATAAGCTCGCTGCGCATGAGGACGATGCCGGCCGCGTCGATTGCCACATCGGTGCCGGCCCCGATTGCAATCCCGACGTCCGAACGCGCCAGCGCCGGCGCATCGTTGATTCCGTCGCCGACCATTGCGACACGCTTGCCTGAGGACTTCAGGCGGGCCACTTCTCGCTCCTTGTCCTGAGGCAGGACTTCGGCGAGCACAAAAGCTTCCTCGATCCCGACGGCGCGCGCGATCTCCAGCGCAACGCGCCGGCTATCGCCGGTGATCATCCAGATTTCGATGTTCATGGAGCGGAGCCGGGCAACGGCTTGCGCGGCGTCCGGTCTGGTCTTATCGGCGATGTCGAACTCGCCCGCCAGCGTGCCATCGATCTCAACGGCAACTGCTCCGTCATTACCGCGACCGACGAAAATCCGCCGGCCCTCGACTATGGCTTCCGCGCCCTTGCCTGGGAGCGCATGAAAAGATGCAGACGCCATCAGCGGAGCGCTTTCCGAATGCTTTACGATCGCTTTCGCAAGAGGATGTTCGCTCCATCGCTCGACCGCGGCGGCGAGGTGCGCAACTTCCTCCGCTTTGAAATCAGCGACGGCGCGGAACCGTTCAACCGCGGGTCTGCCGGTGGTAATCGTGCCGGTCTTGTCGAGGATCAGCGTGTCGATTCCTGCAGCAGTTTCGAGAGGCTCGCCGCCCTTGATCAGAATGCCGTGCTCGGCGCCCCGGCCGGTCCCGACCATAATCGCGGTCGGTGTTGCGAGTCCCATCGCGCACGGGCAGGCGACGATGAGGACCGCCACAGCGTTCACCAAAGCCACCCCAACAGGCGCGAAGACCATCCAAACGCCAAAAGTCACGACCGCGATTGCCAGCACGGCCACTGTAAAGCGGGCGCTCACGATGTCGGCCAACCGTGCCACGGGAGCCTTCGACCCCTGCGCGCGTTTCACAAGCTCGACGATTTGTGCGAGCGCGGTATTGCGGCCGACCTGCGTGGCTTCAAAGTGAAAAGCGCCCGCCCCATTGGCCGTGCCGGCGAACACTTTCGCGCCCGGCGCCTTTGCAACCGGCAGGCTCTCGCCGGTCAGCATCGATTCATCGATATCGCTCGCGCCTTCGCGAATTACGCCATCCACGGGAACGCGCTCGCCGGGGCGCACGATCAGCAGATCTCCGATAAGAACGTCCGCGAGGACAATTTCCTCTTCGCGATCGTTGCGAATCACCCGAGCGGTGGAAGGCTGCAGGGTCATCAGGCGGCGAATCGCACCGGATGCGCGGCCCTGCGCGCGCGCCTCGAGCGTTCTGCCGACAAGAATCAGCACAATGATCACCGCGGCGGCTTCGAAGTAGACGTCCGTTCCACCCGTGGCGATGACCTGAAGGGAATATAAAAAAGCCGCGCCGGTGCCGAGAGCAATCAGCGAGTTCATATTCGCGGAGCCGTGGCGCAGGGCTTTCCAGGCATCCTCGAAAAAGCCGCGGCCGCAATAGATCATGACCGGCAGAGTAAGAAGGAACTGGAGGACGGGAAGCCTCTCCAGCATTCCCAGAATTACGACCGGCACGGCGAAGGCCGCCCCGACGATCAGGCGGCGGAGATTCCGCCGGGCTTCGGTTGCCTCGGCGATATCCTGCGGACCTTCAGGAACTTCGTAGCCAACATCCTCCACGGCAGCGATCAGGTTTTCGATCCGCGTCTGTTCGGGATTGTAAGAAACAGAAGCGACCTTCGTAGCGAAGTTGACGCTGGCCTTTTTGACACCAGGAGCGCCAGCCAGCTGCCGCTCGACGGTGCGTGCGCACGCGGCGCAAGTCATCCCCCCAATCGGCAATTCAACTTCTTCCGCTTTTTTCATGTGCGAACGGCGTGATATCCGATTTGCTCGACGGCGCCGATCAACTGATCTGCCTTCGCGCGCGCGTCATCGTACTCAACAGTGGCTTTGCCGGTCTCAAGATCCACTTGAGCGGAGGCGACGCCGGCGACTCTCGAGAGCTTCCTCACAATGGCGCGAACGCATGCGTCGCAACTCATACCTTCCACCCGAAGATCCAGTGTCGCCCTCGCCATCTCTTAAATACGCCCTCCCGGGTGCCTGTCTTGATGATGCACCGCCCCTGGCTTTCGATGCGAATTCAACTCGCGCTCCTTAGCCTGAAACAGAGGAAGATCAGCACGGCGGCGGGGTGCTCTCCATAGTATGCATGCAGTGCTGCCGGCATACCGTAGGTCGTGATATTTGCGCCGAGGCCTGTCGCGATACGGGGCAGGAGGTAGAAATCGCGCGTGTATCCGATGGTGTAAGCACTGACGCGAAAGGACTGGCCTGTCGCGAGCAACTCGTCTTTGTCGACCAGTTCGACACGACCGGTGACGTAGTTTTTCCGCGCGAATTGGGCGACTGATTCGAAGCCATAGCCGTTCAGATTGGCGCCTCCAACGGTCTTGTGCACGCGCCCCCAGATCAGGCTGCTCGCCCAATGGCCGTTGCCATATGGCAGATTCCACGTGACCGAAGCCGTCGTCCGGACCTGATCGCCGGGCTCCAGAGCTTCCGGTTTGGTGAGACGCCCGGCGGAGACCTGCCCGGTCCAGTTTGCGTTGGGTGAGAGGGTGAGGCGGGCGGAATATGAGTCGATCGAGCCATGGTCGATGTTCCAGCGGTTCTCATCGGGCTCGCCGCCGTGGAAGCCGCTGGCCTCGATCCGCACAATGCCATGTGTGATTCCAGCAGTTAATACTTCCTCGGCGATGTGGGTGGAATCCTGCAGATGGTGGGCGAGCGTGGCCTGCGGCAGTTCCTCCGCGGAGACGCGATGGGGAAACGCGACCGGGCCAAGCGCCGGATCGCCGACAGGGGCGGCATAGATCTCCCAGGAAGTCTTTCCGCCAATGGGGTGCGAGTAGTGCAGAGCCAGTTCCATAACGAAGTCGTGTGGGTGTTGTCCATCGAGGATTGGCTTGCCAAAAGCCGTTTCGCCCGTCTGGAGAAGCTCGGGATAGCGCCGGTTCGTAACGGTCGCGGGATCGAGGCTGAACATGGTCCGCACTGAGAACACGCCTCCCGCCAGATCGTGCTCCGCTTCGCCCATGAACCAGTTTGTCGAGAGGAATTTGTCCCCGCCGCGCGGGCCGGTTTGCTGGATATCCGTGAGGAAAACAACCCCATGAAACATGAAGCGCCAGCGTTTGGCCGTGAAACCGGCCATGTTCATTGGCGACGACGACGGGTTTCTGCTGGTACCCGAAGCCTCCATGTTCGCCAGCGTCGCCGGCTTCGACGGCGCGGCGTCGTCGTGATGCATGCCAGGCATGTTGCTCATGTCGTGCTGTGCGGCAAGTGGCGCCGCAAGCAGCAGGATCGCGTAGAAACGCATTACTGCTCTCCTGTTGGTGTGAATGGAAACCTGATTTTGCGCGAGACGCCGCGCGGAATCAGAGACGCAGGACGGAGGTTCGGAGAGGTGGAATAAAACCGGCCGGAAGCGGCAGGACCGATGAATGCGAACAGACCGCCCGTTGTAACATCGACGCCAACGGCTCGGCGACTATGACAAGACAAAGCTGCATGGTCGCAATCGGCTGGTGGGATTGCATCGACGGCGCCGTGCTTCCACAATGATTCTTACCGTGGCAGCAGGCGTGCGTGTCAGGTGTTTGGGCGAAGCAAATGCCGCTGCAGAGCCCGCCGAAAAGGAGCACCAGGCAGAGCAGTACTGGCACGAAACGCCGCATCTGATTCGACGGTAGCACGAGGCACAACGAACTTCTCCTCGGAGTGCTATGCTTTTGCTCCAGTGACCCGGTTTGCGTCCATCGTCGTTGCGCTCCTGATCGCCGCTTCTGTTCTGTCTGCCGCGAACGGATCGCAGGATCCGGCCTTTTCCAGCATTCCTTTCGAGCAATGGTTGTCGCAGGCGGATCAATCCCATATGCGCTGGACTGCGCGGGTGCTCGATCCGCAGTTGTCGCCACACCAGCGACTGGCAGCGCGGGTGTTCGTACAACTGGATGGCCGCGAACTGGCCAGGAGACGGGGCAAGGGCCAACTCCTCGTGCTGGTCCAGGTGAACGATGAGAAAGGCCTCGCGTGGCAGAACCATCAGGAGATGGATCTGGAGCCTGTCGAAGAGGGAATCAAAGCGAACGACGCGATTTTCTCTCAGTCGTTTTTTGTCTTGCCGGGCGACTACCGGGTCGCGATCGCGATCTACGATACGGCGACCCGGGAACACAGCATCGCCAAGCGCAGGCTGCATGTCGCAGGGTTGCGCAACGATTCGTTGGCCGGCGCATGGAGCGATCTGCCTCCTGTGGAATTCATTCCGGTCGAGAAGCCTCCGGACAGCTGGTATTTGCCATCCATTGACACCAGGCTGCGGTTGATGGCGGAAACGCGCGAGCCCTCCCACATTGACCTCATAGTGAATCTCACGCCTTCGGAGAGATTCACCGGTTCCAGCCGCGTGCAGAATCGCAATATGGGGGCGCTGCTGCCGGCGATGAAAGTCCTGTCTCATATCGAATGGCGCAACGCGAAGTTCGGGCTGGCTCTGCTCGATCTCGCCCGCCGGCGGGTGACGTGGAATCAGGAGGGTCCGCAGACGCTCGACTGGGAGAAAGCGCGCGCGTCCCTGGGAGAAGTGCAGCCTGGACTGATCGATGTGAAGTCGCTCGAAAACCGGACGCAGAGCGCGCAATTCTTCGTAGGCGAGGTGGGCCGCCGGCTGCGGGCGCGGAAAAAGCAGGAGATCATGATTGTCCTCAGTAGTCCCGTCGAATTTGAACCGGGACAGGATATGCGCCCGATTGAGCTCGACAGCTCGCTGGGCGCGAGAGTGTATTACATCCGGTATCAGCCGTTTCCGCCGATCTATATCGGCAGGGCTAACCCGAGATCGCGTATGACAATGCCGGATGGAAGTCGGCCGCCGCAGGGGCAATATGTGATCGACCAGCTGGCACCGCTGCTCAAGCCGCTGGAGCCGCGGTTATTCGAAGTCTCAACGCCGGAGCAGTTCCGGAAGGTGCTGGCTCTGATTCTGGCCGAGATTGCGAAAGTCTGAGCGAGCGCGGAAAGCACCGGATAACCGGATGCTCATCGTGGCAACGACGGTGACGGGTCGGGGCGTGGGCCTCTACCGAATGCGCTCAGGTGTGGCCGCCGGGGCGGGGTTTCGTACGAAACCGGCCCTCATAACGGGCCCTGTGAAATGCGGATACAGCCGCCGCAATTCCTGCTCCGCATTCTGAAAGTCGTCGGTGATATTCACTATCACTCGTTCGCCCTGCGCGCTCCGGTTTTGTGCGGGGTTCACCCGGATTTCCCCGAAATACATCGCCCGCGGCGCATCGGTTGCGCGCAGGCGAACGAAGGTGATCCTGTCGAACCCAACATCGGGGCCGCCGACTTCCGCGTAGAACGTGTCCAGAAACGGCATTCCCGGCGGAGTCTGCAGGGCGGCATAAAAACGGTCGCCGTTCGAGACTGCCAGCGACCAGAGCACCTGTTCGGGATCGGATCGTTCCGCCTGATGTATGAAACGAATGGTCGGGCGCAGAAGTGCTGCCTGATTTGTTTCGCCACCCGTAGATAAGGATCCAAACACAAGAACGAATTTCTCGCTGCCTTTGGTCAGCCGGTCAAGCGCGCGGACCGAAATTCGGTTCGGGTGCGCGCACGACGTCAGCACAATCGTGCACAAACAGAGGAGTGCTGAGACGCGCGCGATCATGATTGAGGGTTCAGACGCGAAAAACGATGTACAAGTTCCCCGGATCGAGCGGTTTATCCGCATTCTCATCCGCGTCTTCGAGGATCAACGGTTCCACCAGCGCGAGAAACCGGAGAACGTCGTAAACATCTCCTTCCTCCGGAATCGCGAGCGCATACCGCTGCGATCGTACCCAGATCCAGGCATCGCGCTCCGCCAGCTGCCATACCACGAAGGCGCAGTTCTCGATAATCTCGTTGAAGCGCTGCTGCCGGCCGGCGGCGATACGGCGGTCGAAGAAGATCTCGACAGCCTTCTGCTGATCGCGCGTGAACTCACGCACCTGCAGGGCGCCGGTGTGCGCGCTGCTTTTCCAATCCACGTGGCGGGCGCTGTCCTGCGGTTCGTAGGGGCGGATCCGATAGAAATCCCGCCCGTCGCCGCGCCAGTGCGATTCGATTTCTCCCGTAATGGAATCGAGCAGGGCTTCCGTGCCGTCGCCGGGTTCGAGCGCGGGGTAAACAATGGTCTCCCGCCGCAGCGCCACGGTCGTGCTCTTGCGCAGGAAACCGAAGGGAAAGCGGGTCGCGATCACGAAGAGATTTTCGCGATGGCGTCCGCGAACGGGAAATACGACCTGCACCGGCACCTCAATCGCGGTGTGGCCCGGAATCAGGGGAAAGTATACCGGGTCCTTCAGAATCGAAGGGGTATCGTGGACGGCGTCAGCACGGCCGGAGAGTTCGATCGAGAACGATGGCGTCAGGCGCTTGAGATTGCGGAGGCGCACGCGTGCGGCCACGGGCATGCGGGCCGCGATGTGCTCCGGGAGCAGGAGTTCCAGTTCCAGACCGGCGAGCACCAGCCGGCTGATGAAGCCCGAAACCAACAGCAGCGCCAGCATGGCGGAAAACACCAGGAACAACAGATTATTGCCGGAGAGAAACGCGCCGAGGCCCGTGACTACCACCGCGAAGATGAACAATGCCCCGCCACGCGTGATGCGGTAGCGAACACGCCTGCGGATGATTGCGTGAAGGCGGTTCAGGCGCAAGACTTATTATCTGCCGTACTTGACAGGCTGCTGCTCCGGCAGGCTAAATGCATCCCCCGCCTTATCTCGCAAGTCATTGATTTGCGTTCGTGGCGCAGGCGGTCAGAGATTGCGCGTGATCTTGCCCAGGGCCCGCGGGCGGTCGGGATCCAGACCCTTCTCCGCTGCCAGCGCTGCCGAAAACAACTGCGCCGGGATGATGTATGGAATCGGCGAAAAGGTCTCCGGGATGCGAGCCGGGATCGAAATCACGCGCGAAGCATAGTTAGCCGCCGTGAGATTGCGGCGATCGGCGATGACTACCGTCTCGGCTCTCAACCCCTGCAGCCGGATCAGCATCTCCTGCATCGATGGCCACGTCGGGCCTGAAGGCGTGAACAGGAAGGCCGGAAAGCTCGGATCGACCATCGCAATGGGACCATGCAGAAAGTCTGCCGAAGAGAAGCCCTCCGCCACCACGTAAGATGTCTCCTTCATCTTGAGCGCAAATTCGAAGGCGTTCGCGTAGTTCAACCCGCGCCCCACCGCGACCGCGTGATGCATAAAGCGGTAACGCTCGGCCATGGCGGCCACTTCGTTTTCGAGCGCAAGAGCAGCCGCGGCGTAGTCAGGGACCGCTTCCAGTTCCGACGTCCGGAGCTTCGCTCCCAAGGCCCAGGCCACGAGATAGAAAGCCATCATCTGGCCGGTGTAGGTCTTGGTCGCCGCGACGCTCTTCTCGCGTCCGGCGCGCACGAGGAATACGTGCTGAGCAATTCCTGCAAGCGTGCTGCGCGATTCGTTCGTGATGCCCACGGTGACCGCGCCGGCTTTGCCCGCCTGTTCGAGAACCTGGTTCGTATCCTCCGACTCGCCGGACTGCGAAACCGCCACGACGAGGGCATCTTTATAATTCATGCGCGCGCCATAAAGGGTAAAGACGGAAGGGGCCGCCAGCGAGACCGGTATGCCGGTCGTGATCTCGATCAGGTAACGTCCGAATTGCGCGGCGTTGTCAGAAGTGCCGCGCGCCACGAGAACCGCGAGGCGCGGCTTCCTGCGGTCAATCAGCGCCTTGAATTTCGCGGCGCGGCGCAGTTCCGAGGCGAGCGTGCGGGCGAGGGACTCCGGCTGCTGTCGAATTTCATCGAGCATGCGTGACATGCAAGGCCAGTTTAATCCAGGCGTCACTCCGGCAGAGGCCGTACCCCAGGTCATATAATCGAAACAGCGGACCTCTGCGCCGCGTATGGAAAATATATGAACAGCCGCACGAAGTTCGTCGTAGTGATGTCCTCCACATGCCTGGTCGCCTTACTGCTGCTCGGTGGCGTGGTGAGCAAAGGCGCGGCGGCGGACGACCGGCCTTCGGCGGATAACAGCGTTTACAAGCACCTCGCGGTGTATTCGGAAGTTCTTTCGCGCATCAAGAGCGAATACGTGGAAGAACCCGATATGAGCAGCGTCACGCTGGGCGCGTTGAACGGCCTGCTCGAATCGATTGATCCATACGCAAGCTATTTGAACGCGGAACAGTACAAGGAATACCTGAAGAACTTCGACACTTATCGGGGCGATCTCGGTATGGTGCTGGCGAAAAAGTTCGGCTACATCACGATCGTTTCCGTAGTCCCAGGCTCGCCGGCCGCCAAAGCTGGTTTGACGACCGGTGACATGCTGGAATCGATCAAGGGCATCGCTACGCGCGATATGCCACTCGCTTATGCCAACCTGCTGTTGAAGGGCCAGCCGGGCACAACCGTCGACCTTTCAGTGTTGCGCCGCAAGCCCGAGCCGCAGAAGCTGACCATGACCCGCGCGATCGTCGCGCCTCCGTCGGTGGAGTCGAAGATGCTGCCCAACAACATCGGCTATATCAAGATTGCCGCGATGGGTCACAACCGGATCAAGGAAGTAGCCGGGGCCGTGGCCGATCTGCAGAAACAGGGCGCGAAAAAGCTGCTCCTCGATCTGCGCTACTCGGCATCGGGCGAGCCTGAGGACGGTGTGGACCTGGCAAATCTGTTTCTGGACAAGGGGCTGATTACTTACTCCCAGGGGCAGAAGTCGCCACGAAAGAACTACGATGCGGATGCGAAAAAAGATATCACCGCTCTTCCGCTTGTTGTGCTGACGAATCGGGGCACCGCGGCGGCGGCCGAAGTTGCGGCGGCGGCGCTGCAGGGCGACAAAAGAGCCTCGCTGGTTGGGGAGCGCACCTATGGCGACGCTTCCGTTCTTCATGCCATTACGATGGATGACGGCAGCGCGATCATTCTGTCGATCGCGAAGTATTATTCGCCGGATGGGAAATCGATTCAGGATAATGGCGTGACGCCCGAAGACCTGGTGGCCGATTCGGAAGCTCCGGCTCCCGATGCGGATGATGATGACGATGCAGTCGCCCCAAATCCCGGAATCACCGGCGCACCGAGGACCGGCGATCAGGCCAAAAAGCCGGGCCAGGCGGCGGAAAACGGGAAGTCCGGCGACGATGTGATTCTGCAAAAGGCGATCGAGATCGCCCAAAAGAAGGGCTGATACGACCAGGCGGCCAAAACCGCCCAATGTCACTTTCAGCGCTGGCGTTTGTTAGGTGCCCAAAAACCACCGGCGACAAGATCGCTGGCGCTGCCAGATCCGGCTCTCGGGAAAAGTGAGCGACATTGGGCGGGAACGACTGCCCAACAGCCTGCGATTTACAGCGTCTTCAGGAACGCGATGACGTTGGCTTTTTCTTCATCCGAGAGAATGTCTTTGTAGGAGGGCATCCCATTGCCGCCTTCATTGATCTTCTGTAGAATGTTCGCCTCGGTAACCGGTTTGCCGGTACTCGTCATTTTGCCCTTCTTGAACTCGCCCTTGAGCCCGGGCCCCATCTTCACTTCGGCACTGTCGGAGTTGTGGCAGACACTGCACTGCTCGAAGACTTCCTTCCCCTTCGCGGCGTCGCCCTTCTGCGCGTAAAGGCTGGAGCCGGCGAGGGCGATCGCGCCGGCGATGAACAACGTGACTGGTTTCTGCATCATGGCTCCTTAATCCGTTAGTTTACAAGACGGCCACCGGTGATAATAGAGGTTCACCTTTTGACTCAGACTAACTCGTTTTAATTCACCCGGATCTCATCTCAACCAACGTGTGGAAACTCCGCTCAGTCCTGATTTCCGCCCCCGCCGTGATCATGGTGACGGTGGGCATGGCCATCATCTCCCTGATCTGCTCGCTGTGGGATCGCGGCGGGCGCACCCAGCATCGCCTGGCCAGGCGATGGTCGCACATGCTTCTCGCGGTTGCCTTCGTCCGCGCCAGGGTAACGGGGGCCGATAAACTCGATCCGAAAGCCAGCTATGTAGTGGTGTCGAATCATTCGAGCTACATGGACATCCCGTCGCTTTACAACGCGCTTCCGCTGGATTTGCGCTTTTTCGCGAAGAGGGGCCTCTTCTCGATTCCTCTGCTGGGATGGCATCTTCATCGGGCCGGACATCTGTCCGTCGTGCGGGGCGATGCGCGGGCGTCTTTGAAATCCATGGCCGAGGGGGCGAAGCTGATCCGCGAGCGGCGCATTTCGGTGTTGCTGTTTCCCGAAGGCGGACGTACGGAAGCAGGGATCCGGCCGTTTAAGGAAGGCGCGGCTTACATCGCGATCAAAGCGGGTGTTCCGGTGGTGCCGGTTGGCATGGTGAACGTACGAGGAGTGCTTCCGATGCATTCTCTGCTGCTGCGTCCGGGCGAGGTCGAGATCAACATCGGCGACCCCATCGATACGTCGGATATGACGCTGCACGATCGCGGCCGGCTGAACGAAATGCTGCAGGAGCGCGTTGCGGAGTTGGCAGGCGAATCAGTTGTCCAAACGAGCGAAACCCCAGCGAGCGTATAGGATGCCGCCAACGGACCTCATGACGGAAGACGGCAGGCGAAACCGCATGCCCCACCATCGCCAGCCCCTTTTCCAGCAGCCAGCCAGGCACATGCACACATGACAGCCACTACTATCCCTGAGCTTCTGCGCAACGCCGCGGCGCAACATGGCGGCAAACTGGCCCTGCGCCAGCCGGCCGGCAAAGAGGTCCATACGTGGACCTGGACACAGTATCTGGAAGCCGCCGAAGAGATCGCCGCAGGTCTGCGCGCACTTGGTCTGGGAACCGGCGATCACGTCGCGCTGTGCTCGGAAACCCGCGCGGAATTTTATCTGGCGGACCAGGGCATTCTGATGAACGGGTCGGTGGCAGCGGCTTTGTATCCAAGCTACCCGCCGGAAGAGTTGAAGCGCACTATCGCGATGGCCGATGCGAAGGCGCTGTTTGTCGAAGATCCGAAGGTGTTCGCAAAGTTGAAGGACGCGCCAGTCGGCCACTTTATCCTGTTGCACGGCGAGGCGGAAGGGGCGCTGGCGCTGGATGCACTGCGCAGGCTCGGACGTGAGAGCAAGTTTAAACCGGCGAACGTCGTTCCGGAAGACAACGCGATCCTGTACCTCACGTCGGGCGCGACAGGCGAGCCAAAGATGGTCATGGTCACGCATGGCGCGGTGGTGACCAACATCCACATGGCGCCGGACGTGCTGCCCCTCACGCCCGACGACATCACCATCGCTTTCCTGCCGTCCGCTCATATCGCGCAACGGGTGGTGGTGGAGATCCTCCCCATTCTGACCGGAAGCGCGGTTTCGTTCGCCGAGAGCCTGCTCAAGCTGCAGCCCGAGATCAAGGCAGTGCGGCCGACATTCTTTCTCGCGCCGCCGCGCGTCTGGGAGCGGGTTTACACGAGCATCCGGACGGAGATTCTCAAGAAGCCCGTGGTCGCCCAAAAAGCCTTCTTCGGCGCGCTGGCGCTCGGGCTCGCGGCCGCCCGCCACAAGCGGATCGGCGAGGCCGTGCCCCTGCGCATCCGTGTTCCGCTCGCGATTGCTCATCGAGTGATCTTCGGCAAGATCCGCGACCGCTTCGGAGGCCGGCTGCGCGTGGCCGCTTCCGGCGCCGCCCCGCTTGGCGCGGACCTCGCGGAATTTTACGAAGCCATCGGCATGCCGCTGATCGAAGGCTATGGACTTACGGAAGGCGGCGTCACCGCGTTCAATCCGATCCACGCGCCGAAGCCGGGCAGTATCGGAAAGGCGCTGCCACGTGTGGAATTCCGCGTTGGGGAAGAGGGCGAGCTGTTGATCCGCAGCGCGACGCTGTCGAGCGGATATTACAAAGACCCGGAAACAACGGCCGACGTGCTCCGGGGCGGCTGGCTGCACACGGGCGATGTCGGGACGATCGATTCCGAAGGCTACATCCACATCACAGGGCGCAAGAAAGAACTCATCGTTTCTTCCAATGGGAAGAAGATATTTCCTTCACGAGTCGAGACAATGTTCAAGTTCGAGCCGCTGATCAGTCAGGTTGTGCTGGCAGGAGATCGGTTGCCGCATCTGGTAGCGCTGTTTACCATCCACCCGCCGATCGCGGAGTCGGTGCGTGGAAAGCACGATCCTGGGATTCCGCATCATGAAGCGCCGGAGGTTCAGGCCGAAGTGCAGAAAATCGTAGCGCGCGTGAACAAGCAGCTGGCGCCGTTCGAGCAGGTGAAGCGGTTCCGGATTCTGCCGCGCGAGTTTACGATCGAGCACGGCGAGGTGACGGCGACCATGAAGGTGCGGCGGAAGCAGGTGCTCGAAAACTTCAAGGCGGATGTCGATGCGCTCTATCAGCTGAGCGCCTCCGGACGCGGCGGGGAATAGCAGTCAGCGTTAGCGTTAGCCGTGGCCGTCGTGACCTGCAAGTGAAGGGGCCGCGTTACTTGTAAGGTTGCCGCGCTTCTCCGGATTGTATTCAGACTGGATCCGGAGTTGTTGCATAGAGCAAAGGCCACCAGCAGCGAATGCTAAAGACGCCGGCGCAACATTTTCAAGGAGCATCGGTGTGGGTTCGTAGAGCGGGATTGACAATCCCGCGCAGGATGGCAACCTGCCCCACACGATGCAGTAAACTGTGGGCGCTTTGGTGAATGCGAGCGCCCACAAGTGATGCTGTCTACGAAGAAGCCTTATGCTGTGGCGTTGTGAACACGTTCGTTCATCTTGCCCGAGATCGCAGCCTGGGCGGCCGCCAGACGCGCGATCGGCACACGATACGGCGAGCAAGAGACGTAGTCCATGCCGATCTTGTAGCAGAACTGGACCGAGCTCGGCTCACCGCCGTGCTCGCCGCAGATCCCGACTTCGAGATTCTTGCGGGCGCCGCGGCCGAGCTTCGTGGCCATTTCGACGAGCTTGCCGACGCCTTCCTGATCGAGCACTGCGAAGGGATCGGCCTTGAATATCTTCGCGGTT
>DATAZF010000374.1:0-39268 GCA_036272235.1 Bryobacteraceae bacterium | reverse complement strand
CTATGAGTCAGGCGGCGTATCCCCAAGATCTTCGGCGCGATTCTCGAACTTAGTCATTGAGTGCAGGAAAACCAGGTCGATCTTCCCGATGGGGCCATTGCGCTGCTTGGCGAGAATCAATTCCGCCACGCCGCGCAAATCTTCGCGATCCCGCTTATAGACTTCCTCGCGAAAGATGAAGCCGACAAGATCCGCATCCTGCTCGATCGAACCCGATTCGCGCAGATCGCTCAGCTGCGGGCGGTGATCGCCCACGCGCGTTTCCGTTGCCCGGCTCAATTGCGAAAGTACGAGGAACGGGCATCCAAGCTCCTTCGACAGGAGCTTCATGCCGCGCGAGAGCTGGCTGACTTCCTGGTTCCGGTTCTCGGTTCTCCCGCGTATGCTCATCAACTGCAGATAGTCGACCACCACGAGCCCGAGCTTCTGCCCGCCCTGCTGCAGCCGCCGCAGCTTCGCGTGCATATCCATCAGATTGATGCCGGCGGTGTCGTCGATGTAAAGCGGCGCTTCCACCATTTGATTCGCAGCCGCACGCAGCTTCTGCCGCTCCTGCTCGTTAAGATATCCGGTGCGGAAGCGATGGCTGTCGACGCGAGCTGCCGCGCACAACATGCGGGTCAGCAGGGACTCCTGCGACATTTCGAGCGAGAAGATCGCCACCGGCTGAAACAGCCGCGCCGCCACATGCCAGCAGATGTTCAATGCCAGGGCGGTCTTTCCCATGGATGGGCGCGCCGCGAGAATGATCAGCTCGCCGGAGTGCAGTCCGCCGGTCATCTCATCCAGCTTCGTGAAACCTGTGCTGACGCCTTTGATCCGCTTGCTTGGATCCAGAAACGCGTTCAGGCCGCCCTCGAAGTTCTGGATCACCTGCAGCGGCGTCTGCAAGCCCTTTTCGGTGCGCGACTCGCCCAGCTTCAGCAGCGTTTCTTCCGCGCCCGCCAGGATCTGATCGGGTTCATCCTCCCCCATCAGCGCGCGATTCATGAGCTGCTGCGATGCTACGGCGATGCGGCGCAGCGTCGACTTGTCGCGCACGATCTTGACGTAGCTGTCGAGATTGGAAATGTGCGGCAGCCCGTCATCGAGCGAAACGAGATAGCTGAGGCCGTCCACCGACTCAAGCTCGTTATAGCGGAGAAGCTCGTTGGCGACTGTGACGCGGTCGATCCTCTCGCCGCGCGCGTGCAGCTCGCTCATCCGCACGAAGATGCGGCGGTGCTTTTCAAGCGCGAAGTCGTCGTTGGTAATGATGCCGGCGATATCGATAAAGCGCGCATCGTCGAGCAGCACCGATCCGAGAATGAATCTTTCGGCGTCGATGTTTGCGGGAAGACCCTTCTGGAGCGCAAGGGTAGCGGAAGACGAAGACATGCCGGAGGTACTCAAGGTAGCGCCTTCACCTGAGGATTAGGACTGTGAATGCAATATTTCGCAGACACGCCACTCTTCCGCGATTCTGACGCGGGATACTTCCGGAAATCCACAGGTCGTACGAGGAAATCCACAGCCCGGAAATCCATAAAGACATTTTATCGCGGGAATGTTTCGATCCATGTTGCTGTATACAGGCGTAGCGAGATGCCCTGCTACGATTGGCGCGAGGAAGCGGACTTTGTCAGCCCAAGAACGATTCAGCCGTCAGATTCGCTTCGCCCCGTTCGGGCCCGAAGGTCAGGAGAATCTCCACTCGGCAACTGCCGTCGTCGTCGGATGCGGAGCCCTGGGCACGGTTCAGGCGTCTCTGCTGGCGCGCGCAGGGGTCGGAGCCATCCGCCTCATCGACCGCGATTATGTGGAGGAGAGCAATCTGCAGCGCCAGGTGCTCTATACGGAAGCCGACGCGCGACAAGGATTGCCGAAGGCGGAAGCCGCCCGCAGACACCTGCGCGACGCGAACTCGGGAATTCGCGTCGATGCGTCCGTTTCGGATCTGAACCCGGAAAACGCGGACGATCTGCTCGCGGGAGCGGGCGTGATCCTCGACGGAACCGATAACTTCGAGACGCGCCTCCTTATTAACGACTATTCGGTTCGCGAAGGAATTCCGTGGATCTACGGCGCCGCTGTCGGCGCATACGGGATCGCCATGCCTGTAATCCCCGGCGACTCGGCATGCCTGCGTTGTATCTATCCCGAGCCGCCCGCGGGCACGCAGCCCACCTGTGAGACAGCCGGCGTGCTTGGACCCGTCACCAGCCTGATCGGATCCATCCAGGCGATGGAAGCCATCAAGATCCTGAGCGGCCGGAGCGGGAGTGTACGCCAAAAGATCTTCACGGCGGATCTGTGGTATGGACCTGTCCGTGAGACGGCCATGCCGCCGCGCGATCCGGATTGCGCATGCTGTGGCCGGTGCGAGTGGATTTACCTGCACGGCCGCCGCGCGCCAGTGAGTCTCTGCGGACGCAACGCGGTCCAGATCCACGAACTTCGGCGGCCGTTGAATCTGGCGGCGCTTGCGGCACAACTCGAAGGCCTCGGGCACGTCCGGAGCAACGAATTCGCGTTGCGCTTCACGACCGAGGATTACGACATCACCGCATTTCCCGACGGTCGCGCCATCATCAAAGGCACCACCGATGTCGGCGTCGCCCGTGGTGTTTACGCCCGATACATCGGCAACTAGAGTAGTTCACCTGCGGCCGGACCGCGGGGTTTACCAATCCCGCGCAGGTTTTGCGAAATTGCCCCTCCGTTTCGGGGAAATGCGTTAATGCAGCACCGGTTTCGGCAGCAGATCCTGCAGGCTCGTCAGATGCCGCGGCTCAAATACCCCACTCGACCACCGGGTCTCGCCGTCGAATCGAATCCCAATGAAATAACCGTATTCGCGATAGATGCAATACGACACGTGCCCGGGAAACAGCACGGTTTCGCCGTTGGTCAGCGAGATCGAGATCGCGGTTCCGGGCGGTATTGGCTCTTCCACTTGCACGCACACACCCAGAGCGGAGATGTCTTCAAGCACAGCCTCCGCCGTCCGTGGACGGTCATGTCCTCCGGAGCTTAACCAATTGACCCGAATCAGGTCAGAGCACAAAAACCGGCTTTCAAAGCGCCGTTCAGTCATGCACCACTATCGGCTGACAGGCGCCCGGAGTTTAGCGGGTATGCGGTTTCTGAACTTCTTCGAGCAGGTGGCCCATCTTCTCGCGCTTGGTCTTGAGATAACCCCGCCGCGATTCATGCGCCGTCGCGATGCAGGGCACACGCTCCGCCACGACGATGCCCGCGTCTTCGAGCGCCTTGACCTTATCCGGATTATTCGACAACAGCCGCACACTTCGAATCCCCAGATGCCTCAGAATCGCTCCCGGCAATAAATAACTCCGCAAGTCGCTCTCGAAACCGAGCTGTTCGTTCGCTTCTACCGTATCGGCGCCGCCGTCCTGCAATTCGTAGGCGCGCAGCTTGTTCATCAGACCAATCCCGCGGCCTTCCTGCTGTTCATAGATGATAAGTCCCCTGCCTGCAGCCGAAACTTCGCGGAGAGCGATCTCGAGCTGCGCCCGGCAGTCGCATCGTAAACTATGGAACACGTCGCCCGTCAGACACTGCGAATGGATTCGCAGGAGCGGCGGGGAACCCTTGTTCACATCGCCCATCGCAAGAACGACTGCTTCCTCGAGCTGCGAGCCGGCGCGGCCCTCGAATCCATAGATTCGGAATAATCCGTACTCCGTCGGAAAATCGGCCTCGGCGGCCTGAGACAAAACAAACGTTGCGGAGTCTTGCATGAAATTGAGGCGTGACTAACTCCATTATAATGAGCGCTTGGTCTCACGATGGGGCAGACAGTGTCGTCAATCGGGACATTTCTCAGATAATTTGCGGCGCGTGCCAGGTGCGGAATACTCATGCAGCAGTACCTGATCACTTTGCTGCTGAAGATCGGCGTCGCCGCTTCCATAGCGAGCGTCGGCGTCCGCTTTCCCGCTGCGCGGCGCATGCTCCTGCGTGAAGAGCGGACTCTGGCACAGCGTGTCCGCCTCTCGTTGTGGTTCGCAGCGATCTTTACACCGGGAGTTCTGTTCCGGCTTGTGAACCCTTCCTATGCCGCGCTCGATCTGGCGCTCGAAGGCAGTCTGCTCGCCGGCATTACAGGTGGATATGTTTGCGGATGGCTGGCGGGAATGATGATTGCACTGCCTTCCATGTTCCGCCACGAACTGCTGTCCCTCCCATTCCTCGCGGTTGTCGGACTGGGAGGCGGCCTGCTTCGTGACGCGGCTTCGGATAAGGAACACATCTGGCGGATCTCGCCGTTTCCCGACTCCAACGTTATGCGCATCTTTGAGCATCGCAGGGAATTCCGCGCGTGGTTGTTTTACCTGTTTTTCACGTTCGCCGCTGTTTCGACCGAGCTTCTCCGGCAGATTCTGGGCACTGTTTTCGGCCAAAACCAAAGGCTCTTCACCATCGCTCACTTGAGCGATCCGCCGGGGCTTCTCGTCGCGGTATGCGCCTCGACGTATTTCTGCATCACCCTGCCGCTCAAGGTCTGGAACAATACCCGCAACGAGGCCCGGCTCGAAGAACAGGAACGCCTGCTGATTCAGGCGCGTCTCGAAGCTCTCACCAGCCAGATCAATCCGCATTTTCTCTTCAACACTCTCAACTCCATCTCCACCCTCATCCGCGTGAGCCCCGAGCAGGCCCGGACCATGGTGATGCGCCTCTCACGTATCATGAGGGGGCGCCTGCGCAACCAGGATCATTTCGCCCCTCTGCGGGACGAGCTGACTTTTATCGAAGATTACCTCTCCATCGAACTCGTGCGATTTGGTGAAAAATTACGCGTCGTGAAACACATCGATCCGGCAACATTGGATATGCTTGTCCCGAGCATGCTGCTGCAGCCCCTCATTGAGAACTCCATCAAACATGGCATCGCGGATAAAGTGGAGGGCGGCACCATTACCATTCGCACCGGGCACAATAACGGCCGGCTTTCGATTGAGGTGGAGGACGACGGCGTCGGAATTCCGGAAGCGGAGCTGGCGGGAATCCTCAACAAGGGCATTGGCGTGAGTAACGTGAAGGAGCGGCTGAAAGTACTCTACAACCAGGATTACCGCATGTTGATCGACAGTCAGCCCGGGCGCGGCACGCGTATAGAGATTGAACTGCCGGGCGCTCAGAACCGCCTGGCCGCACCGGCGAAAGCGGTGGCCTCCTGATGGCGCCCCAGCGATACGGCACCCTCCTCGCCCCGCCGGAAGAGGCGAGCCCCGAACTCAGCCGTTTCCATGGCTCGCCCGGCCCCACGCGCCGCGTCTACGATCTTCTCGCCGGCGTCTATCCACTATCGACGTTCCTGTTTCACGAAAAGGCGCACAAGGTAGCGTTGTCGCTCGCGGGTATTCGCGATGGCATGCACGTTCTCGAAGTCGCCACTGGCTCGGGAGAGATGTTTGGCCGCCTTGTCCGCATCAACCCCCAGGGGCTGACTTGCGGATTCGACCTGTCGCCCAACATGGCCGCACGCACCCAACGCCTCGCGCGCCGTCATCTGCCCCGCTCGCGCGCGCACTGCCAGGCGGTCGATGCCTGCAGCATGCCTTTCCGCGACGGCTGTTTTGACACAGTTGTCTGCTGCTACCTGCTCGAGCTGATGGGCGCGGATGAAATCAGTCAGGCCCTCGGTGAAATTCACCGTGTGCTCCGGCCGGGAGGGCGTCTTGCATTGGTGCTCATCGGCCAGAATGTCCCCGCCTTCAATGCCATCTACAAAATCGCCGGCGGGCTCGCCCCCGCTTTCTGGGGCCGCCAGGTCGAGACGGCGATTCCGGAAGCGATTGGCGTTTACGACTTTGAGATCGAGCACGACCGCAAAGTGCAACAGGGCTTCTATCCTTCCCGCGTGATGATTGCGCGCAAATAGCCATTGGCTATTCGTGTGCTCCGCTCGCACCGGAGGCTTCCAATGTCTGATGCAACGAAAAAGTGTGCCCACCCTGCCTGCGTGTGCAAGGTCGGTAAGGACAGCGATTATTGCAGCACTTCCTGCGAGGACGCGAAAAATACGACTGAGATCTCCTGCAACTGTGGTCACCCGGGTTGTTCGTTATAGATCCGGGCCCAAAATCGACGTCATCGGTTTCGACCGGTAACGACGGTGCGGGCGGCCACACTTCAGTTATTAAACCCATGCGCTGAAGCGCTCGATCGCGTTGTGGTTGCCATACAATAACCCCGTAAACGCTTGCGGCGGTACACACGGAAAACCTTCGGAAAGGAGTGCTCCATGCCTGCAAAGATTGATCCTCTTAACAAGAAACAGCGCGGCGCAATCAGCGCCATGCTCACGGTAAAAGATTTGAAAGCAGCGGCGGATTTCTACAAAAAAGCCTTCGGCTTTGCCGAACGCTCCCTCATGAACGGTCCGGATGGCGAGCCAATGCACGCCGAGTTAACCCTGCGGGATACGACTCTGATGCTGGGGCCGGAGAGTCCCGCCCGTAATGTCCGCTCTGCAAAGACGATGGGCGGCTCGCCCGTGACCTTTTATCTTTCGGTTGAAGATGTTGACGCCGTGGTCGCGAAGGCCGTCAAGCACGGCGGCGAGCCCAGCGGTCCTGTCATGGATATGTTCTGGGGCGATCGCGTGGGAACGGTTGTCGATCCGGATGGCAATAGCTGGATGGTCGCCACACACGTAGCGGAGCCAACAGAGCGGGAAATGAAAACAAAAATGGCCGAGCAGACAAGGCCGCAAACTTCCGGCGCCGGAAGTTGACGTCGCGCTGGAGGCGGAGTTCGGCCATACTAAAACAGCTTCAAGTTGGACTAACGGTGATCCCCCAGTTGATAATTCACCGCTACAGCTTCGAATGCTGCTAACTGACGCGTCTTCCATTCTTCTCCCGCCCGGAGCTCCCGCGCCATCAGTTCCGCTACCGCCCGGGCCATCTCGCGCGCCGCGCCGGCGTTGAGAAACAGCGCCCGTGTGCGGCGTGCCAGCACATCTTCGACGGTCCTCGCCATCTCCCGCCGCACGGACCACACCACCTCCGCAGCGATATAGGGAAGATCGCTGTGCAGCCGCACTGCCAGAGCTGCCTCTTCTTCGATCAACTGCAGGATCTCCGGTGCGTCTGCTCCATATACGGCGAGGTCGCCGAACTTTTCCGCGCAATCGTGAAATCCGTGAATGTTCAGGTGTGCCGTCGGCGAAGGCCTCTCGTCCAGTTGGGCCAGCGTGGCAGCCTGGCTCACGCAATCTTCCGCCATCCTCCGGTATGTAGTCCATTTTCCGCCGCAAACCGTAACCAGACCGGATTCGTCGACGTGGACCACATGGTCGCGCGAGAGCGCTGCCGTCTTCATTGTTCCGCCTCTTACGAGAGGACGTATACCTGCAAACACGCTCAAAACGTCCGCGCGCGCCGGTTTCTTTGCCAGATATCGCCCGGAGGTTGCCAGCAGGAAATCGATTTCTTCCTCCATTGCCACAGGCTCGAGAGTAGGCTCCTCGATCGAGGTATCCGTGGTTCCCACCAGAGTGTGACCATGCCACGGAATGGCGAACATGACGCGTCCGTCGCTGGTATGGGGGGCCATGATCGCCGTGATGCCGGGCAGAAAGCTCCGGTCAAAGACGAGGTGCACACCCTGACTCGGCGCCATCATCGGGATAATAGCGGCGTCGGCTTTGAGCCGCAGACTGTCGCTGAACGCGCCAGTGGCGTTGACGACCACCCCGGCCTCGGCACGAAACTTCTCGCCTGTTTCGGCATCCTCCGCAATCACGCCGTTCACATACCCGTGCTCGTCTTTCGTCAATGCCTCGACCGGAGCGTAATTGATGAGCGTCGCGCCCTGCTCGAAAGCTGTCGCGACCAGATTGATCAGCAGCCGTGAATCGTCAAACTGCCCGTCGAAATACAGAACACCTCCGCGTAGTCCGTCCAGCTCAACGGTCGGAAGGTATTCGCTCGTTTGTTCCAGCGAAAGAATTTGGGAGGCGCCGAACCCGTACTTGCCGGCCAGCAGGTCGTAGACCTTCAGGCCGATGCCATAAAACGGCGCTTCCCACCAGTCGTAGCGCGGCACCACAAAGCCGAGATTGCGTACCAGATGCGGTGCATTTCGCAGCAGGATTCCGCGCTCCTTGAGCGCCTCCATCACCAGCGTAAGATTCCCCTGCTCGAGATAGCGGACGCCGCCATGCACAAGCTTGGTGCTCCGGCTCGATGTGCCTTTCCCGAAGTCGCTCTGCTCGAAAAGCAATACGTCGTACCCGCGCGCTGCCGCGTCGACCGCTACACCAACGCCTGTCGCGCCGCCGCCCACGACGATGATGTCCCAGCGTGACTGGTGCGAGCGGATTCGATTGGTGATGCTGGAACGATCCACGGGCGTGTTCTCGCGGACGAGTATGCCATACGAGGGGTGAGTGCGGCCAGGTGGGGGTGGCGCTTACGTCTTCCCGCGCTTTCGCAGCAGAATCGCCGCCGCCAGATCGGCCGCCGCTTTGACCAGACCGGCCATCTTCGGATGGATCGGAATGATATCTGCGGACAATCCCGCCGCGGCCAGGGCTTCGGTCATGATCGGTCCTACCGACGCAACGGCGGCGTGCTCGAGCAGGGTACCGCGGACCTCCTCCTCCAGACCAAGTTCCTTCGCAATCTGAAAAAGATGATCCAGCTGGATCGATGACGTGAACAGCACCACGTCGATCTCACCAGCCGCCACGCGCCTTACCGCTTCACGCAGCGGGGCGAGGTCCGCGGGGAGATCCCAGCGGTAAATAGCGAAGCATGTCACATGCGCGCCGAGAGCTTCGAGCGCGGCCGTCATTTCAGGATTGGGGCGGCCATATTCCTGAACCGCGATGCGCCGTTCCGGCCGGGAAGCCACCGCGTCGACCACTTCCTTCCAGGTATTCGGTTCCGGCACCACTATTTGCGCACGCGCCCCCAACTCACGGAGGATGGGCACGGGTTTGGGTCCGCGCGCGACGATAAAGGTGTCACGCAAACCGGCTGCGAGTTGTTCCAGAGTGTTGTCTGCCTTTGCGAGGTCGCGCAAAAATGCAAGGCCCGCGCCCGTCATGCACACGACCAGGTCGAACTCGCCGGCGCGCAGACGATGGACGAATTGTAGAGCATCCCGGTGATCTTCGAGCGCACGCTCCTCCACTGAGGGAGCGACGAACGGCTCGCCCCCCTCGCGGCGGATCAGCGTTTCCATTTCTTTGGCGCGGCGGCTCTCGAGACTGAGAACCCTTAATCCTCCGAACGGCATGGTTACGGAATTTTAGTGGCGGAACTCCCAGTATCGCGGACACGCTGCGATCGCGGAGGCACACCGCCCGCCTTACATGCGGAACAAAGCTTCGAGGTAGCCGAAACGCCCATCCTTTCCGGTCGGGTAGATGGTCTGCATAACCGACAAGCCCTGCGTGTAGCCGAGATATGCGGTGAATGTTGCATGCCGGTTGGCGCGGTATTCCACGCTTGTGTCATAGAGATTGCCCAGTGATCGGCTGCCGGAAGTCGCGCGGCCCGTGTAGCCGAACGTCCACGGCTGGAAAGCGCCCCCGCCTGAATACCAGAGGTCGTTCGCATTCGTAAGCCGCAGCGAATGATACTCATTCGAAACCGTGACTTTCGCGTGCGGTCGCAGAATCAGGGCGCCGAATCCATCTTCCGTATTCATCATGTTGAAGAATGGAAAACGTGCATACGGCCGTGGCGTTGGCAGGATCTGGAAAAACGTCTCATGCCGGTTGTCGTTGGGATTGCCATCGCCCGAGCCGAGCGTGTAGCCGCCGCGAATCCATGGTTTGATCCGCTTCAGGATTGCCGGCTGAAATCCGCCTTCGATATCGAACGCATATGCCCGCTGTGTCTGCGTGCCCCAGCGGCCTGTCTGAATGGCTGCCCAGCCGAGCGCATCGATCGTCCCCGCCTTCGTAGTAAAGGCGTGCAGGCTATGGCCACCCCACGTCTGCAGATGAATATTTTCGGTGTCGCCCTTCTTTGCCGCCGCTGAGCGATTGTCTGTTTTCAGAATGTGGCGGAAGTCGTCGTAATCGATGGCAAAGAATCGAGTGTCGGCGGCATGGTTGCCGTGTCCCCATTCTTTTGTGAACGCGGCGTAGCCGAACGCGACGCGGTTCCAGCCCCAGCCGTCGGTCTGAAATACTCCGCGCGTTGGAGTCGCGCCGACAAACGTGAAATCCGCAGCCGGCTGTGTCCATGAATACCGCACACCGTCGAAGCTGCGACCCACATCGCTGAATCCGAATGTCCCGATAAGGCGCTGGCTGACGCGATCGCGCTTGAGCGTCGCCAGCGTGGCGTTCGTGGGCGCGAGCTCCGTGCCGTCGTTGAATTCGAAGCGGCCGGCCTGCGCGCTCTGGGACCCTTTTTCACCGAAATGGTAACGGCCGTAGAGCTGCTTCGCGAACGCCATGGCTGAGTATTGATGGTTCGAGTTCGCGGCATAGTAATTCGAGCCGAGGCCGAGAGCGCCCTGCGGAGCCGGCGCGGTCGCCGTATTGGGCATATCGAGCAGAAAAGGTACTGCGATTTCGGCATCCCAGTCGAAGGCCCCGCGCTTTTCAGCGAAATTCAGGCGCAGCAGATTACCCGAATAAGCATACTGATTTTGATATGGCGTTGGCGTCTGGAACCAGTCCCACACATAAATCCGCGAACGCAGCGTCGCCGTGAAGGTGACATCGCCGAGCTTGATCGCGTCAGGCGCAGTTTGCGCGGACGCACTGGCGAGACTGATAAGGCCGATTGCAAGCAGGGTTTTGTTCATATCAGTCTCCCATCGCTCCCGCCAGGGCCATGTCGACGGAAAGGCGCGCCGCAATTTCCTTTTCGGCCGAGTCTTCTTCCGCCTCGGAGAATCGTATGACGACGGAACACAGCGAGATTACCGTGACAATTACGCCCAGTACAAGTAGCGCTTTAGTCCAGGGAATACTTCCCTTGAAAAGGAAGCCGGCCAGCACGGAGCCCATATTGCCGCCCGCTCCGACGATGCCCGCGACTGCGCCGAGCGCCTTCCTGTTGACGAACGGAACGACCGCGTACGTCGCGCCATTGGACATCTTGATGAACAGTCCCGTCAACATCATCGTGGCGATGGCGAGAGGGAGCCACCGCATCTGCGAGAAGAGCATCAGAGCGAAGCCTTCGCAGCAGATTGTGCCGCCGAGAAGAAGCACGCGTCCCCGCAGTCCCCGGGACTTGTGGCACCGGTCGCTCACGATGCCGCCCAGCGCGCGCGCAAAAATGTTCATCATGCCGAAGGATCCGGCGACGAATCCGGCGGCTGTCAATCCGAGATGGAAGTTGTCGGTGAAGTAGAGCGCCGCGATATTGTCGATCGTCAGCTCCATCCCGAAACAGGCCGCGTAGATGACAAACAAGGCCCAGACGCGCGGGTCGCGGCAAGCAGCCGCGAAAGCCCCTTTGGCTGCCGATGCTGCGGTCATTTCACCTCGCGCGCGCATTGCTTTAAAATCGCCGTCCGCAGTATCCTGCGTGAGGAAGTAGTAGGCGATTCCCGTCGCCAGCATGATCACCCCGGGAACGAACATCGCCATTCGCCACCCCAGCCACTTGCTCGCGCCCAGGCTGACGAATCCGGCGAACAGAAGCGGCATAACCATCTGGGTGACGCCTCCACCGAGATTCCCCCAGCCGGCGGAAGCGGCATTGGCTGTGCCCACGATGTTCGGCGCGAACATTACCGAGGTGTGATATTGCGTAATCACGAATGAAGCGCCGATCGCTCCGATGGCGAGCCGGAAGAGCAGGAATGTCCGGTAATCGTGCGCGAGCCCGACACCCATCACGGGCAGCGATCCGAGAATGAGCAGCCACGTATACGCGCGTCGCGGACCCATGCGGTCGCACAGGAAACCAATCAGCGCGCGGACGATGACGGTGATTGCGACTGACGCGATAGTGAGGTTGCCGATCTGGGCTTTCGTAAGATGGAGCTCCTGCCGGATTACAGGCATCAACGGCGCGAGCCCGAACCATCCGAAGAAGCAGATGAAAAACGCGAACCACGACATGTGGAACGCGCGCATTGGGGCGCTCGAAAAATCTGCGAGCCGGATCCGGGTGGCTTTGTTTTTGAAAGTCATCTACAGGTTCTCTCCTTGTCTGCTCTGTTTTCTAATCGCTCCGACAGGGAGACTGGTTGAGCACAAGGGATGCCCGTTTGCATCCGCATCGCGATCGAATGAGTCCTCAAAACGTGGAGGGAACTGCTGAGATTGTTAGTGTCCAGCCACTTTGGTTCTGACCATCGGAATCGCGGCATCGGCTTCGGGTGAAGCCGTTTCCGGCGGGGCCGAGTGCGTCCGCCACAACGCCGCGCCGGTGCACAGCGCGCCGCCCACAATGTTGCCCGGGGTTACGGGGATCTGGTCCCGGATCCACTTCTGGCTCATTGAAACCGGCGTGATCGCTTCGGTTGGTGATACGTAGCCCATAAACGTCCTTTCTGAAGAACTAGGCGGCTGCTTCTTCTCCGAAACGGGCGCCGGCGCCGAGATCGACCAGAATGATGCCGTCCTCAACGCGCGTAGGGAATACGGCCAGACACGCGGGGTCCGACGCGCGAATCGGCATCCCGGATTCCAGATCGAAGTGCCGCCCGTGCAAAGGGCAAACCACCGCATGACCGGTCACAATGCCGTCACACAAAGGACCGCCCTTGTGCGGGCAGGCGTTTTCAACGGTTAGAAATCGCCCGTTGAGATTGAAGATGGCGATCTCCAGGTCTCCGATCCGCACCGGCCGGCCCTCGCGGGGCGGGATGTTTTCGGTACGCGTTATTTTTGTCCAGCCCCGTTCGGTTGTCATACGAGTTGCCCCTCCGTGACTTCAGGTTTCATCTCCATCGGCTCAATCTGCACGAACTGCGTTGGATTTGACGGACGGTCGCGCTCGAGCCATGCATCCTGCGCATACTCCTTCGAGCGATGCAGGCGATCGAGCAGCTTCTTCTGCTCTTCATCGGAGGCGTATACAGTCTCTTTCCGGATCTTCTCGATCCCCAGCCGCTCGACGAAATCGTAGCTGCGCTCGAGATAGTTGCCGTTCTCCCGGTAGTACTGAAAGAAGAGCTCGCCTGCTTCCAGCGCCTGCGCAGTCGTTTCGACCGTGACGAGGAGATCCGCTTTGCGCACCGACTTTCCGGCCGCGCCGCCGACCACGACCTGCCAGCTTCCGTCCTGACCCACGAATCCCAGGTCTTTGACGGTGGCTTCCGCGCAGTTGCGCGGGCAGCCGACTACGCCCATCTTGAATTTGTGCGGCGTGAACAGATTTTCGAGGCGCCGTTCCAGCTCGATGCCCGTATTGGTGGAATCCTGCACGCCGAAACGGCAGAACTCTGTCCCGACGCATGTTTTTACCATGCGCACGCCCTTGGAATAGGCCTGTCCGGAAGGCATCCCCAGATCGCGCCAGACGTTCGGCAGATCTGCCTTCTTCACGCCAAGCAGATCGAGCCGCTGACTGCCCGTGACCTTGACCATCGGGACTTTGTATTTGTCGGCGACGTCGGCAATGCGGCGCAACTCATCGGGAGAAGTAATGCCGCCGCGCATGCGCGGGACGACGGAAAATGTGCCGTCCTTCTGAATGTTGGCATGTACGCGATCGTTGATAAAGCGCGCGGACCGGTCTTCCTCGTGCCCGCCGCACCACAGCATGTCCAGCATGTAACTGAGCGCCGGTTTGCAGACTTCGCAGCCTTTGCGGTTGCCGTAGACCGCCAGCACTTCCTCGACCGATTTCAACTTCTGCGTGCGAACAATCTCGCGCAAGCGCTCGTAGGAAAACGGCACGCAGGCGCAGAGCGTCGTTTTTGTCTCGACTTCGAAATCGGGCACGACCGCGCGCAGCAGCTTTTCGCAAAGCCCCGCGCAGGTGCCGCAGCTGGCGGAAGCGCGCGTGCGGTCCTTCAGCTGGCGCATGGTCGTGATCCCGTATTCGTGAATTGCGTGAATGATTTCGCCTTTGCGCACGCCGTTGCATCCGCAGATGGTTTCACTGTCGGGCATGTCGGCGACTTCGAGGCCGCGATCGCCGGCGGCAGGCGGGAAAAGCAACTGCCGGCGCATTGATGAAAGATCTGTGCCGCTGCGCAGCCAGTCCATGTATGTGTATTCGTCTTCGATATCGCCCACGAGGATCATGCCGTGCAGCCGATTGCTCTTGAGCAGGAGCTTCTTGTACGCCCCCAGCGCGGGATCTTCGTACTTAAGGACTTCGACCCCCGCCTCGGTTTCGTCGATCGACCCGGCCGAGAAGATGTCGATGCCCATGATTTTGAGTTTGGCCGCGGGGGCTGCCGCCGAAAAAACCGGCCCGCGATTTTCGGTGATCGTGGCGGCGAGGACGCGAGCCTGATCGTAAAGCGGAGCGACAAGCCCAAACGTCTGACCACGGTGCTCGGTGCACTCGCCGACGGCGAAGATATCCGGGTCGGAGGTCTCCATGAAATCGTTGACGACGATGCCGCGGTTGACTTCGAGGCCTGCGCTGCGGGCAAGAGTGGCGTTCGGTTTGATGCCTGCGGCGATGACGACGAGCTCGGCATCCACTTCCTCGCCGCTTGCGAAGCGCAGGCCATCGACATGACCGTTGCCGAAAAGAGCGGCGGTCTGGCGGGGCAGCATCACGCGAATCCCAAGGCTCTCGATACGCCTCTTCAGGTATTCGCCGCCCGTCGCGTCGAGTTGGCGCTCCATCAGCGAATCCATCAGGTGAATGACTGTAACTTCGCAACCGCGCACCTGCAATCCGCGTGCTGCTTCGAGACCGAGTAACCCGCCGCCGATGACCACAGTCTTCAGCCCCTTGCGAGCCTTTGCGAGAAGAGCGTGAGTGTCGTCGAGAGTGCGGAAAACATGGACGTTTTCCTTGTCGACCCCCGGGATCGGCGGTATGAAGGCACTGCTGCCGGTCGCCAGAATCAACTTGTCGTACGGGGTGGCTTCGCCGGTCTCGTCAACCACCGTGCGAGTCGCGCGGTCAATGTGGGAGATCTTCGCGCCCAGGCGCGCGCGGATGTTATTGGACCGGTACCACTCGACATCGTTCAGCACGATCTCGTCCGCGGACTTCTCGCCCGCCAGCACCAGCGAAAGCAAAATGCGGTTGTAGTTGACGTGTGTCTCATCGCCGAAGATCGTAATCTGGAACTCCGGATTGTGCTTCAAAATGTGCTCGACACAGGCCACACCGGCCATGCCGTTGCCGACGACTACGAGGCGTCTCATGTGTGGGCTCCCGACCTTTCGACCCGTACCGCGCACTGCTTGTAGTTCGGCTCGCGCGAGATGGGGTCGAAAGCGCTTTGCGTTACTTCGTTCACGTTGGTTTCAAAGAAATGGAAGGGCATGAACACCTGCCCGGGCGCGGTGATCTCCGTCAGCCTGAGTTCGACGCCGCGTGTGCGTCCGCGCCGCGAGATCACATCTACGGAATCGTGGCTGCGCAAACCCAGACGCTGCGCGTCGCGCGGATTGATTTCGAGCCAGGCGCGCGGCGACAGCCGCTCGAGAATCGGAACTTCTTTCGTCTTCGTGCGGGTATGCCAGTGTTCGACGGTGCGCCCCGTGTTCAGGACAAATGGATATTCGCGGCCTGGCTGTTCCGGGAAGGGGGCCCACTCGGCGCAGATCAGTTTGCCGCGGCCGTCGGCGGTCTTGAAGACGCCGTCGGCGTAAAGGCGCGATGAATCCACACGCGCCGCGCCGTCCGCGAGCGGCCATTGCGTCGCGCCTTTCGTCCTCAGCAATTCATAGCTGAGTCCGGAGTAGTCGCAGAGGCGTCCGCGCGAGACGCGGCGCCATTCGTTGAAAGCATCTTCCGGTTCCTTCCAGCCGGGGAACAGGGAATCGTGGCATCCGAGCTCGCGAGCCACGGCGAGGAAGATTTCGAAATCCGACCGGGCTTCACCAGGAGGCTCGACGGCAGGGTTGACCTTGCTGACGCGCCGCTCGGAGTTGGTGTAGGTGCCTTCCTTCTCGCCCCAGATTGCGGCCGGAAGCACGAGATCGGCCAGTTCCGTCGTCGGCGTCGGATGATAGCCATCCTGTACGACGAGGAAATCGAGGTTCGAAAGGCCGTGGCGCAGCAATCCCTGGTTTGGATAAGACACCAGGGGATTCGTCGCGATAATCCAGAGCGCCCGGATTTTCTTCGCCACCGTGGCTTCGATGATGTCCGGATACGCGAGGCCGCGCCTGGTGGGCAGACGATTCTCATCAACGGCGAGTAATGCCGCCAACTCGGCGCGATCCGCGGGATCGTCGAATTTTCGATAACCCGGCATGCTCGACGTGAAACTGGCCTCGCGCGACCCCATCGCGTTGCACTGTCCTGTAATCGAGAACGGCGCCGCGCCCGGACGCCCGATCTGCCCCGTGAGCAGCGCCAGATTGCAGATCGCATTCACGGTTTGGGTGCCGATGGTGCTGTGATTCACGCCCATCGTCCAGCCGATGAAGCCCGCTTTGGCGCGTCCATAGAGAAACGCCGTTTTATAGAGCTGCTCCTGGCTCACACCGGTAATCGAGGCGACCCGCTCCGGCGTATACTCCTCGAGGAACTTTTCGAGTTCGGCGAATCCGGTGGTGTGGTTCTCGATATAAGCGCGATCGATCAGGTTGTAGCGAATCAGAATATGAGCGATTCCGTTGATCAGCGCAAGATCCGATCGCGGCTTCAAGGGAAGGTGCAGATCCGCCATCATCGCGGTCTTGGTCACGCGCGGATCGGCCACAATCAGCGTCTTGTTGCGATTGGCTTCGAGGTACTGACACAGAATCGGATGGTTATCCGCGAGGTTCGCTCCGATGAGCATCACAACATCGGCCCGCTCCAGATCTTCGTAGCTGCCGGGAGGTCCGTCGCTTCCGAACGAAAGCTTGTAGCCCGAGACGGCGGTCGCCATGCAAAGAGTCGTGTTGCCGTCGTAATTGCTGGTTCCGAAGCCTAACTGAACGAGCTTGCCCAGCGTATAGAATTCTTCTGTTACGAGTTGGCCGGTGCTGAGGACGCCGAGCGCTTCGGGGCCATACTTCGACTGCACTTTGCGGAAACGGTCGACCATGACCGAGATTGCTTCCGTCCAGCTCACGCGCTCGAGTTTTCCGTTAGTGCGCAAGAGCGGATACTTCGCGCGATTTTCAGCGTGTATCGTGTAATGCTCCGACAAGCCTTTGGGGCAGAGCTTGCCGCGATTCACTGGATGCGAGGCCAGCGCTCGGGACGCAACCGCGCGCCCTTCCCTCACGCCGATTTCGATGCCGCATCCGACTGAACAATAGCCGCACGTCGTCGTGACCCAGTGGTCCGGGATCTTGCGGGCCGACGTATAGCCGGTCGATTCGTTCCGGGCGTACTTGTAGTCCTCGGCGAGGTTGTCTAGGCCAACGACTCGTTTCCAGTTGAAGCCTTTGATGTTCAAGGCGCTCATGCGGCTCTCGCTCCCGTAAAGGCGGCGGCGATGTTCTTGGGCACCACGCTTACGAAGAAAAGATAGCGGCCCAGGAATTCGCCCGCGAGGGCGGCCGTGAAAGCGAGACCGGTCGCCAATGCTGAAGCGGCCGTCAGCGGAATCAGGATCCCGGCGACGATCAGGATCAACAGCCGCACGACGAACAACGCGCGCAGCCTGCCCGCCAGCAGTACGGATGACGACCGAAGCTCGAACACTTCCGATTGCGAAAGCCACAGAAACTTTCCGGACTGCGCCAGAAGCTGGGCAGCCGCGCCGACGACTGACGCCAGGAGCACGGCGCGGGGCGCGCCCGGGATCAAGGCGTGGACGAAGGCGGGCCCAAGCAGTAATCCTGTCGAGAAGAATTCGCCCACCGTGTATCCGCTGAACCAGGCCGGGCGCGCCCGCACGATATAAATACGGGCCGAGCAAGTGATGCCCGCCAGCCCTGCTAGCGCGGTTACGAACCCCGCTGCATTGATTACAGCCGGTTCGCGAGCCGGCAACCCGAAGAACAACATGCCCGCGAACGCGCCCGCTGCCCCCGCAAACATCGAAAGCGCCAGGACTTCACGGCTCAACCAGGAACGCCGCAATCCCCGCAACGCTTTCCATGCGTGGATGGGCCGCCCGAGGTGCATCGTCGAAGCTCCAAGGCTGATGCCGGCCAATATGAGGGAAGCGATGGCGGCGATCTTCAAATCGTCCGAACCCACGCCGGAACCCATGTGGTTCAAACTGAGCACCCACAGGGCGATGAATGCACCCACGCAGAGTTGCGTCATCACCAGCATGAAGACCAGCGGCCAATGCGGGTGTTCGGGCTCGACGCGGTTGGTATCCACGCGGCCGAGATCCGGAGTCAGATTCTCAGGCAGCGTGACGCGCGTGGTGGAAATGCTGTCATCGGCCGACGGCAGGCCGGGCGCGTTGGCTGAGAGATAGTCGCGGCGCCATTCCGCAATGTTGACGATCTCGATGGCGATCGCGCCCTCAGGGCAGGCAGAGACGCATGCCGGCGCCATGTCGTCGGCCAGGCGGTTGTGGCACATGTCGCATTTACCTACGACACCGCGCTCCGGGTTGTATTGCGGAACTCCGTACGAACAGTTCCAGGTGCAGTACTGGCATCCGATGCACGCCTCGGCGCTGTGGATGACGACGCCGGTAACCGGGTCCTTCGTGTAAGCCTCGACCGGGCATCCGATCAGACAGGAAGGCTCGACGCAGTGATTGCATCCCATCGAGAGGTAATGCCGTTGTGTGTTGGGATAGTAACCGCCTTCGACCTCGCCCACACGCCGCCAGTTCAGCTCCGCCGGATTACCGTTCTGTTCATTGCACGCGACGACGCAGCACTTGCAGCCGATGCACTTCGTCATGTCGAAGTGGAATCGATACTGTTCGCCTTCCTCCAGCGGACGCGAAGGGATCAGCTCAGCCGGCGATGTCTGGATCTGTACAAGCCCGCGAGCCGACGGGCCGGCGGTGTAAAGCAGCGGACTGTCCATCAATGGAAGCGTTGTCATTGGAAACCGGCGCGCACGACTCCTCACCGTTCCGCGAGGGATCGTTTGCGGCTAAAATCGTTCTCGGTGGCGCACGGACACAAATCCGCCGCGTCGAATTACCAGAAATCCTGACTGTTTTTCAGCTCCGCAGGGAGCTTAAAGGTGGGAAGCGCACATGGGTCCCGGGATGGCCCCGGAAAACCCGTTTGTTTCGCGGTCGAGCTATCGCCAGATTAGCACCGTCGAGTGGTGGTTTAAACAAGAATATTTTTATAAGGCCGATGGAGGCAAAAGCCTTCGATCTCCGCTGGTATACTAGCCGAAATCGGGAACGAGCGTGCGATCCCGATTTTATCCGAACCGCGTCGGTTCCAGATTCGGAAAGGGATGCCAAACGATGCGATCTCCAATATTTACCGTCGTCCTCGGCCTTGCTGCTTGCTTTGTACTCTTCGCACAGGGCGACAAAGGAGCGATTCAGGGAAAGCTTTTTGACGCGACCGGTGACGTCGTTCCGGGCGCTTCCATTCAGTTAAAGAGCGCCGGCGGGATGGCCTTCAAAGCCACGACCAACCCGGCAGGTGGCTACTCGCTGTCCGATTTGCCGGCCGGCAAGTATGAAATTACAGTTGCTGTCGGTGGCCTCTCCCCTTTTAACAGGAAAGGCATTGCGGTCGAGTCAGCAAAGACGCTGCAGCTGGATATTCATATGGAAGATACGTCGCAGCTCAGCACGCTGGGCGAGGATCGTCTGGCCGCTGCGGCAAATGCGCGAAGGCACGCCCCTCCGTCGGGACCAACGCCGCGTATGGCGAATGGAAAGCCCGACCTCTCCGGCACCTGGTGGACGCCGGGCACGGTTGATCCGGGGAAGCCCGAGTTTCTTCCGAACGCGCAGGCAGTCGCGAAGCAGCGGACCGACAACAATCGCAAAGACAGTCCTCAGGCGCATTGCCTGCCTTCGCCGATCATCCGAGTGGGTCCGGTGTATGCGATTGTCGAAAGTCCGGTTCTGATGGCGCTCATCTCCGACGACGACAGCCCCGGGTTTCATCAGATTTTTCTCGATGGGCGTTCTCTTCCGGAAGATCCGGTGCCCCAATGGTATGGAACCAACGTGGGTCACTGGGATGGCGACACACTGGTGGTCGATCGCGTCGGCTTCAACGAACGTTCCTGGCTCGATCAGGAGAGTCATCCGCATTCTGAAAAGCTACACGTGATCGAGCGGTACAGGCGGCCGGATCTGGGTCACCTTGAGACTGAGATCACGGTGGACGACCCTGGAATTCTGGCGCGGCCCTACACGACGAAACGAATTTCGGAACTGGCTCCGGCTGAGAGGGTCTACGAGTTCATCTGTCCCGAGAATAATCGGGATGAAGTCCACATCGTCGGCAAGTAATTGTGCCGCCGGCGGCACACGAACCTAACGCTTCTTGGGGGCCTTGCCGCCTTTGTCTTCGGTATAGTGCTGCAGGTCTTCGTTGCCTTCGATGCAGCCGAACTCCATCTGCTCGTAGGGATGGCCGTCGGACATTTTGGCCGTCCGATTCCGATTGATATTCCAGCGCGCAGTCCAGGGTTGGGTGTAGATTTCGGGGTCGGTGATCGTCGCCTCATAAACGATGGTGTTGGCATCCTGCGGGATGAACTTCTCGGTGACGTGCAGATTTTCGGTCTTGAAGTTACCGGAAGTATCGAACCATGTCTTGGTGTTCTGGTTCGTTGTATCGACCACCAGCGTGTCGCCTTCCCAGTGGCCGACGGGATCGCCTTCGAATAATTTGATTTTGGAGTCGATATGCGGGCGTCCATCGGTGGGAATAATGCGGACGGTGTGCATGAATTCGGAGAGCTGAACTAAATATCCGGGCGTCTGAATGATCTGCACGCCGAACTGGTTCGATTCGCTGTGCGGAATGCCGGACTCGTAGCAGTGCAACTCCGGTTCATCCGCCATATGGTTCCGCAGGATGTCCTCCTGCTTCGCTCTGGCCTCCGGTTTGTAGGGAATTTTTCCATCCGCCGGATCGATGATGCGATTACCTCCGCCTCCAAATCCAAATCCGGCCGCGGCTGCACCGCCGCCCGGCGGTCCACCACGCGCGGCACCACCCCCTGGCGCACCACCACCGCGGGCCGCACCACCTCGCGCTCCGCCGCCACGCGCGGGCGCGGGCTCAATATCGGTAATCGCCGGCGGGTTCCAGAACCCCTGCATGTCCGGATGGCCGTCCGGAAGTCTCGGCATCGGGCCTGCCGGCGGGGGCGGTGGGCCACCACGGCCGCCACGTTGCGCTGCGATCGGAGAGACGAACAGCACCGCCGTTCCTGCGACCAGGGCGCATCCTAAGATCAGATTCTTCATTCGCGCGTAGTTCATCGGGATCTCCTGGTTCTCAATTGCCGCCGTAGACCAGATCCTGGCATTCGTGCTCCATCAACCGCGCCGTCGGACCCGTCTTCTGAACCATCGGAATTGCAATCTTCCAGTCTTTGCTGAACGTCATCGGATCGCTGATGGTGGCTTCATAAAGCAATGAAGTCGGCCCGGTGCGTGTAAATTTCTCGATGAGGTGAAGCTGATTGCTGTGATAGTTGCCGGATTTATCCAGCCACGTCTTGTCATTGAAATCGGTGGCGTCGACGACCAGACTGTTACCGTCCCAGTGGCCGCGCGAATCGCCGTCCCAGAGATCGGGGAAGTCAAGGTGTGGAGTTCCGTCCAGATAAATCATCCGGTAGACGTGCGAGTATTCCGAAGTAATCGCGACGTATTTCTCGGTCTCAAAAAGCTGGAACGGATAACCCATGATCATGAGCCGCGGCACTCCCGGCATATAACACTTGTTGACCACGTCTTCCGTTTTGGCGTTCTTCACTTTTTCCGCGCGTTTGGCGGCGGCTCCCGCGATGTAGGGAATCTTGCCGTTGCGAGGGTCCTTGATATAGCCGCCCTTTTCCAGATTATCGACCGGTTTGGCGGGCTGCCAGATGCCCTGGAGGTCGGGCTGCTTATACCAGGTTTGCTCCGGCGTAAAATCCTTTCCGCCCTTCTTTTGGGCGAATGCCGGCGCGACTACCATCGAAAATATGGCGCCGCCGAAAACCAGAAACCGTGCGAATCGATTTGTCATCCTGGACTATATTCCTTCCGTTCGCGACCGGTAGATCGTGAGTCGATTACTGTGCTGGAGGTGCGCCCGCGCCACGTCCGCCGCCGCGCGCAGGCTGGACTTCCGGGCCCGAATTGAGCGTTATACGGCGCCCGTCGGCGAAGTCGACGCTCTGCGCCCACATAAGGTTCGTTCCGTCTTTCGAGAGATAGCCATTGACGGTAAGTTCTTCGCCACCCTTGATCATGCTTTGACGCCAGCCTGCGCGATACAGGCCATTCGGGGGCGGGGTCTCGGCATTCCAGGTTTCCGTCTTGCCATCCGGCGTGGTCACTTCAAAGATGAGATGGGAGTGGGGATTCACCCAGTCCATTTTGACGGCTTTACCCTTGATGCTTACCGGCTTCGAGTTGTCGTACTCGGCGGCGAATGAATGGTGGGCCAGCAAAGGCAATGCGGCAGTTAACAATCCCACGCAACCGGCGAGAACTACAAGCTTGATTTTCACGTCATCACCTCACTTCTCATGTTAAATACATGATTCTTACGCTTGAGCAGTATATCAAGCGGAAGCCCCCTTGCCACAGCCCGTTGGACTCACGCGCGGCGCTTCTGAGAAAATCAGACTGCATGGAAAAGACAGCCTGGCCCTGGCCGGATTCACTCGACGCATTGGTTGCAGCGCCGAACCATCATAAGCTCGTGCTCGACAACGAACGCGTGCGAGTTCTCGATACACATATCCCCGCCGGCGATCTCGTTCCGGTGCATACGCACCGTTGGCCCGCTGTCTACTATACGATTGCAGGTGGGGATTTCGTGCGGTACGACGCCGAAGGCAAGGTGTTGCTCGATACGCGACTTCATCCGAACCCGACGGGGCAGCCGGCGCGGTTTATCGAATCACTACCGCCGCATTCGGTGGAGAATGTAGGGCCGAACGAGATTCATCTGATCAGTGTGGAGATGAAGTACTGATTCACGCAGTTCGGCCGATCCATTCCAATTCGAGATTCACGCGCGCGTCTTCAAGTTCGCGCTCCTCTTTTCCGAAAGCCGCGAACGACCCCGTCAGGGCACGCCCGGCACCCCGGAGTTTCTTCCAGGCCGGACTTTTCGAGAAAATGCTCCTCTGGCCCCGAACTTCAAGGATCAGTCTGTCGCCATCAGCCAGGTTGAGCGCTTCGCGTACCGGTTTGGGTATAGCGATCTGGCCCTCGGAGGATACAAGTAATCTCCACCATACCGTTATCTTACGAGTCGTAAGAAAGGGTATGCCTCGCTCAGATCCCTTCGCCTTCGAGCAGTTGTTCCTCGTGGCCGGTCAGAACACCGCGGCGTTCGAGGACACCAACGACCTCGTGAGTTGCAAGCCGTCTGGCGTCTATTGAGTTGGCCGGCGCCGTGCCGCTAACGATCAGGATCAGACCGGCGGCGTTCGCCAGCGCGAGAGCAGTTGCGTCCGCTTCGGCAACTACCGCGACCATTGCGCCCCGGTCGAACAGTTCCCGCTCCAACAGCAGCGCCGCTTCCGAATCGTCGACCGCGATCACAACGGACCGGTTTCCGAAACGTGTCGCGCGTTCGTCGGCAGTCACTTGTCCGCGAGTCTCTTCCTTGCCTTCGACGTCGATGATCATGCCGGCGCCGAGGGTCTCATTCGACAGAGGATCGATAACGATGAAGGCGCCGGTTGTGCGGTTCGTCTTGTAAGGATCGAAAAACAACGGACGGTGCGTCTCGACCGAGATCTCGCCGATTTCGTTCAACTCCAGTTTTTGCGCGTCCACATGGGCCAGAGTATTGACATCGAGGCGGTGATGAATACCCCGAATCACGCCCCGCACCTGGTGCGAAGTGTGCTTGATGAAATAGCTGCGGCCGGGCTCGAGCGGACGCGCATTCATCCAGACAATGCTCGAACGGAAGCGCCGCGCGACGTGCGGCGCGTTCAGAGCCGGCACGATCATGTCGCCGCGGCTGATATCGATCTCGTCTTCGAGACAGATAGTGACGGATTGCGGCGCCTGCGCGGAGGCAAGATCGCCGTCGTAAGTTACGATGCGTTCGATGCGGGAATGGCGGCGCGCGGGCAGGGCCAGCACTAGATCTCCCTGGCGTAAAATGCCCGAGGCAATTTGTCCGGCGTAGCCGCGGAAATCCAGATTCGGCCTCAATACATATTGCACCGGAAACCGCGCGGGCAACGTCTCGTTTCCGGCATAGACGGCCACTTCCTCGAGATATTCAAGCAACGGTGGTCCGGAGTACCAGGGGCTGCGAGCGCTCTTCTCGACGACGTTATCTCCGTCGCGCGCGCTGATTGGAATGAACAGCGCGGCCGGAGCGCCGATCTTCCCCATGAAAGTCGTGAACTCGTCGCGTATCGCGTTGTAGGCGCCTTCGTCGAAATTGACGAGGTCCATCTTGTTGATGGCTACGACAAAATGCCGGATGCCAAGCAGGTTGGCGATGAAGGCGTGACGGCGCGACTGCGGCAACACTCCATTGCGCGCATCGATCAGGATGATCGCAAGGTCGGCAGTGGAGGCGCCGGTCGCCATGTTGCGTGTGTATTGCTCGTGGCCGGGTGTATCCGCGATGATGAACTTGCGTTTAGGAGTTGAGAAATAACGATAGGCAACGTCGATCGTAATGCCCTGTTCACGCTCGGCGCGCAGCCCGTCGGTTAGGAGCGCGAGATCGATATGGCCGCCGCTGCCGTTGGCGGACGCTTTGGCCACGCTCGCGAGCTGATCTTCGTAGACACCCTTGGAGTCGTAAAGAAGGCGTCCGATGAGTGTGCTCTTGCCATCATCGACGCTGCCGGCGGTGGAAAAGCGAAGGATGCTTGTGGCGGGCCGCTCGGCCTGGGCGCTCTCTGAGCGCAAAGGTTGCGGGAGCGACCGTTTTGCGCGTTCCACTAAAAGTAGCCTTCCCGCTTCTTGATTTCCATCGAGCCTTCCTGGTCGTGATCGATCACACGGTTCTCACGTTCCGACCGCCGTACCAGCTTCATCTCGTCGATGATCTTTTCGATTGTGTCCGCTTCCGAATGAATGGCGCCTGTGCAGGGGCTGCATCCGAGCGAACGCATCCGGCACATGACCATCTGGGGCTTCTCTCCGGGCAAAAGCATGAAATCCTGCTCGACCGGGATCAACGCGCCGCCCCGTACGACCATCGGGCGCTCCTTCGCGTAATAAAGAGGAACGATCGGGATGTGCTCGCGCTCGATGTATTGCCAGACGTCGAGCTCGGTCCAGTTTGAGAGCGGGAATACCCGGATGTGCTGCCCCTTGTCGACGCGGGAGTTATAGACATTCCAGAGCTCAGGACGCTGAGTTTTGGGGTCCCACTGACCGAATTCGTCGCGGAAAGAGTATACGCGCTCCTTGGCGCGGGATTTTTCCTCGTCCCGCCGCGCGCCCCCGAAAGCCGCATCATAGCCACCCGCCGCCAGGCCATCCAGCAGGGCACGGGTTTTGAGCAGCCCGCAACATTTCTGTGTGCCGATGCGGAGGGGATTAGCCCCGTCCGCAATCGCTTGCCGGTTCGTATGAACAATCAGGCGCGCACCGATCGATTCAATAAATTTGTCGCGAAACTCTATCATTTCGCGGAACTTATACGTTGTATCGATATGCAGCAACGGAAATGGAATCTTGCCGGGAAAGAAGGCTTTTTGGGCGAGCCGCACCATACATGACGAATCCTTGCCGATCGAATAAAGCATGACCGGATTGGAGAACTCCGCCGCAACTTCCCGAATGATTTGAATGCTCTCGGCTTCGAGCAGGTCTAAATGGTCCACTGGATTACTTGGTTGGATGAATTACCTACTATACAGGATACAAGATAAACCCGATAGGGATTAGGACAAAGGATATCCGACGAGTGGAATCGCAACAAAACAGCACAGACTGGCGAAGCGCCGACCTTTCCGGTTAGCGAGGTCCGTTCCGCAAGGGCCGCGTTCGAAGATCTCTCCCGGGTTGACGCCGGTCCCGATCAGAGAACTGAGAATGACTGAACTCGGGAAAACTCCGCAGGCTTTTCGGAATTCACCGGACGAAATCTTACGATTCATTTATATTAATTGCTGTTTCCAGGCAATATTACGGATTGACAGCCGTGCGGTCTTGATATACAGTTGCTGGAGCTTCGGGCACTGAAATATCGAGATTTTAGTAGCTTATTTCAAGTCTACAGAGGGGTATTTTCTTTGCGTACATTATCCATCGCGCTCAGTATATTTGTCTTTTCTTTTGCCGCTCTGGCGCAGAGCGATCGCGGCACAATCACAGGTACGGTTTCCGATTCGACCGGAGCGGTGGTCCCAAACGCGCCGATCGAGGCGAAAAATGTTGAGACCGGCGCGCTCTATCCCGCGGCCAGTTCGTCGACCGGGAACTATACCCTCTCCCAATTGCCGGCTGGCACCTACGAAATGAGCGTCAGCGTAAACGGCTTCAAGAAATACGTGCGCACGAACATTGTGTTGCCGGTCGCGCAGACTCTACGGGTCGATGTCCCGCTTGAAGTCGGCGCCACCGGCGACGCCATTACCGTGTCTGCGGAAGCGACCTTGCTCAAAACGGAAAGCGGCGAGCTCAGCCATAATATTGCGACGAGCACCCTGGATGATCTTCCCGTCCTGCAAATCGGCGGCTCGAGCGCGACGGGCCTGCGGAATCCTTACGCCGTCCTGAATCTTCTCCCAGGCACGAGCAACCTGAGCGCCGACAATTACGTGCGCATCAACGGAACGCCGAGCAACACGCAGGCATTCAAAGTCGAAGGCCAGGATGCTTATTCCGGGATCTACACGAGCCAGTCATGGACCCAGCCCAGCGTCGACGCCGTACAGGAAATCGCAGTGCAGACCAGCAACTTCGCCGCGGAGTATGGACAAGCCGGCGGAGGCGTGTTCAACGTCACCATGCGCAGCGGCACCAATCAGTTTCATGGCACGGCCTACGAGTATTGGGGGAACAATATCCTCAATGCCGGCATCCCCTTCACCGTCGCGTCGAACAACCCGGCGAGCCTGAGCCGTCCGGTAGTGCGCAGAAATGATTTCGGTTTTACCGTCGGCGGCCCGGTCGAAATACCGAAGCTCTATAACGGGCGCGACAAAACTTTCTTCTTTTTCAGCTTCGAGGAATACCGCGAGATCGTGACCACGACCAACACCCTGTTCACGGTGCCGACGGCGGCGCTGCGCGGGGGCAACTTCAGCGGAGTCCAGCTATCAAATCCGGTGTTGCTGAATGGCGCGCCGCTTACTGTGAACGGCAGCCCCGTCCTGCAGCAGGAAATCTTCGATCCCCTGACGACCACTACGGTGAATGGGCAGCAGGTTCGTAGCCCGTTCCCAAACCAGCAGATTCCGGCTTCGCGCATTGATCCGGTCGCGGCGAAAATTCAAGCCCTCATTCCGCAGCCGAATCTGCCCGGCTCGGTCAACAACTTCAACCCGGTTTATTCCAATTTGAAAGTCTCGCCGATCCCCTCTGTCAAGATCGACCACGCCCTCAGCGACAAGATCAAGCTATCCGGATATTGGGGAAGAACAGCCACGAGCGTGCCGAACCATGACGGATTGCCTGATCCCATTACGACTTCGATCGCCGGCATCGTCGTCACACATACGTCCCGTATCAACTACGATCAGGTCATCAAGCCTACTTTGCTGTTGCACCTTGGCGGCGGCTTCCTTTACACCAACGACCACCAGCTACCGGATGTCGACGCCTTCGATCCGGTGGGCCAGCTCGGCCTGACAGGACTCTACACCAACCTTTTCCCGCGGCTCGCCGGATTGAACGCGACCAATCAACCGGGCTTCGGCGGCGGAGCCGGGACGCTTGGACCCTACACGCCAATTCTGGTGAAGAACTACAAAACCACCGCGAACGCCAGTCTGACATGGGTCCGGGGCAACCATACATACAAGTTCGGCGGCGAAATGTTGATTGACGGTTATCCGGCCTACGTTCAGACTTATGCCAACGGAAACTTCGGATTCGCGGCGGCCGAGACAGGTCTGCCGTTTTTGAATGGCGGTGCGTTGACGGGATCGCCCGGTTACAGCTATGCAAGCTTTCTGTTGGGCGCTGTTGATTCGTTCGGTATCGGTGTACCCACGGCAACCCGACTCGGAAACCATGGTATTTCCGGCTTTGCGCAGGACAGCTGGAAAGTCACGCACAAGCTGACGCTCGAATACGGGATGCGGTACGACTTCCAGACTTATTTAAAGGCCGATGACGGCGTCATGCCGCAGTTTGCGCCCAACGTGGCCAACCCGTCGGCTGGCGGCCGGCTCGGCGCGACTCAGTTTGAAGCGACCTGTAAATGCAGCCTCTCCAACAACTATCCTTATGCTTTCGGACCTCGCCTCGGAATTGCTTATCAGGTGACTCCGAAGACTGTGATCCGGGTTGGCGCGGGCGTCGCTTATTCGCGCGCTGCCCCGAATGCCTTCCTTTCTTATTCCGTCGGTTCCTACTATCCGATCGGCAACATTAATTACGGGAGCCCGCTGTTTTCGCTGGCGCAGGGCTCGCCCTACCAGATCACATGGCCCAACTTCAGCCCGGGCCAGTATCCGCTTGCGAATACGACGAGCGGTCCGCTCATCTCGGTTGCATCGGATGCGGGCCGTCCGGCGCGGCAGACCCAGTGGAGCATCGGCGTGCAGCGCGAGCTCTCAAAGGATCTGCTCATCGAAGCTGCTTATGTCGGCAATCGCGGTGTCTGGTGGACTTCACCTAGCCAGGTTTCGCCGAACGCCATTACTCCACAGATGTTGACCGCCGACGGATTCAATCTGAATAACGCCGCCGCTGTCCAGGCGCTTCTCGCCAAGCCGCTCTCGCAGGTTACGCCGGCGCTGCTCGCCGCTGCGGGATTGCCCGCGAATACGACCGTCGGGCAGGTTCCCTATGCGGGCTTTCCGATCACCGCGACGGTTGCCCAGAGCATCCGGCCCTATCCGCAGTTCGGTGGCCTGACGTATTTTCTGTCTCCGGCACTGGGCAACACCTGGTATGACTCGATGCAGGCCAAGATCACCAAGCGTTACTCTCACGGCCTCACGGTCCAGAGCTCGTTTACCTGGGCCAAGCAGATGACGCTCGGCACCGAGGCCGCCGACCCGTACTTTGTCGGACCGGCCGCTCAGGTCAACGATGTATTCAACCGCCAGCTGAACAAATATCTGTCCGGCTACGACCAGCCGTTCCTGCTCGTGATCTCTCCGACGTATACCACTCCGAAGCCGACTCTCGGATTCCTGCGGAATAAGATCGTTTCTTATGCCCTCCAGGACTGGCAGTTCGGTTCGGTTCTTCGCTATGGCAGTGGACTTCCGATTCTCTCGCCGACGGCAAACAATGCGCTGTCATCCTCGCTGGAGAGAGGTACCTTTGAAAATCGCGTGCCGGGCGTGCCCCTGTACACGCAGGATCTCAATTGCCACTGCTTCGATCCGAGCAAGACGTTTGCGCTGAATCCGGCGGCGTGGAGCGAGCCGGGCCCGCTGCAGTTCGGCAGCGCGGCAGCCTACTACACCGATTACCGCTATGAGCGCCACCCGGTCGAGAATGTATCCCTCGGCCGGCTGTTCAAAGTTCGGGAGCGGATGAACATTCAGATCCGGATGGAATTCACCAACATATTCAATCGGACTTATATCCCCAACCCGAGCTCGGCAGGCGGTTCGGTGGCACCCCAGCTCACGAACGCAACCACGGGACAAACGACGAGCGGTTTCGGGCAGATCAATACGGTGGCCGGCGGCCTCGGGGCGGCGCCTCGGTCAGGCCAGCTGGTCGCGCGTTTTACGTTCTGAGCGAATCGGCCCGTCAACATCCTCAGGCCTCGTGGGCGACCGCGAGGCCTTTTTGTTTGCACGCACAGCGGGATTGCCGATCCCGCGCAGGTTACCAAACTGCCCTGCAGCTCGCGTCCCGCACTATCGACGAAAATGTTCCAGCTTACCTATAGCTGGGACAAAGGATATCCGACGTAAAACGCCCGGGTTGCCAGATCGAAAAGGTCCGGATAAATGCGGTCGAATAACTGCCACGCGATTACAATTCCGAGGAGACCAAATCCCCCCATTTTCATGCGCATTTCCTGCAAACGCAGCGCACCCTTCTCGGAGGTAAAGAGACCGAGGACGCCGTAGCCGTCCAGCGGCGGAAACGGAATCAGGTTGAAGCATCCGAGGAGAACGTTCAGAGAGAAGAAGATGCTGAGGATTGTCGCTATCCCGTCGGCGACTCCCGTTTGACTCACAGCGCGGACAATATGCGACGGCGTGCCGTACAGAGGAGCGAAAACACCCGCCGCAAGGCCGATTCGCATGACAATCCCAGCCAGGGCCGCGAGGCTGAAGTTGGCTGCCGGACCCGCAAGAGACATCCACGCCGCTCGTTTCGGATGCTGCTGCGACCAGGCCGGGTTATAGGGGGCGCTGGCCCACCCGATCAATCCCGTTCCGAAAGCGATCCCAAGGAGCGGGACGACCACCATCCCGAAAGGCTCCCGCTTTATATGCGGCAACGGGCTGAGCGATACCTGACCGCCCTCGAGCGCGGTCGTGTCTCCACCCCATTTGGCGACCAGAGCGTGGGAAGCTTCATGGCATGTTGTCGAGAGGAGAAAGACGACATACTCGAGGAATCCAAACGCAAGTTCGTCGGGGGTCACTGGAGCCTCAGTATAGCCGAGAGCCCCCGCTGAACCGGCCCGACGGTGTCGAGAAATCGCGCCGGTTCGGACAAAAGTGGCGACGGCTCTCGCTGCCTGTCCCTCATCCTCCCCATGAGTTAAGCTTTCTGCTGGAGGAATTAACCGTGAGAATCCTGATTGTGAGCGTGATTGCCCTTTCTCTTTGGGGCTGCAGCAAGACTTCCGCGCCGGCGGCGGGGCAGCAGGCTACTGTGACTCTCAGCGACGGATCGACTTTCACTGGCGCCGTCACCAGCAGTTCCTCGTCGGCGATTTCGTTGCAGGCGGCAAACGGAGAGGCGCGTACATATCCGATGACCCAGGTCACTTCGGTGCAATACGCACAGGCGGCGACCGCGGCGACTCCCGCGCCTCAAACAGCGCCGCCCGTCTCCACGCCTGCGCCGGCCCCGCCACCCGTGGCCGCTGCGCCGGAACCGGCTCCTGCGGCTCCAGTGCAGCCCGTGGCCGAATTCCGGACAATTCCAGCGGGGGCGACCATCGCAGTCCGAAACAATCAGGCGATCGATTCGCAGACGGCGCAGGTCGGACAGACCTTCTCAGGCGTCGTGGAATCCGATTTGATGGATACCAATGGGCGAGTAGCGGTTCCGCGCGGCGCCGGCGCGACTCTGGTCGTGCGCTCTGCGGCCGGTCAGGGCAAGCTTCAGGGCCAGTCGGACCTCGCGGTCGACGTCGGTTCGGTGGACGTGGCCGGGCGACACTACCGCCTCGAAACCAGCGACGTTGTTGAAAAGGGAAAGCAAGGCGTTGGAACAAACAAAAGGACCGGTGAATTTGCCGGCGGCGGGGCAGCCCTGGGCGGAATCATCGGCGCTATCGCGGGTGGCGGTAAAGGCGCCGCCATCGGCGCGCTTTCCGGTGCGGGCGCGGGAACTGTCACGCAGGGAGTGACGCGTGGCAAGGCGGTACGCATTCCCTCGGAAACACTGCTGCGGTTCAAGCTGGAAGCGCCGGTCAGAATCCGGGAGTTGCGGTAGCTGGCTCGCGTTGACCGCACCGATTGACTGGAATCGTCCCCATAACTACTCTGAAGAACGCGGGAGACCATCATGTTTCGAATCAACTCCGGCGCTGTCATATTCACCGGCATGGCGTTCTTTCTCGCCAGCCCGGCCGCATGGGCGGATACGTACCCGGTCATAGTAAAGGGAACAGTGACGATGGAAGATGGCTCGCCGCCGCCCTTTTCCGTCGCGATCGAGCGGATCTGCAGCGACACTTCGGGGGACGCGCCAGGCCCTCTGACAAACAAGAAAGGCGAATGGATCTGGCGTCTCGAGATCGACTCATTCGCCGCGCGTGCCTGCTTCTTCCGGGCTTCGCATGCCGGATACATGTCGACTACGATTGATGCCTCGGACCTTAACACGACATCGCACAACACTCAATTGACGGTGAAGCCCCTCGTTATAAGCACTGCCGTGGCGGATCCAGGCTCAATCATTGTTTCTGACAACAACCTGCCGGGAAAGGCCAGGGGTCCATTCCAAATGGCGATGAAGGCGCTCGACGCGACACAGTTCGAACAGGCGGCCGACAATCTGGCGGCTGCAGTGGCCGCCGCCCCGAAATTCGCGCAGGGGTGGCACGCGCTGGGTGTGGTGGATGAAAGACTGCACAAGGAGATGGAGGCAAGGGAAGCATACAACCATGCCATCGAGGCCGATCCGAAAATGCTTCCCGCGTACGTGATGCTGGCCCGGCTGTGCGTCAAGACGAAAGACTGGGAGTGCGCGGCCAGGACATCCGACACCCTGATCAAACTGGATACGAAACGAGCCTATCCGGAAATCCATCTGCATCGCGCCGTGGCGAAGTACGAGCTTAAGGATCTGCCTCGCGCAGAGGAAAGCGCCCAGGAGGCCATCAAGTTGGATCCGAAGCACAAGAAGCCGAGGGAGGAATACGTGCTCGGGCGGATTCTCGAGGCCAAAGGCGACACCGCCGGCGCTAAAGAGCATATGACGAAATATCTCGAGCTGGAACCCGGCCCGCCGGACGCGGCCATAGTGAAAGCGCATCTCGACGGACTCGGCAAGGCGGGAGACGCGGGCGGCGAGCCCGAGCTGGAACCTCTCTAAAGGCATGACTACCAAAGGCAGGCGAAACCGCCTGCCCCCAGCAGGTCCGCCTGCCGCAGTTCGCACAGATCCCGAACCCCTCGCGGCCCGGATTGCGACGACTGGGAATTCGCCTGAGTTCTCTCGCCTGCTGCCCTGGGTACTTTTCCTGTTCGCCGGCAGCGGCTTCGCGGCGCTTGTCTACGAAATCATCTGGTTTCAATTGCTGCAGTTGGCGATCGGATCTTCCGCTGTATCGCTGGGCTTACTGCTGGCGGCCTACATGGGTGGGCTGTGCGCGGGCAGCGCCATGTTCCCACGCCTGGTATCGGCTCGCCAAAATCCGTTGCGGGTCTATGCGCTGCTCGAGTTGGGGATCGGCATCTTCGGCGTCGTCGCGTTGGTTGCCGTGCCTCTTGCAGGGCGGCTATATGCCTCGATAGCCGCCACCGGACTCATCGGGATGATCCTCCGCGGTCTGGTGGCGGCCCTTTGCCTGTTACCCCCGACGCTGTTGATGGGCGCTTCCCTGCCGGCGATTTCGCGCTGGGCGGAGGCGACGCCGCGAGGCGTTTCGCGCCTGGGGTTTCTTTACAGCGCAAACATCGCGGGCGCGGTAATCGGCTGCGTCGCCGCCGGATTTTATCTGCTGCGCGTCTATGATATGGCAGTTGCGACATGGGCCGCCGCTGCCGTCAATTGTGCGGTCGCGGTGCTCGCCTGGGTTCTCTCCCGTCACGATTCGACGGGTGGCGAGAGGGCAGCGGACCCTCCTTCGGAACGCGCTCCAGCGCGTCGGGCTCCCGGCGCGATGCTCATCTACCTTGCGATCGCGTTCTCGGGATTGACTGCGCTCGGGGCCGAGGTTGTTTGGACGCGTCTGCTGTCGCTGCTGCTCGGTCCAACCGTCTACACGTTTTCCATCATTCTCGCGGTCTATTTGGTCGGGCTGTGCGGAGGCAGCAGTGCCGGATCGTTTCTGTCGCGCCGGGTCCGCAATCCCGGTGCAACGCTCGCGCTGTGCCAGATTCTGATCGCCGCGGGAATCGCCTGGACCGCCTGGACTCTTGTCTGGGTACTGCCTTACTGGCCGGCGGATCCGTGGCTTTCGATCAACCCATGGGCGAATTTCGACTTCGACGTAATGCGCTGCCTGCGATCGATTCTTCCCGCGACGCTGTTGTGGGGCGCGAGCTTTCCATTGGCGCTCGCGGCCGCCGCGGCGGAGGGGGAAGACCCGGGACGGCTGTCGGGAGAAGTTTATGCGGCGAACACGGCCGGGTCGATCGTTGGCGCTCTGGCGTTCAGCTTGTTGCTGATTCCCTCGATCGGCACACAAAACTCCGAGCGGCTGCTCGTGTGGCTCGCGGCAGTGGGGGCGCTGGCCGCGATTGCACCTTTTGTAATCACCGTAAGGGAAAAGACGACGCGGAATAGCGGTGTCGGCCGCTTCGCTTCGTATGCTGCCGGCGCGGCCGCCGCCGCATGGCTTCTTTCCTCCACCGTGTCGGGCATTCCCTGGCAGGCGATGGCTTACGGGCGACGCATCGCGCCTATTCTCCGCGACCAGAGCCTCGCTGGTGATAACCCGACGACCCCGGCGTTTGTCGCCGAAGGAATCAACGCATCGGTCGTTATCGCGCAGCGCGGCGACGAACGGTTCTTCTACGTCAGCGGAAAAGCGGAAGCCTCGTCCGGACTGCTCGATATGCGGCTGCAACGCATGATGGGGCACATTCCAGCACTCGTGCACCCGGCGCCGAAATCCGTGCTGGTGGTCGGCTTCGGCGCCGGAGTCACGGCCGGGTCGTTCGTTCCTTATCCCGAAGTTTCGAGCATTGTGATCTGTGAGCTGGAGCCCTCGATTCCTCCCGCTTCCGACGAGTTCTTTGGAAAGGAAAACAACCATGTGCTGCGCGACAGGCGCACGCGCGTAGTCTACGACGATGCCCGGCACTACATTTTGACCGCACCGGGAAAATTCGACGTCATCACCACGGATCCGATTCATCCGTGGGTCAAAGGGACCTCGACGCTCTATTCGAAGGAGTACTACGAGCTCGTCCGCCGCCATCTGAATCCGGGAGGGGTGGTGGCGCAATGGCTGCCCATCTATGAAAGCGATGAAGAAACCATAAAAACAGAGCTCGCGACGTTCTTCAGCGTCTTTCCGACCGCCACGGTCTGGAGTAACTATCTGAACGGGGATGGGTACGACCTCGTGCTGCTGGGCGCCCCCGATACGCCGCCGATAGATGTCAATGCTTTGCAGCAGCGCCTCAGCGAGGCTGGCTATGCGCAGGTCTCGGCCTCGCTCGCTGAAACCGGATTCCACTCCGCTGTGGATTTGCTGTCGACCTATGCGGGCCGCGCTATCGATCTCGCGCCCATGCTGGCCGGTGCGCAGATCAACGACGACCTCAACATGCGCCTGCAATATCTGGCGGGGCTTGGACTCAACTCGGTGATTTCACCGCGTGTTTACGCGGAAATTCTTTCTTACAGGCAATTTCCCGACGGCTTGCTCGTGGGGCAGGGCGAAAACTTCGATGCTTTGCGGGAACTCATCCGGCGGCCGCACAAGACATTCTGATACTCCCGATCCCCGCCTCACAATTTATTGACACAATATTATGCCTGTGCCATTCTGTAGCACGTGAAAATGGGCCTCACCGCGCCCCCCTCCCTCTTCCTCAGCCTGTTTGTATTGTCGGGACTCGTCGTCTCCTGCAACTCCTCTGCTCCACACAACAGCGCTCTCTTCGAAGACGTTGCCAAACAGACCGGGATTGACTTCTGGCATTACTCCGGCGCGACCGGGGAATTCCTGCTTCCCGAAATGGTGGGCTCAGGTGCGGCGCTGATTGACTACGACAACGATGGCGATCTGGATGTCTTTCTTGTGCAGGGTGCTCCCGTGGATCCACAGGGCAAGGCTTTGGTGCCCGTCCCCGCGGGATGGAAGCCGGGCAATCGACTGTTCCGGAACAACCTGAAGGAGACTGGCAAACTCACGTTCACTGATGTGACGGTCGCCGCGGGCCTCGGCCACGCGGATAAAGGCATGGGCGTCGCGGCCGGCGATTACGACAACGACGGCTACACCGATCTCTACGTCACAAATTACAGCCACAACATCCTCTACCACAACAACGGGAATGGCACGTTCACCGATGTGACCGGGAAGGCGGGAGTTGCGTCATCGCATTGGTCCACCAGCGCGGCGTTTATCGATTACGACCTCGACGGTTATCTGGATCTGGCGGTGGTTCACTATGTCGACTTCTATCCACGGCCTTGTTATTCGCCTCAAGGTTCCAAAGACTATTGCGGGCCTTCGCCGTTCGAAGGAACGGTCACCGAACTCTTTCGCAATTTGGGAAACGGTCGGTTCAAAGACGTTACGACGGAAGTCGGTCTGAACGCGAAGAAAGGGCCCGGACTTGGAATTCTCACAGGCGATTTCGGCAAGGATGGCTATCCGGGATTCATGGTCGCCAGCGACGGCGCCGCCAATCATCTTTGGATCAGCGAGCCGCGCAGTCCGCAGTCGAAGCCGGGTGACCGCGTATTCCACGAGACAGGTCTTACCCACGGGCTTGCTTATGCGTCTGACGGCCGCGCGCGCGCCGGGAGGGGGCTCTCGATGGGCGATCTGTTTGGCGATGGCGGTGAAGCGGTCGTGGTGACCAACCTTCCCACCGAGGCGCTCACTTTGTTTCAACGGCAATCTGACGGCGACTTCGGCGACGAAACCGAACAGAGCGGACTCGCCCACATTTCGCTGCCGTATACCGGCTTCGGCGTGGGTCTGTTCGATATGGAGAATCGCGGCCTTCTCGACATGTTCAGCGCCAATGGCGCCGTCAAAGCCGTGCTGAGCGAGCAGGGTGAGAAGTTCCCGTACCATGAGCGTAATCTGCTGCTGCGCAATGCCGGCAAGGAACATGGATTCGAAGACATCACCGCTTCAGCTGGACCTGTATTCGCACATGCTGACGTCAGCCGCGCCGCGGTGTTCGGCGATGTGAACAACGACGGAGGCGTCGACATTCTCGTGACCAACAACAACGGTCCGGCGCGCTTGCTTCTGAATACTGTCCCGAACCGCGGCCACTGGCTGCTCGTTCAACTGGAAGGTGTTCACACCAACCGTTCGGGATATGGCAGCACGGTCGAACTTATTAAAAATGATGGATCTGCTATCAAACGCTGGGTGAGAGGCGACGGCAGTTATCTTGCCGCGAACGATCCCAGGGTGCACTTCGGGCTGGGCAAGTCGCCGGATGTAGATCGCGTTCAGGTCCATTGGCTCGGGGGGAACTGCGAGGCCTGGGCCACGACCGCCGTGGATAAGGCCGTAGATAAGATGGATAAGATCATGAATCTGCGGCAGGGCAGCGGACAGCCTTGTCCACTATCTGCGCCGCCGGCTACTCGTTAACCAAGGTTGCCAGGGAACCTTTGCCGGGTCCAACGCATCTATTTCATTGCGGGTCAACTACGGAAACTGTGGCGAATCAACCACATATACATAGTTAGGGTCGCGATATAATTACGACTGTTTTCAGTAGCTTACGGACGATTTAATGGAGTCCTCGCGGACAAAATTCACTCGCCTGTGTCATACTGAGTAAGCTCGACGGAACGTGAAAGAACAATGACGCAGTTGGACGAGGCGATATCCCGGTACCACCGGATTCTCGAGTCTGAACCCTACCGCGACTTGCGGTGGGTAAAGAGCTTGCAGGACGAGATGGAAGCGCGCCAGCTTTCGGCTGGTGGCCGTCTTCTCTGCCCGTTTCTGCGGCCGAATTTTGTCACCCAGAAGCAGTACGACAATCTGGTCAAAACCGGCGAAGCGTTAATTTCGGCTGTCGATCGGATGCTGCGCACGGCGCTCGCATCCCCGCAATTGCTTTCCCGCATGCAGCTTTTTCCCGCTGAGAAAATGCTGGCCGCAATCGATCCCGGATACGAAATGGCCGAGGTATCCGCCCAACTCGATTTGCAGATCCAGAACGGGTCGCTGCATGTCATGCAGTATAACGCGGATGCGTTGACGGGCGCGGCGTGGTCGGAAGGCCTCTCGGATCTGTTCTACGATTGCCCGCCCGTGAAAGAATTCCGGCGGCGCTACAACATCACTCGTGTGGGCGGCAAGAAGCCGTTTCTGAGCGCGCTACTCAAGGCGTACAAGATGTTCGCGGGAAGTGGATTTGCCGCGAAGCCGAAGCCGCACATCGCGATTCTGGAATTCCGCGATCCGACCGGCCGCAGCGAATACGAAATCTATCGCGACTACTTCCGGGCGGAAGGCTATCAGACCGAACTGGTCTCTCCGGACCAGCTCGAATATCGCAACGGCGTGCTGCGCAGCGGCAACTTCGATATCGACCTGATCTACCGCCGCATCAGCGCGCAGGAGTTCCTGCTGCGGTTCACGCTGAATCATCCGCTGGTGCAGGCGTATCGCGATCACAGGGTTTGTATCGTGAACAGTTTCCGCTCCGAGCTCTCGCACAAGAAGGCGATGTTCGCTTTGTTGACGGATGAGACGCTTACCGCGAAGTTCCCGATCCACGAGCGCAAAGCGATCCGCGAGCATGTGCCGTGGACTCGTGTGGTCAGGACCGGGCGCACGCAGCATCGCGACGAGACGATCGAAGATCTACTCGAATACATCAAAGAAAACCGCGAACAGCTCGTGCTGCGTCCGAACGACGAGTACAGCGACCTGCACAGCTTCATCGGCTACGAGCACGATGAAGGTTCGTGGGCGCGCGCGCTTCGTGAGGCATTGCGTGCTCCTTATGTGGTGCAGGAGCGCGTGAAGCCTGCCCGCACGGTGTTCCCACTGATGAACTATGGGCACCTCGAGTTCAAGGAGATGCAGGTGGATGTGCAACCACAGGCTTTCCTCGGAAAAGTAGCCGGATGCTCGAGCTACGTGTCGTCCTCCGGACCCGGCAGTTATTCGCCGGCTTCGGGATTCGCCCCTACTTTCATCATTGACCCCAAGGGCTAACCTGGCTCCTGTCGTCGTTAGCGCCATGCGCGCTGAAGACTGGCTGTCTGTTCGCGCCATCTACCTGGAAGGTATTGCGACCGGAAATGCAACGTTCGAGCAGTCCGCTCCGGAGTGGGAGGCGTGGGATGCCGGTCATCTGCCGTTTTGCCGGCTGGTGGCGCGGGCTGGTGAAGATGTCGTCGGGTGGGCGGCGCTGAGTCCTTATTCCCGCAGAAAAATCTACGAGGGCGTGGCGGAAGTCAGCGTCTATGTCGCGGAGAGCAGGCGTGGGCAGGG
>DATAZF010000373.1:0-20323 GCA_036272235.1 Bryobacteraceae bacterium | reverse complement strand
CGAGAGCACCATCGAAGCCAGGATCCCGCCAATCACCGCAATCGCCAGCGGCTGCAGCATCTGCGATCCGGCGCCGATCGCGAGCGAAAGCGGAATCATCCCGGCAACCGTCGCCATCGCCGTCATGAGGATCGGGCGAAGCCGCCTCTCGCCCGCTTCGATCATTGCGTCTTTGGCGGAAGATCCGCTCGCGCGAAACCTCTGATCGGCATCCAGCAGCAGGATTCCGTTCTTTGCCACAATCCCGATCACCATGATCAGGCCCATGAACGACGAGATGTTGAAAGTGGTCCTCGTGATCAGAAGCGCGAGGAAGACTCCCGATGTCGAGAGCAGCGCGGATGCGAGAATGGCGACCGGCGCCGCGAAGTTGCCGAATTCGAAGAGAAGCACCGTAAAGACCAGCACGACCGCCAGCGCCAGCACGACGAGAAGGTCGTGGAACGACTTCTGCTGCTCATCGAAGAGACCGCCGTAAACAACCCGGATCGAAGCCGGAAGATGCATCTCCGCGACTGCCTGTTGCACAAGTTTCATGCCGTCGCCGAGGCTTGCGCCCTCGAAGCGGCCCGTCACCGCCACGTCGCGCTGCAGATCTTCGCGGCGGATTTCCGTCTGCCCCGGTTCCACGCTGAAGTCGGCGACGGATCCAAGCGTGACCGTTTTGCCGGTTGAGCCGCTCGTAATCAGCGTATTTTTGATCTGGTCGAGCGACGATCGCACGCTGTCCGGGAATCGCACGCGGATCGTATACGAGCGCGCGTTCACGATCACAGGCGTGGTGGCCGGCTCGCCCTGAAGAATCGCGCTCGCGTCCAGTTCGACTTCCTGTGGAGTGAAACCCGCGCGGGCCGCGACCGCCTGATCGATCCTCATCGTCATGGCCGGACCGGTGATCGTATCTTCAATCCCGTCTTTCACGTCTTTGACGACTGTGATTTTCTTGAGGCGCTCCCCGACCTTCGGCCCCCACTCTTTCAGAAGCTGCGGATTTTCGGAAAACAACTTGACCTCGATTGGTTCCGGAGAACTGGTGAGATCGCCGATCTGGTCCTGTAACACCTGCGGAAATTCGATATCGAGCTGCGGATATTCGTCCGAAACCTTCTCCCGGACATCGGAAATAACCTGATCGACGCTGCGGCGGGGAGGCCGCTTCAGCTTGATCAGAAAATCGCCCTTGTTGGCTTCGGTGACTGCCGCGAGGCCAAGCTCCAGTCCGGTGCGGCGCGACATGCTTTCGATTTCCGGAACCTTCGCCAGAATTTTTTCCACGCCCTTCAACACCTGATCGGTATCCGCAAGCGACGAGCCCGCCGGCATCAGGTAATCGAACACGAAGCCGCCTTCATCCATGGCAGGCAGCAGATCGGTGCCCAACGCGTTGTAGCCGAAGTACGAGCCGACCACGAGAACCAGGCATGCACCCGCCAGCAGCAACGGGTACGCCAGTGCGAGCCGGAGGGCCTTCTCGTAGAGGCGCGTCAGGCGGCCCATGAAACCGGTAGTCGCCACGTGGCCGCGCATATCGGTGGAAGCCGTCGAGCCTTCCCGCGCCTTCCGCCGCAGAAGGTAGTGACTCAGCGTCGGCGTCCAGGTAAGCGCGAGAGCGAGCGAGGTGAGCAAAGCGGTGCCGACCGTGACGGCGAGGGCCCGGAAGAAGGTGCCATACACGCCGGTCGTGGTGATCAGCGGCAAAAAAACGACAATCGGCGTAACGGTCGAGCCGACCAGCGGCACGCGGATTTCACGCAGCGCGCTGCGGATGGCTTCGCCGCGGCTTTGACCCGAGTCCCGATGCAGCACGATGTTTTCGACGACTACGATCGCATCGTCGATCACCAAACCGACAGCCGCGGCCAGCCCCCCCAGCGTCATCAGGTCGAAGCTCTCGCCGAGCGCGTGCAGAATGATCAGTGTAATCGCGATCGTCGCCGGAATCACCAGCCCGGCGACCAGAGAACTTCCCCAGTCGCGCAGGAACAGCACCAGGATGATCGCCGCCAGTATCAGACCGATCAGGATCGCATCGCGCACGCTGGCGATCGAGTCGCGAACCAGAATGGACTGGTCGTAATACGTATCCACCTTCACGCCGGCCGGAAGCGTCTTGCGGATCTGGTCCAGTTCCTTCGTGACCAGATCGGCGACCGTCACCGTATTGCTGTCGGGCTGGCGGAACAGATTGAGCAGGACCGCGGGCTTGCCGTTGGCCGTAACGATTGTGTAGACCGGCATCACCGAAGGCGCCACCGTCGCGATATCGCCAATGCGGATCGGAACACCCGCCGGCGTAGTCCTGACCACAATGTTCGAAATCTCGGCCGGTGTGCGCGTTTGCCCGCTCACGAGAGCCAGCACCAGCTCGTGGTTATTTTCAATCAGGCCCGGCGAATCGATCATGTTGCTTTTGGCGACGGCATCGAGGATTCCGGGAACCGTAACCTGCGCCTGCAGGAGCTTTGCCGGGTCCGGTTGAATCTGGAACTCTGGCTCCTGCCCGCCCTGCAGGACAACCATGGAAACGCCATTCACGCGATTCAGCCGCGGTTTGATCACATAGTTCGCCAGCTCCCAAAGCTGGGTCTGCGGAACGCTGTCGGAGGTCAGGCTATACCCCAGAATCGGGAATGCGGCGAACGTCAGGCGATTGCTGGTCAGCTTCGCGGTTGGCGGCAAAGTGGGCTGCAAACGCGCTAGCGCCGCGTTTACGTATTCGAGCGTCTGGAACATATCGACGTTCCAATTGAAAAAAAGATTGATCTCCGCCGTGCCGCGGCTCGTTGTCGAGCGCACGCTTTCGAGACCGGGCACGCTGTTCACGGTCTGCTCGATCGGTCTGGTAGTCGTAACTTCCATCTGGTCGATCGGGGCGACGCCGTTGTCGACGCCGACGACGATGCGCGGAAAGTCCGTCGCGGGAAACACGGCGACCGGAATGGAAAACGCGAGATAGACCCCCACCGCAATCAGCGTCAGAATCACGAAGATGATGGGGCGTGAAAAGCGTGCCGTCCAGTGATCGTCAGCTTGCCCCACAGGATCGACGACTCCTTCCGGCGCGTTATTTTGCGTCATCGTCGTCATCGTCCTCGTCGTCTTCGGACTTGATGGTCACTTTCGCTTTGTCGTCCAGCCCGAGGCCGCCGGAAGTAATGACCTTCTCGCCTTCGTTCACGCCGCCGAGGATCTGCACGCGGTTGCCATCGCGAATCCCCACGGTCACCTTGTGCTCGTGCGCGATCGAATCTTTTCCGGCGGTCGACACCACCATCACCTTCTCGCCGCCTTCGTCGGAATTCAGCAGCGCGGCGGCGGGCACGAGAAGGGTGTCTTTGATCAGGTCCGCGCGGATCGACACCTGCACGGTCGCCCCCGGCTTCATCTTTTCCCCCGGATTATCCGCCTGTATCCAGATCTCGACTGTGGTGGTGTTGGGATCGACGGCCGGACTCACTACCGTGACCTTTCCCGTGAGCACTCCTTCGGGCCCGGTGATCGTCGCCGGACGCCCCACTCGCACGGAAGCCGCCTCTTTCACCGGAACGTTGGCCCGCGCCACCACCTGCGAGATATCCACGATCGAGACGATCGGCATTCCGGCCGCGGCTGTGTCGCCGGCGTAAACGGACCGGTCCGCGACAATTCCATTGATCGGGCTGCGGACCTGCGCGTAGGCAACCTGCACCGCCAGGCTGTCGTAATGCGCCTTCGCCGCGTTCACCTGCGCCTGGGCGGCCTTCTGTTGCTCCGCTCCAGTCACCTGCTGGACCGATTGAAGATGCCGCTGGGCCGTATCCAGCTGGCTCTGCGCCTGCACCATCGCAACCTTCGCGTCGTCCACCAGCTTCTGCGCGAGCGCGCCCTGCTTCTGCAGATCCACGCGGCTGTCGTAAACTTTCGTCGCCGCGTTCAGCGTCTGCCGCGCGGATTGCACATCGGCTTCCGCCCTGGTGCGATCTTCCGGGACCGTCGCCCCCGTAGTCGTCTGATACGCGGATTGCGCCTGATCGAGCTGGTTCCTGCTCTCCTCGGCGGAAGCGGCGAGATCGCGGCTTTCGAGCTCGGCAAGCAGCTGCCCTGCCTTGACGTGATCGCCGCGATTCACCAGCGTGCGCCGGATCGGCGCGCTGATCTTCGAAGTGACACTGGCTTGATTCACCGGATACAGAACCGCGTCGGCCGTGACGATCAGGTCGATAGGGCCGCGTGTGACGTCGTCGACTTGTACCGGGGTCGGCGGCTCCGCCTCGGCTTCCTTTTCTTTGGCCTTGCCGCAACCGCACAGCAGCGCGACCGCGGCGAGCGCGCAGATTGGAAGCCCGGCCTTGCGCAACGCCCTTTTTCGAATCAGCATGAATCAGTTCCCCGTAAGAGTCTGCAGGTTCGCGATCGCCACCCGATACCGCACCAGCCCGTCATCATAGGCATTCCGCGCCTGCGCCAGAGTCGTCTGGGCATCCACCACCTCGAGCGCTGTCGACTCTCCCGCCTGATATCGCAGCAGCGTGAGCCGCAGACTCTCAGCCGAAAGATCGGAAGAGCTGCGCAACGAATCCACTTGCGCCTGCGCGGTCTGCGCTTCCCTGTAAGCGGCCGCCACGTTCCCCTGCAGAGTTCGTTGCGCCAGCGTCAAATCGAGCTCTGCCTGCTGTTGCTTCAGAGACGCCTGCTTGATCCTGCTTCGCGTCGCACCCCAGTTCCAGACCGGAATATTCAGGGTCACCTGCGCCGAGTACCCGAGATTATGCCGGTCATTCACTTCGAACTGCGGAAGCGTGCTGCGGCCGGTATCCCCGACATTGGCGCTGTGGATGGCGAATTGATTGGCATCGATCCCATAAAAAAAGTCGAGGCCGAGCGAAGGCAGCCACGCGTAGCGCGCGACGTTGACGTCGTATCCCGCTTGCTCTACGCCGGCTTGCGCGGCCCGCAGGTCCGGACTGGTCGCCATCGCCTTCGCGCGTTCCTCCGGAAACGGAGGCAACAGGACAGGCTGCGCGGCATCGTCGTCCACCGTGAAGTCCGAGCGGAAGTCGGGGAAGATCAGGACGCCCAGCGCGATCCGCGCCTTTTCGATGTTGAGATCCGCGTCCTGCTGATCGCGCTGGCGCTGCTGCTGCGTGATCTGCGCTTTGATCACGTCGGCATGAGCGACTTCACCACCCTTTTCCTGCTTCTGGCTGATGTCGAGAAACTGCTCGGCTTCCCGCAGGCTCGTTTGCGCGTTGGCGAATTTCCGCTGTGCCGAGACGATCGTATAGTAGTCCTGGATCACGGTGGCGTTTAATCCACGCAGCGCCACTTCGATCTTTGCTTTTGCCACAGCTTCCGCCGCCATGGCGCGCCGGATTTCCCCGTGGCGCACCAGCGACAGCAGCTCTTCGTGCACCTGCGCCTGCTCGTTGTAAATGTGCACGCCGTCGTTGGCGACGAAAACCCCGGAGGGCGTACCGTTGCCTTCCGTATAAATGAACTGGTTGAACGCATTCAGCGTGGGCAGCGTCGCGGCTTTCGCCTGCTTGCGGTCTTCTTTCGCCAGCTCGGCGCTGAGACTCGCGCTCTGGATCTGCGTGCCGTACTGCCGGGCGCGCGCGAGGGCATCGCTCAACGTAATCGTGACTGGCGCGGGAGGCGGTGTTTGCGCGAGCACCGGCAATATCACCACGAGAGATGCGATCAGGCGTGACAGTGCCGACATTCCTGCGTTCAGTGAACCATCGCTGGCTGAAAAAATGCTGAAAGGCTTTATGCGGTTCATCTTCGCTGGTTCATATCAGGCTACGATTATTGTGAATGCAAATCCTCGTCGTCGAGGACGAACAGCGAATGGCCGGCCTGCTGAAGCGCGGCCTCACCGAAGAAGGCCATAACGTCATCGTGGCGCGCGATGGCGCCGAAGGTTTCGAGATCGCACGCACCATGCAGTTCGACGTAATCGTGCTCGACGTGATGCTGCCGAAGATGGATGGCATCACGGTGGCGAAGCGCCTGCGCGCCGAGCGCAACCAGACGCCGATTCTCGCCCTCACCGCGAAAGACGCATCCGCCGACGTGATCCACGGTCTCGACGCGGGCGCCGACGATTATCTGACCAAGCCGTTTTCCTTCGAAGTCCTGCTTGCCCGATTGCGCGCCGTCAGCAGACGTGGCGTCATTCCAAAAACGGTTTGCCTCGAAGCGGCCGATGTGACGCTCGACCCCGCGACGCGGCGTGTGACTCGTGGCTCCGACGAGCTGAGCCTGACGCCCCGCGAGTTCAGTTTGCTGGAACTGCTGCTGCGCAACTCAGGACGTGTCGTAAGGCGTGAGACCATCCTCGAATCCGTCTGGGGCTTCGATTGCGATGTCAATGAAAACACACTTGAGGCCTTCGTGCGTCTGCTGCGTCTCAAAGTGGATACCCGCGAGCCCAGGTTGATTCAGACCGTACGGGGCGTCGGTTACGCGCTGCGGGTTCCGTGATATCGGAAGGATGAAGCTTTGGCACGCGAACTCTCCATCCGTTTCCGGCTCACCGCCTGGTACGCGCTGTTTCTCGCGGCCTCGCTGGGCCTGCTCGGGGGGCTGATCTGGCTGACGCTTCGCCAGCGCCTTCTGAGCGAAGTCGATGAGGATCTGGCGGGCCGCGCCGCGCGCTTACAGGCCTACGTTGTGACGGAGTCAGCCGAACTGCCGCCCGTGCAGCTCGGCGATGAACTGGAGGAGTTCTGCCAGGCCCTTGCGACCTCAGACCGCGTCGACCTGCGCGGCCCGGAGGGCTTCGAATTTCACTATCCCAGCGGCCCCGGCTCCCGGATCCCGCATAACAAAACTCTCCAGCGGCAATTTAACGTCGGGAGCGGCGTCTTCCATCTCCAACTCAGCTCGTCCTTAAACTCCATCGACCACACACTCGATCTGCTGCGGCTTCTGCTGCTCGGCCTGATTCCGCTGGTGGTCGCGGTAGCCTGCGCCGGCGGCGCGTGGCTGAGCCGCCGCGCTTTGCAACCAGTGGACGAGATCACGTCAGCCGCGCAGGCCGTCGCCATCGACAACCTTTCCCTGCGGCTGCGAACTCCGCAGACGGGGGATGAGCTGCAGCGCTTGACGGAAGTCTGGAACACCATGCTGGGCCGGCTCGAAGCCGCCGTCAGAACGCTGTCGCAATTCGCGGCCGATGCTTCGCATGAGCTGCGCACTCCGCTCGCCGTCATTCGTACCAGCGCCGAGCTGGCGCTGCGCCGTGCCCGCTCGCCGGAAGCCTATCGCAGTTCGCTGGTCGAGATTTCCGAAGAAGCCGAGCGCATGACGCGCCTTGTCGAAGACCTGCTCTTTCTCGCGCGCGGCGACGCCCGCGCGGCCGAGACTCCGGTTGAGCCACTCGACCTCGATGTGCTGGTGCAGGAGATCCGCTCCGAATTACTAAGCCTCGCGGGAACGAAGCAAATCCGCATCAGCCACATACCTTCGCAAACCGGAGCGGCTGTGGTTTCCGGCAACGCGCCTGCGTTGCGGCGCCTCATCCTTGTTCTGCTCGACAACGCGATCAAATACTCGCGGCCCGGCTCGGAAGTGATCGTCGCGGTCACCGGCGATGCGGAGACGGCAGCGGTGAATGTGCAGGACTTCGGGATTGGGATCAGCCCCTCCGACCGGCCCCACATCTTCAACCGGTTCTTTCAGGCCGATAAAGCGCGCGCCGACTCGGGTTTTGGTCTCGGACTCGCGCTGGCCGACACGATCGCGCGCGCGCATGGCGCAACGATCGGGGTCACGAGTAAGGAAGGCGCGGGCTCGATATTCCGCGTAGCTTTTCACGCCGCCGCAACGGTCCGCCGGTCGGTGGCTTAGTTTGCCCTTTCAGGGGTCAGCCGCGAATCCGCCGGAATCCATCCAGCGCGAATTCCAGATCCTCGATCGAGTGCGCCGCGGTCACGCACAGCCGCAAGCGCGCCGAGCCCATTGGAACCGCCGGAAACAAAATCGGCGTCACGAAGATTCCCATCTCGCGCAGACGCCCGGCCATCAGCGCCGCGGCTGCCTCGTCGCGCAGAACCACCGGCACGATCGCCGTTTCCGAAAAGCCGGTATCGTAGCCCAGCTCGCGCAACCCGTCTCGCAGAAAATCCGCGTTGAGTTTGATCCTGGCAACGCGCTCCGGCTCGCTCTTCAGAATTGCCAGAGAAGTCCGGACCGCCGCGACCGCCGGTGGCGCCAGAGCCGCTGAAAAAATGAACGGCGCCGCCGAGTGTTGCAGGAAAATAGCCACCTCCTGCGAAACGGCGACGAAGCCTCCATTCGAAGGAATGGCCTTGGCGAGCGAACCGCTCCAGATGTCGACTTCATCCGTCCTGATGCCGAAATGCTCATCTGTCCCGGAACCGGTCGTGCCGAGCACACCCGAGGCATGAGATTCGTCGATCATCAGAAAACAGCCGGCCGCGCGCTTGATCTCGACGAGTTCCGGAAGATTGCAGATATCGCCATCCATGGAAAAGACGCCGTCCGCAACGATCAGCGTCCGGTTCGCGGCGGGGCCATTCGCGAGCTCATGCCGGAGCGAATCCATATCGTTATGGCGAAAGCGCTGCAACGGAACGCCCGCCAGACGGCATGCGTCGACAAGACTGCGGTGAGAAAGCGCGTCGAGAATCACGCGATCCTGCGGTGTCAGCAGGCTGGCGATCACAGCGAGGTTGGCCAGATAGCCCGAGCTGAACGTAATCGCTTCGGCTGTGCCTTTGAACGCCGCGACATCCCGCTCCATCGTATGGTGCAGATCGATCGTGCCCGTGAGCATGCGCACGCCGCCCGTCCCCGTGCCATATTTCCGGATCGCCTCGATGGCCGCTTCATCGATCCGCGAATCGCCGATGAGACCGAGGTAGTCGTACGACGAGAGCATCAGGAATTGCCGGCCCTCCGCCGTGACCCACGGACCCGAGCGGCTCTCGAGCGGCAGCTGGTAGGGGTAAACCCCAACATCGCACGCCCGGCCCATCATTTCGAAAACCCGGCGCGCGCGGCCATCGATCAGGTCTTCCTTCTGGAAGTCCCACTTCCTGCCTGTCTCGAAAAAGCCGTCGAAGAGATCGCCCGCCCCTGCCGCGAAGACCCGCGTTTGATTGGAGTTGTTTCGGTGTTGTGTCATCCCCGGCACTGCGCAGCGCCGAAGACAAGTATATTGTAATGTTGTTCACCTTCCATAATCTTCGGCATATATCTTTTGGCTTGACGGTTATCTTCCTTACGGCGGTTCTCCGGCTCGCCGCCGCGGAGCCATCACCCGCGGGCTTGTGGAAGACGTTTGACGACCATACGCATAAAGCTCGCGGCACCGTGCGAATCTACGAAGAGAACGGGGCTTTCTTCGGCAAAATCGAATCCAGTTTCAAGCCGGAGGAACTCAATGAGCGCTGCTTCAAATGCACCAGCGAAAGAAAAGACCTGCCCATCATGGGTCTGGTAATTCTGCGCGACATGAGGAAGAATGGGTCGGAGTATGATGGCGGAGATATCCTGGATCCTGAAACCGGCTCCGTTTACAAATGTCGTCTCACGCTCGGGCACGGCGGAGAAGAAATGCAGGTCAGAGGTTATCTCGGGCTGTCGATCTTCGGCCGCACTCAGACATGGGTCCGTATTCCGGACAATCCGTAACCATCGGTTGTTCGATTGCATCCATTAGCTTCGAGAGTGTGGGGTTTGAGAGTAAAAACAGATAACGGGGGAGTAACGAAGTGAAAAGATTCTTATCCGGAATTTCGCTGACTGCATTTGTTTGCATTTCCGCCACCCTGGCGCTGGCGCAATACCCCCCGCCGCCGAACTATGGGCCGCCGCCCACTTATGCGCCCCAACAGCTCGATCAGCTGGTCGCGCCCTATGCCCTGTATCCGGATCCGCTGCTTGCTCAGGTGCTGACCGCTTCGACATACGCGAACGAGATTCCCGATGCCGACGGCTGGGCTCGCGCCCACAGCTACATCAACGGCGACGCGCTGGCCCGCGCAATCACGGACGACAATCTTCCATGGGACCCCAGCGTGATCGCCCTGCTGCCGACGCCTGGCGTCCTCAACATCATGGCCGGCGACATGGGCCGTACGCAGGACCTTGGCAACGCCGTGCTCGCCGACCGGGGCGCCGTGATGGATGCGGTCCAGGATCAGCGCCAGAGGGCCTACAGCTACGGTTATCTCCGGACTGGTCCTCAATACCGCGTTGTCACTCCGGGACCCAGCGACATCGAGATCCTTCCGGTGAATCCTTCGGTCGTCTATGTGCCTTATTACGATCCGAATGTGGTGTACTTCCGTCCGCGGCCGGGATTCTATGTCGGCGGCGCGATCAGCTTCGGACCCAGCATCTTCGTGAGTTCATTTGCGCCCTGGGGTTGGGGTGGGGTCAGCTTCGGCTGGCGTACTCACGCGATCATCGTCAACAATCGTCCGTGGGAACGAACCTGGGTCAATCGGGGTACCTATGTGCATCCCTATGCGATTCCAGCGCGCCCCAGAGTTGTGACGGCCGCGCCGCGGATGGAGCGCCATGAGTTGCATGAATACCGGCAACCGGCTCGAACACCGGCACGGCCGGAAGAGCGTGGCCGTGACAATCGCGACCGCGACCACCACTAGTATGTACCGCCGGCGGTCCTGCCGCCGGCGCCGCTACAGCTGATTCAGCTCAATCGCCGTGAAGAAGTACCGCAGTTCTTCCGCGGCCGTTTCCGGCGCATCTGAACCGTGGATGGAATTACGCTCGATGCTCTCCGCATAAAGCTTCCGCACCGTGCCATCGGCGGCATTCGCCGGATTCGTCGCGCCCATCACCTCACGCAGTTTCTTAACCGCATCCTCGCGCTCCAGCGCCATCACGATCACGGGGCCTTCGGTCATGAACTTCACCAGACTCCCGAAGAACGGCCGTTCGCGATGCACGGCATAGAATCCCTCCGCTTGCGACAGGCTCAGCTTCGTCATGCGCAGTGCCACCACGCGAAATCCGTTCTCTTCGAGCAAAGAAAGAATCTTGCCCGCCTTGCCCGTCGCAACCGCGTCCGGCTTGATGATGGAAAATGTCTTCTGCAGTTCGCTCATTATTTTTTCAATCTCATTTGAATTTTTTCGCCGATCTGCGCCGGTGAGGAGCAGACGGTAATCCCCGCCTTCTCCATCGCGCGGATCTTGTCCGGCGCCGCGCCGGAACCGCCGGAGATGATCGCTCCCGCATGTCCCATGCGCCGCCCCGGAGGCGCGGTCTGGCCCGCAATGAATCCGACCACAGGCTTTTTCACGTGGGCGCCGATATAGGCGGCAGCGGTCTCTTCGGCGTTGCCGCCTATTTCGCCGATCATCACGATGGCGTGCGTGTCCGGATCCGCATCGAGCATCTTAATGGAATCGAGGAATGTTGTCCCGATGATCGGATCGCCGCCGATGCCGATGCATGTCGACTGGCCGATGCCGAGCTTCGTCAACTGGCCGACCGCTTCATACGTCAAGGTGCCGGAGCGCGAAACTACACCGACATTTCCCGGCAGATGGATATGCCCGGGCATGATCCCGATCTTGCATTTGCCTGGCGAAATCACGCCAGGGCAATTCGGACCCACCAGACGCGAGTTCTTCCCCTGCAGGAACTTCCAGACCTTGATCATGTCGACCACGGGAATGCCTTCCGTGATGCAAACGATCAGCGCGACTTCCGCGGCCGCGGCTTCCATGATGGCGTCAGCCGCAAACGGCGGAGGCACGAAGATCACCGTCGCGTTCGCGCCCGTTTCTTTCGTTGCCTTCGCGACCGTGTCGAACACGGGCCGGTCGAGATGCGTGGATCCGCCTTTACCCGGCGTCACACCGCCCACCACATTCGTGCCGTAGGCGATCGCCTGCTGTGCGTGGAACGTGCCTTCTTTGCCGGTGAAGCCCTGCACGAGCAGACGCGTCTTTTGATCGACGAGTACGCTCATTTGCTGCCTCCCGCCTTCGCCAGCGCGACAACCTTCTCCGCCGCATCTTTCATTCCGTCCGCAACCGTGAAGTTGAAGCCGGATTCTTCCAGAACTTTCCGCCCGAGTTCCACGTTGGTGCCTTCCATGCGAATCACGATCGGTACTTTGATGCCGAGATCGCGAGCCGCCGCGACAACGCCCGTCGCCAGCGTGTCACAGCGCAGAATCCCCCCGAAAATGTTGATGAGCACCGCCTTCACCCCCGGATCCGACAGCAGGATGCGGAACGCGTTCTTCACCTGCTCCGCATTCGCGCCGCCGCCGACATCCAAAAAATTCGCCGGCGAGCCGCCCGCGTACTTGATGATGTCCATCGTGCCCATCGCCAGCCCCGCGCCGTTCACCATGCACGCGATATCGCCGTCGAGCTTGATGTAGTTCAGGCCGAACTTCGACGCCTCTACTTCCAGCGGATCTTCCTCGTTCAAATCGCGTAGTTCGAGAATGTCCTTGTGCCGGAACAGCGCGTTGTCGTCGAAGTTGATCTTCGCGTCGAGCGCGTAGACTTTGTTGTCCTTCGTGAGGATGAACGGATTGATCTCGGCGAGCGAGGCATCCATTTCCAGACATGCTTTCGACAGCGCCATCATGGCGGCTACCGCGCTGCCGATCGCCGGCGCTGGAATGCCGATCCCGAACGCGAGATTACGCGCCTGCCAGGGCATCAGTCCGAAGCCCGGTTCGATGAATTCCTTCAGGATGGCTTCGGGCGTTTGCGCCGCCACCTCTTCGATTTCCATGCCCCCCGCCGCCGACGCCATGAAGGTGATTTTGCCCGCCGCGCGATCGAGCACAATGCCGAGATAGAGTTCCTTCTCGATCGGCAGCGTCTCTTCCACCAGCAGCCTTTGCACCACTCGCCCTTCCGGACCGGTCTGGTGAGTCACCAGCGTCATCCCGAGAATCTTCTCGGCGATTTCGACCGCTTCCGCGGCGTTCTTCGCGACCTTGACGCCGCCGCCTTTGCCGCGTCCGCCCGCATGAATCTGCGCTTTGACAACGACGCTCCCGCCGATGTTCTTCGCAGCCGTCTCGGCTTCGGCGACGGTAAACGCCACCTCCCCGCGAGGCACGGGGACATTGTATTTGGCCAGAATTGTCTTGGCCTGATACTCGTGAATTTTCATTTTGGAGCGATCTAACGACTGTTACTATACTGATTCGCGCAATGGAACCGGCCGCGCGCAAGCCAGACTTCAACTTACCATGAGCATCCCGCCAATCACTGCTTTGCTTCATGTAGTGGCCGATGGCCGTTCGCTCACCGAAGCCCAGGCCGAAGAGGCGATGGCGGCCCTGCTCGCTGGCGAATCCACTCCGGTGCTTACCGCCGCTTTCCTGACCGCCCTTCGTGTGAAAGGCGAGACGGTAGATGAGCTCACCGGCTTCGCCCGGGCCATGCGCGCCGCCGCGACCGTGGTGCCGCTCGACGATGCCTGCCGGCCGGTGCTCGACACCTGCGGTACCGGTGGTAACGGCACTTCCACCTTCAATATTTCAACCGTGGCCGCGTTTGTGGTCGCCGGCGCCGGCGTGCGAGTGGCAAAACATGGCAACCGGTCGATCTCCAGCCGCTGCGGCAGCGCCGACGTGCTCGAAGCCCTCGGCGTGCGGACCGCCGTTGACCCTGAGACCGTCGCGCGCGCCATCCGCGAAGTGGGTATCGGATTCCTGTTCGCCCCCTCGTTTCACGGCGCGACACGCAACGTGCAGCCGGTCCGGATCGAGCTCAAGATGCGCACGGCCTTCAATTTTCTCGGACCGTTGACGAATCCCGCGCGCGCCGAAATCCAGGTCGCCGGCACCTGGTCCAGTGAAGCAGCGGAGAAAATCGCGGGCGCTTTGGCGCGGCTGGACTCGCATCGCGCCTACGTCGTGCACGGATCCGATGGCCTGGGCGAGCTCACGATCACGGGCCCATCGACTGTGTTTGCCGTACAGCACGGAGCGGTATCGCGCATCGAGCTGTCTCCGGCCGACTTCGGCCTCGAGACGCAGTCCGGCCACGGGATTCAGGGAGGCGACGTCGAACAGAACCGTGTCATCGCGGAATCGCTGCTGAAAGGCGGCCGCGGCCCCGCGCGCGATATCGTGCTGATGAACGCGGCGCTGGCGCTGGTCGCGGCAGGCACGGCGCAGGATTTCCGCGAAGGCGTGATGCAGGCGGAACAATCCATCGATTCCGGCGCCGCAGCCGGAAAGCTCGCCCACCTGCGAACGATCGTCAATCCGTAAGTCTCTGCAGCCCTGTAGGGCAGGATGGCATCCTGCGGGCGATTGGCAATCGCCCCCCACGCTCATCCACCCACTTAACTAATGCCCAGGCCGATTATCGATCGGCCGCAGTTTGCCAAGCTGCCCCACAAGGGTTTCGGCGAACACCGACCGCGCCACCACGGTATCGCAACCCAATTCCACGGCCCGCTGTCTCAGCTCTATTTGCACATGGGAGACAAACCCGACCATCGGAGTCCCGGCAGTCCCCGGATCCGCCTTTAACGCAGCAATCAGACCCAGCGGATCGGCCTCCGCGCAATTCAAGTCGAGAACGATCATCGGCGGCCCTGCCTTCGCTTTCTCCAGAGCCAGCGCCGGATCTTTCACAAACTCCGCCATCATTCCGAATTTCTTCGCGGCATCGTTGACCTTCACCGAAAAGAAGAGATCGCTCATTACCGCCAGTATTTTTTTCGCTGACTCTGCCATTTGTGCCAGATTGTAACGCGTTACACTCAGGGCAAATGAGACTGTCCCCAATCGTTCTCGTGCTCTTCGCCCTCCCGATCGCTCTGCCGGCAGCCACCCCCACAGTCGCCGAAGCGCAGGCTTTCATGGACAAAGCCGAAGCGGACCTGCTGAAGATCACTGTCCTGCAGCAGCGCGCTCAATGGATCGAGGAAACCTACATCATCGACGATACCGAGACCCTTTCCGCGGCCGAGAACGAGCGGGTCATCGCCCGCACCACCGAGTTGATCAACGAGAGCAAGCGCTTCGATTCCCTGAAACTCCCCGCCGATTTGAAACGCAAGTTCCTCCTGCTGCGGCTCTCGCTCACCATGCCCGCCCCGAAGGACCCGAAGCTCCGCGAAGAACTCACGCAGGTCGCAGCCTCGCTCGATGGCAGCTACGGCAAAGGCAAGTATTGTCCCGGCGGCGACAAAGAGCCTTGCTTCGGAATTGACGATCTGGATGAGCGCCTGGCGAAGAGCCGCGATCCGAAAGACGCCGCGGCCATGTGGATCGGATGGCACAAGATCGGCGCGCCCATGCGCGATCGCTATGCCCGCTTCGTCGAGTTATCCAATCAGGGCGCTCGCGAGCTGGGCTTTGCCGACACCGGAGCGCTTTGGCGTTCCAGTTACGACATGACGCCTGAACAATATTCCGCCGAGTTGGAACGCGTCTGGACCGAGGTCGCGCCGCTCTACAAAGAGCTCCACACTTACGTGCGCCGCAAGCTGATCCAGAAATACGGCGCCGTCGCGGAGCGCAAAGACGGCATGATCCCGGCCGATCTGTTGGGCAATATGTGGGCGCAGGAGTGGGGCAATATCTACGACATCGTGGCGCCCCCCGCCGCGCCGCCGGCTTACGACATCGGCGAGATTCTGACCCGGCGCAAGACCACCGCGAAGCAGATGGTTCAATACGGCGAAGGATTTTTCAAGTCCCTCGGCCTGCAAACACTGCCCGATACTTTCTGGCAACGCTCGATGCTCACAAGGCCGCGGGATCGAGATGTGGTTTGCCATGCCAGCGCCTGGCAGGTGGATCTGAATCAGGATGTGCGCCTCAAAGTGTGCCTGCGCGACACCTCGGACGATTTCACTACCGTGCATCATGAGCTCGGGCACCTTTACTACGATCTCGCGTATCGCAACCAGCCGTTCTTCTTCCGCAACGGCGCAAACGATGGATTTCACGAAGCCATCGGCGACTCGATCGCGCTTTCAATCACCCCGGAATATCTCAAGAAGCTCGGCCTGATAAAAGACGTTCCGCCCCCGGCAGCGGATCTGCCGCTGCTCCTGCGCACCGCCATGGACAAGATCGCCTTCCTTCCTTTCGGCCTCCTGATTGACAAGTGGCGCTGGGAAGTGTTCTCCGGCCAGGTGAAGCCGGCGGATTACAACAAGGCCTGGTGGAAGTTGCGCGAGCAGTATCAGGGCGTCGCGCCGCCCGTGGACCGCACCGAAGCCGATTTCGATCCCGGCGCGAAGTACCACATCCCCGACAACACACCATACGCGCGTTACTTCATGGCGCGGATCTACCAGTTCCAGTTCTATCGTGCGATGTGCCGCGCCGCCGGCTACACGGGTCCGCTGAATCGCTGCTCTGTCTACGGCTCGAAAGCTGCGGGCGACAAGCTGGAAGCCATGCTGAAGCTGGGCCAGTCGAAGCCCTGGCCGGAAGCGCTCAAAGCGATGACCGGCGAAGACCGGATCGACGCTTCCGCAATGATCGAGTATTTCCAGCCGCTTCTGACCTGGCTCAAAGAGCAGAACAAAGGTCAGACGGCGGGCTGGACAGTATCCACCAACCCGCTGCTGGTCCGGTAAAGATCACCGTGTACCGCCGGCGCTCTTGTCGCCGGCGCAGTTATTGAATAAGAGCTTACGGTTGATACGGCAACAAGGTCTGATTGCTCGACTGCCCATCCTGTATCACCGCAATCGTGATGTTCCCCGCGGACAAACCGGCTGGCACCTGGAAGTTCATCTGATACAAGCCCACCAGCCCAGGCGTCAAGCCCGCGAACAGCAGCGGCGACGGCGCACCGTTAATGGTTAATACCGGCGGATCCATCGGTTGCGCCAAAGGACTCCCCGGCGAAGCAGCTCCACTCGCGGGTGTCGCGTTCGTATCACCCAGACCAGCCAGGTAAGCCACCAGATACTCGCCCGCCTTCGCAGGCGCATCGTTCGTCACCAGTGTCCCGTCGATATGCTGCGCGATGAGCGTGCCGTCAGCAAACGCCGCGAGCCCTGGAGTTGCCGCGGAAAGCTGGATCGTGTCCGGCGTCGTCAACGCACCGTTGGCCGAGATGATGACCTGGTACTGTTGACCTGGCTGCAGCTCAAATGGAATCTGCGCGTTCACCTGCCCCGCGCTGACGTAGTAAAGCGGAGCTTGCAGGCCGCCGACGATCACCGACGTCCCGTTCAAGTCCGTCGGTAGCGGGATCGACGTCGGCTGCGCCGTCTGCGAAGCCAGGTTCTCGCCGTAGATCTGCACGATGGTTCCCGGAGCCAGCGCCGCGCCCACCAGCGGGTCGAAGCTGTGCAGGGTGCCATGTGGCGTCAACACGGGTGCCGGGTTCGGCACCACCGCGCCCGAGATCTGGCTGGTGGCATCCGGAAGCCCCGGCGCACTCGCCCGCACATTGATCGCGACCTGAGAAGTGGTCTTGCGCGGCGACCACGTCCCTGAGTAGAGCCCTTTGCCTGGATCCACCAGCGGCAGGGCCAGCGGCGGATCGCCGTTCGAGAACGTCGCCACGACCTGCCCATTGGTCACCACGGCGCCGCAGTCGTTCGATAGCTGGATCACGACCGGAGTCGGCCACGCAGCCGGTTGAGAGAAGTTATTCACCAGTCCCGTTTGCGCGGGGGCGAGCTTCGCCGCCACGCAGCCGACCGCCTTCGGGGCAAATCCGCCCGAGACGGAAGGCGCCGCAGCCGCCGGGCTCGTAACGATCAGCGTGACATTCACCGTCCGCACCGCTGTCGCCGAGAGTGAATAGCTGACGCCTCCCTGATAAACGCCGGCCTTCAACCCGGTCGTGCTGATGCTGACGGTTGTAACACCGGGCGCGCCCGCGGACGCGCTTCCGGTACCCGGCGTCACCGAGAGCCAGGTTCCTCCGTCGGATGTCGCCGCACTGGTCTGGAAGGTCAGCGGCGACACCGATCCCGAATAGACCGAGACAGTCTGAGAAGGCAGCGTGCCGCCGGCGTCCGTGATGAAAAGCAAACCGCCGGGCTCAGGATCCGGCACCACTGCAGTCGCCGCCGGAACCACGTTCAGCACCACTTCGAAATCCTGCGGTGAATTGCTCAAGTCGGTCGAGACCACGCGAATCAGCCCGTAATAAGCCCCGGGAGCGAGCGCCCCCGCGGCTGCCGGATCGATCGAGTACGACACTGTGCCCGGCTGTGTCGATGTCGAACTTCCGCTCGCCGTGCCCAAAGCAATCCACGGCGCCCCCGGCAGCACTGACGCAGTCCAGGTCGCACTCGCCGCGCTGTTCACGCTAACGAGGAACGATCCATTCGAATTGCCCGGCACACTGCCTGCCTGCATGTTGAACTGTTGCCCGGCCGGAGCCAGAGTCATAGTCGAATTCGGCGCAAGGAACAGCGTCACCGGCACCGAGCCTTTGCCCGCCGATGTCACGATATCGACTTGAGTGCGGTAGAAGCCGGGAGTGACAACCGACGGATCCACTGTTACGGGGATGGCCGCCGTCACGTTGCCCGCCAGACTTCCTGGCACCGAACTGACCGTACACCACGGCGCCTCGCATGACATCGAGGCGAAGCCGATGGATCCGCCACCCGCATTCTGCACATTGATGGATTGACCGAGCGGCCCGCTCGCCGCCGTAGTCGTGGCGAACGAAAGCAGTGTTGTTCCGATCTGCAGCTTCGGACGCGCGGTGGCCACGTTGAGGTCGACAGTAACGGTTTGCGCCCTGCCCGCGCAGGCGCCGGATGTGCAAGTCAGGCTGATCGTCGCGGGATAATCGCCCGCTGGAAAGGTCAGGGCGGCGGATGTGATCGAGACCAGCAGCGTATCCGGCGTGCTGTTCCCGCTCGAAACGCTCAGCCACGGCGAAACAGGATTGACCGTCACCGTGTACGAAAGTTTCTGCGCCGCGACAGTCGACTGAACTCCGACCGTCTGCGCGGTGGGCACAGCGACAGCCGGACTCAGCAGAGAAAATCCGAGCGAGCTCGACGTCAGGATCAGGTCCGCTAAAGGAGGCCGGATTGCCAGTGCGAAAGTGGCAGTGGCTTTGGTCCCGGCCGCATCCGTCGCGGTCACACCGAGCGAATAAGAGCCCGGCGCGGCTGGGGTGCCTGTGAGCGCGCCTGTGGCCGGGAATAGCAGCCCGCCCGGAAGCGAACTTCCGCTGTTGAGCGTCCACGAGTAGGGTGAAACTCCGCCTGAAGCAGCCAGCAGTTGCGCCGGGTAGTCAACGCCGCTCATGCCCGATGGCAGCGATTGCGTTGTGATGACCAGCGGGATCGGGCGAATCAGAATACTCGCCGCCGCTGTGGCCGTTGCGCCTGCGTTGTCGGTGACCTGCACGCCGAAGGAACCAGCGCCTGGAGTCGCTGGAGTTCCCGACACAACACCCGGCGCGCTCATGGAAAGTCCCGGCGGTGGTGCGCCCGTAGTGATGGACCATGTGTACGGCGGTACGCCTCCTCGCGCCCCGAGGGGCTGCGAGTAGAATGCGTTGACCGTTCCGTCGGGTAGTATGGCGCTCGAAATCGAAAGCGGGAGTGGCTTCGCGAACACCAGGCTGAAACTGCCTGAGACACTCACGCCGCCGCTCGCCACGGCGACTCCCACGGTGTAGGTGCCGGAGGTAGTCGCGGTCCCGCTCAGCGACCCTGTGGAAGTCAGCGTCAACCCTTGAGGCAGACCCGTAGCCGAGAACGTGTAACCGGCACTTCCACCGGTCGCTCCGATTGAAACCGCATAGCGCTGACCGGTCGTACCGGCAGGCAGTGAAGTTGTGGTCAGGCCGAGCACATTGATCGTGATCGAAGCCGATGCCGTGCTGCGCAGCGAATCGGCTACGGTGATGGTGGCGTTGAAAACTCCGGCCTGCAACGGAGATCCGCTGATCGAACCCGCCCCAGCCGTGACGCCAGGAGGCAGCCCAATTGTCGAGAAAGTATAAGGGGCCGTTCCGCTGCTGGCGCTGAAGCCCACTGACACCGATCCACCAACCCTCGTCGAGACCGTGCTCGTCGAGATGGAAATCGTGACGGGGGTCGCGGAAGGCGGCGGTGGCGGAGGTGGCGACACGACCGTAGTACCGATCGCGAGCTGATACTGCTTCGTGCCGGTAAGAGCTGTGTTCGATGCGTCGGTCACGGTCACGGCTACGCTCGATTGCGCGGGCGAAGTAGACCCGGGAACACCGCTGATCGTTCCCGTCAGGTTCATCGTGAGGCCGGGAGGCAGTCCGGTAGCGGACCAATTGTAAGTTCCGGATCCACCGGTCGCTGTCAAAGGGCCGAACGCGTAGGTCTGCCCCTGCGTTCCGGCGGGCAGCGCGGAAGTCGTGATCGTCAGCGGGCT
>DATAZF010000372.1:0-5632 GCA_036272235.1 Bryobacteraceae bacterium | reverse complement strand
GTCAACACGTCGCCTCGATCGAACCTACTCCAGTGGCTTTTTATCCACGTGATCGACAACAATCACCGGAATGGTGCGCTTCTGCTTTACCAGCTTGAGCCCGAGTTGCTGCTCCACGGCTTCGAAGACGGAGATTCCGTTGGGCGCGGCGGTATCGCCGATCGGGGTGGTTGCGCCGGCAGTCGCGGGAGGCGTCCGCAGCATGTTCTCTGGCGTCCAGCCGATCGTGAAATCCCACCCGCCTTCGAGGTCTGTGGCGTCAACAACCGGGTGATCCATGCCAGCTCTGCGCGCCAAATATCCAGCCAATTCATGCATGCTGGTGTTTTTGCACCCATACACTATCGAGACGTTTAGCGCTGGTTTTGGAGCTTTATTGTCGACCGGGCAGCCGGCACGTTCCGAATCATCCGCCAGCCTCATTTTAGATTTTGAACCTGCCAGAGTCAACCCGTAAACGGTGACTTCGCGCGTCTCGGAATGGGTCTTCATTTCGAAGCTTTCCACCAGAAGGCCACGAAGCATCTCCGCCACGATGCTGAAAGGTGGAGACTGCGCCTGGCCGTGAACGATTTGCGGAGCGCCTTCGCCGGTCACCGGCATTTTGGCGATGATGTCCCATTTCTCCTCGTCGGCCGATTTGGGAAGATTGATGACCGTGTCGGCGGCGATGTTTGGGGCGATCTGCAGCGCGATCGAAATCAACTGACGCAGCGTGCCACCGGCGTGCATCTGACTGCCTCCGGGATAATTGACGCCCATGAATGGACGCCTGCTCGGATCGGCCAGTTTGATGCTGGCCGCCTCAAACCGTGGCGCCGGGATGGCCAGCGACGTCTCAATTCCGGCAGGGTTGGCGCTCGGCCGGCTGCTGACCTTTTCAATTACCAGCGACGGGACGTCAACGTTCTTCACGTCCAGCTTCAGACCGAGTTGCTTTTCGACCGCGGTCAACAGTGGGATGCCATCGGCCCCTTTAAGAGCCAGCGTGCGCATGTCTGTCCATTCGAGGTCGAAATCATACGTACCGTCGAGGCCGGTGGAATCGACTATATCGTGATCCAGATAGCCATCCCATGATTTCAGGGTCTCTCCAATCTCGGTCGACGTGAGAGTGTGGCAGGAGATTCTAGTGTTCGGGATGGTTGAAGGATCGCCGGGCAGGATGGTTCCAGTTGATAGTATCTGCTTACATCCGGTGTTGTCTGAACCGCCCGCTGTTTTCAGTTTTGATCCGCCTTTGGCGACAGTCAGAACATAGCGCGGCAGCGGGCGAGTGCCCTGCCTGATGACAAGCCCGAAACGATCGGCCAGCAGGTCTCGCAACATGAGATTCGCGGTCGCCGCCGTTGTGCCTTCGGGAGCCTTTGCGACAATATCGAAAACGTCTCGACCTACCCAGCCCGGGCCGCCGGAGATCGTATCCTCGGAAACGCCATAGGCGGCTTCAATCAGATCCAGAAGGGTCGCATCACGGTTGATGTAACGTCCATCGCGGTCTACACCGCCGCGATTGTCCACAAAGCCCGGGGCCGTTTTGCTGAGGTAAATAGCCGCTTCTTCGAATCTTTGCCGTGGCTGAGGAAACGCCGCAACAGCAGTTAACAGGGCGAGCGGAATCGCATGCTTCACATGGCCTCTTTCGCGGCGATTTCGATCAGGTCCCGCCAGAAGGCCGCCTTCGGCGCTGTCAGATCGAGGAGGGTCACATCATAAACTATATATAGGCCGGGACCGCGTTAATTACTCTGATTTGTGCAAGTAAGTACGAGGCCGTAACCACCGGCGCCAGCAGCGCAAGCGCTATACACAACGCGGCAGAGATCAGCGCGCCTTGCCAAATGAATTCCACGAGAGCGCCCGCCGTGCCGGTTCCGTTGTGGTCATTTCGATTCTCCTTCCATGCGATCCAGCAAACTCTCCAGCTCCGCGAGTTCCTTCGCGGGTGTTTTTTCCGTCGCGAGCGCCTGTAAAACCAGCGCCCGCACGGAGCCCCCAAAGGCCCTCTGCAGCAAATCCTGCAGCAATTGCTTCTGCGTCTTCTCCCGCGAGTACCTCGTCCGGTAAATCTGCAGCCGGACTTTCTCATCGCGGTCGACCAGTCCCTTTTCCGTCATGATCCGCAGGAGCTTCAGCACGGTCGTGTAGCCCGCGGGCCGTAATTCGTTCAGCACCTGCCGGATATCGCGGACGCTGCGCGGACCGCCTTCCCACAAGACCCGCAGGATAGCCAGCTCTCCCTCGGTCGGTTTGGGCTGTTTTTGGCTCAATGCGGCGATTATGACGAAAGTATTCGTCACTGTAAACGAAAGCCTTCGTCATTTTTGCAAGGCCTCGGGGGCCCGCCGGACCTTGCTACATTGAAAGAGCGCACAGGTCGTTGCGCGCGATAAACTTATGAGCTTTTCCGAGTCCTTCTTTGCCGCCAAATTCGGCATTAGCCGGCGGGATCTGGAGAATTACCTCTCCGAAGCCCTCGCCCGCGGTGGCGATTACGCTGACCTTTATTTTGAATACCTTGCAACCAGCTCGATCAGCATCGACGAGTCGATCGTCAAGAGCGCGACACAGGGCGTCTCGCTCGGGGTCGGCGTGCGCGTGATCGCGGGTGAGCGGACCGGCTATGCCTACAGCGACGACCTGAGTCCGGAAAAGATCCGGCATGCGGCGCAGGTTGCGGCGCTGATCGCCGCCGGTCCCGCCAAAGTGGAGCAAACGCCTTTGGAAGAAGGGCGCAAGCGCAACTTGTACCCGGTTTTGACCGCGCCCAACGAGACTGCCTTTCGGGAGCGTGTCGCGCTCGCGCAGCGTGCCGACCATGCGGCGCGCGCTTACGATCCACGGGTCTTTCAGGTGCAGGTGACCTATGCCGACAATATGCGACAAGTGCTCGTCGCAACCAGCGACGGCGTGCTCAATTTCGACCGGCAACCGCTGGCGCGCATGGGCGTTTTCGTGCTGGCGCGCGCCGGCGATGGGGTTCCGCAGCAGGGACACTCCGGCGGCGGCGGCCGTTACGAACTCGATTTTTTCCAGAAGGAACGCACTCCCGAATACTTCGCGGCGGAAGCCGCCCGCCAGGCGATTGTGCAGCTCGATGCGGTCGAAGCGCCGGCAGGCGAACAAGTCGTCGTGCTCGGACCCGGTTGGCCCGGAGTCCTGCTGCATGAAGCGGTTGGGCACGGCCTCGAAGCCGACTTCAACCGCAAAGGCGTATCAGCCTTTAGCGGACGTATCGGGCAGCAGGTGGCGAGCCCGCTGTGCACCGTCGTCGACGACGGCACGATCGGCGGACGCCGCGGCTCGCTCAACGTTGACGACGAAGGCAACGAAACGCAGCGCAACGTGCTCATCGAAAACGGCATCCTGCGCGGTTACCTGCAGGACAAGCTTTCGAGCCGCATCACCAGGGCCGGCGCCACAGGCAATGGGCGCCGGGAAAGCTACGAGCACATCCCCATGCCGCGCATGACGAATACGTTCATGCTGGCGGGCGACAGCGCTCCCGAAGACATCATCAAATCCGTGCCACGCGGCCTCTACTGCGCCAACTTCGCCGGCGGCCAGGTCGACATCACCAGCGGTAACTTCGTCTTCTCGGCTTCGGAAAGCTATCTCATCGAAGATGGCAAGCTGACGCGGCCGGTGCGTAATGCGACGCTGATCGGCAACGGTCCGGAAGCCATGAAGCACGTCAGCCTGGTCGGCAACGACCTCAAGCTCGACGAAGGTGTTGGCATGTGCGGCAAGGAAGGCCAGAGTGTTCCCGTCGGCGTGGGCATTCCGACCGTACGCATCGACCGCATGACCGTCGGGGGAACCGCTTGACCACAGGCGTATGGGGCAGGTTGGTGCCGGGGCTTCTCCCGTGACAGTCACTTCTCTGACCTGGGATGCTCTTCCCGAGTTGGCCCGCGACATAGTCAAACAAGCTGTCGGGTCAGGCGCGACCGATGCCGAGTGCACGATTTCGGAAGGCGATGAATTCTCCGCCAATGTGCGGATGGGCGAACTCGAAACGCTGAAGGAAGCCGGCTCGCGCGGCGCCGGATTGCGCGTGCTCATCGGCAAGCGCATGGGTGCGTCGTACACCTCGGATCTCACCGCGGAAGGCATCCAGCAGATGGTGCGGTCCGCCATCGACCTCGCGGCGCTCACCACGGAAGATCCGCATGCCGGGTTGCCCGACCCGGAGGAACTTGGCGCGCTCTCGACCGATCTCGAACTCTTCTCGAACGACACCGCGGGGCTCCCCACCGAAGAGCGCATCGCCATTGCGAAGCGCGCCGAGGCCGCGGCGCTCGCCGTCGATCCGCGCATCACGAACTCCGAAGGCGCGTCGTTTGACTTAAGTGTCGGCGGACGCGTGTTCGCCAACTCGCGCGGCTTTCTCGGATCGTATCGATCCAGCTATTGTTCCGTTTCGGCCGTGCCTGTTGCCACGCTGAACGGCAGCATGGAGCGCGACTACTGGTTCACCATCGCGCGCAACTACAAAGGCCTTGAAGACGCCGAATCCGTCGGACGTAAAGCCGCCGAGCGCGCGCTCCGCCGCCTCGGCGCCGTCAAAGTGGAAACGCAGCGCGTTCCCGTGATCTTCGAGCCACGCACGGCGCGCACGCTGCTGGGCAACATTTTCGAAGCGGTCGACGGCCGGTCCATCTATCGCAAAGCTTCGTTTCTCGCAGGCAAGCTTGGTGAGAAGATCGCTGACGAACGCATCACGCTCATCGACGACGGCACGATTCCGGGACTCTTCGGCTCCTCTCCTTTCGACGACGAAGGCGTGCCGACGCGGCGCACTCCTGTGATCGAGCGAGGCGTCCTGAAGAGCTATCTGCTCAACACCTACACGGCCCGCAAGCTGAATTTGAAAACGACCGGCAATGCCTCGCGCGGGATCACCGGCAACGCCGGGATCGGCCACGGCAACTTCTTCCTCGAAGCCGGCACGCGCTCCCCGGAGGAAATCATCCGCGGCGTAAAAAATGGATTCTTCGTAACCGAATTGATCGGCAGCGGTGTCAATATCGTTACCGGCGATTATTCGCGCGGCGCGGTCGGACTGTGGATCAAGGATGGTGAGCTCGCCTTTCCCGTTTCGGAAGTCACGATCGCCAGTACCCTGCAGGAAATGTTGAACGGAATCGGCGAAATCGGCAGCGATCTTGAATTTCTGAGCTCCACCTCGGCCCCGACCATCATGATCGGAGAAATGACCGTTGCCGGACGTTAAGATCTCGCCCGCGAGCATCGTCATAGCGCTCGCCATGATTCTGATTCTCGGGGCCTTCGGATGGCTCACTTTCGGTCCGAAGCCGCCGCTCCCTCCGCCGCCCGTTCTCACCGAGGAAGCGAAGCAGTACCTCAACAGTCTCGCGCTCAGCAACGTCCACATGCAGGCGGCCGAGAGCATGGTGAATCAGCGCGTGGTCGAAATCCTCGGCGATATCACGAACAAGGGGAACAAGAAGGTCCGCCTCGCGGAGGTCACCTGCGTTTTTGCGGACTATAACGGCCGCGAGATGAAGCGCGAGCGCGTGGCGATTATCGGCCAGACAACCGGACCGCTGGCGCCGGGCGCTTCGAAGCCTTTCCGGCTGGCATTCGACGATCTGGCGGATGAGTGGAA
>DATAZF010000371.1:0-5244 GCA_036272235.1 Bryobacteraceae bacterium | reverse complement strand
CAGAGGCGCTATTTTGACCCCGTGACCAGCCAGGCGGGTTACTTCGGGACAGTCGAAGAAGGCGACGCGTCCGCAATTGTCACGGTTCGGCTGAAGGTGGAAGGCCGGAAGATCACCGAGGCCGAGTGGTTTCTGGCGCGCAAAGGCGACCCCGGTCTCAATGGACCCGCCGCTCCCGGCCAGCCCGCCGGGAACTTCTTCGATCCGGAGAACCTTACCAGGATTTCGCCGCCCGACAAGATTCTGCCTAAAGACGCGCGCGCTTCCCGCGAAACTCTGATTGGCGTCACCAACAGTTATTTCGACGGAATCACAACGCACGACGGATCGATCATCCTGGCGCATCCCGGATGCACGCGCGTCGAGAACGGAAATACCGTCACAGGCAGGCCCCCGGGCGGGCGCGGCAGAGCCGGTGCTCCTCCGCCCCCCGCCAACACGCCGCCAGGGGCCGTCACCGACTGCACCTCCGGGCTCGCGACGATCAACATCCAGAACGTTGCCGCTCGCCGGTACCCGATTGTCGACGAAGAAGCCGGTGTCGTGCTCGCGATCGCTGTCTTCATCCGCAAGCCCGGCACGACGACCCGGCGCAACGTGTTCAGCGAATGGTTCACAATCGAGAACAACAAAATTCGCACGATTCACTCCGCGATGTTCTATCCCTCGCCCGAGGCGCCGGTTCCCAACTGGCCTCCGTATGACGGAAACTGGCCGCTCCCGCCGTCACTGGTTCCCGCTGAACGTTAGGCGAAAGCGATAGACAATAGAAGGCGGGGGATTTTGCAATGTACAAATATGGATTGGGTGTAGTGTGCCTCGCGGCAATGGCTGTTCCGCTGTGCGCGCAGCAGGTGGCGTCGATGCGTGCCACGATGCGCGGCGGCGGCAGTCCGAACGGCGGTAAGTGCACGATCGAAGTCAACATCGACGACATCGCGGAAGTCGAAATCAGCGGCGACACGGGCCGCATCCGAACGCTCACCGGTCAGCCGTCACAATGGCGGCGATTCGAGTGTTCCGGCGTGATGCCCGCTCGTCCCGCCGATTTTCGGTTTCAGGGAATCGACGGACGCGGCCGGGTGCAACTGGTGCGCGACCCGCGACAGAACCGCGGCGTCGCCGTTGTTCGCATCGAGGATTCCAAAGGAGGTCGTGAAGGCTATACCTTCGACCTGATCTGGCAAGGTGGCGGCTTCGATCGCGGGGGCGATCGTGGGGATGACCGGCGTGATGACAGGCGTGATGATCGCGGCGGCGCGGTGCTTACCTGCTCGTCGGACGACATGCACCGCCACTATTGCGACGCGGACACGCGCAACGGGGTGCGGCTGGTCCGGCAGCGCAGCGACGCGCAATGCCGGCAGAATTACAGCTGGGGGTACGATCGCCGCGGCATCTGGGTCGATCGCGGTTGCCGCGCGGATTTCGAAACAGGCCGCTAAAGCACCTCTTAAAACGTCAGGCGCAGTTGTACCGATACCTGACGGTTCCACGTCGAGCCGAACGACGTGCTGCGGAACACGCCGAAGAACGGGGACGACAAGTCACCGCTGGGTACGGAATACGTCGTATGGTTCAGCGGATTTTGCGAATTGATGCTGAGCGTCAGGTTGTATTTGCGTCCGCCGGCCCCGGGTGTGTTCGGCCGCCCGGCCAGCGATGCCGGCACCTGAATGCTGGTCCCGCCGGGGCCGTTAACGGTCACCATAGCTTCTTTCCCCGCTGCTTCTTTGCCGGGATTCAAAATCCATGTGCGCGACAGCGACGCATAGGCGATATTTTCCTGTGAAGGGCCGCGGGCATAATTCCGCGTGATCGACTTGCCCGGCGCAGGCGCGAGATTGAAGCATCCGAACGCGGCCTCGTAGAGCAGCGTGCCGCCGCTGCAACTCGCCGCGCTCACGCCCGTTACGAGACCAGGGCGCTCCGCAATGATCGAGTCGCCGTTGAGGTCCCGGCCCACGATGATGTTGTACGGGGTGCCGCTCTGAAACGACGATTGCAGGGTCAACGAAAACTTCGACAGGTACTTCGTCGGCAGCGGCGAGGAAATAATGAAAACCGCACGGTGCCGGATGTCCGCGTAGCTCGCAGGGCCCCATTCCGCCCGCAGATTATTCGGGTCCGCCGGCAAGCCCTCCGCGTCGCTCTGGCCGAACGATAGTGTGTAAAAGCCCGCGATGAACGTCTTCTTGTAATTGATCGATGGCGTCACTGTGAACTGCTGCGTGCGGCTGAACCCGGTGCTCTCCGTCAACAGACGAATGTCAGGATCCCCATATGGAAACACGCCACCCACCGGCGCGTTGATGTCACGGGAGCGGGTCAGATGAATGCCACGGTCACGGCTGTAGTTCGCGCTGATCCGCATGATTTTGCCGACCTGCCGGTCCACGCCGATAGATGCCTCCCAGGTCTGCGGAGCTACAAGCCCGGAATCGAGCAGTTGCACCTGCTGCGGCAAACGGCCCGTTTGTAATGTGGAGACCGTCGGAATCGTCGGGAAGAACGTCGGGTTCGACACCACGAACGACTGCTGGTCCACTCCGTTGAAGCGCAGCGCGTTCGTGATCGTAAGCAGAGGAATACGGCTGTAGAACCCGCCCACACCCGCGCGGATCACTGTCTTCCCCGCCTTGCCGCCGCGTGAATCCACGTTCCACGCCACAGCGATGCGCGGCGCCCAGTCGCGGCGGTCGGAAATATTGCTCTGCGTCTCATAGCGAAGCCCGTAACTGAAAGTCACGTTGGGCCGCGCGCGCCAGTCATCGACGAAGAACAGACCGGCATCGAACTGACGCAGATTGATGGTTGGAACGCCGGCCGTCAGACTGAACTGATAAGCGCCGCCGCCAAGCGCGCGGATCGCCGCGTCGTTCAAGCCCTGCTTCTGAAACAGCAGCGTGCGCCGGTACACTTCGATGCCGCTGAGCTGGATTGACGTCCCCACAATCGGCTGGTTGTTCGCATCGAGCTCGGGACCGAATCCGCCCTCGAACGTATACGTTCCTCCGAAGTTCGTCACCGACCGGTTGTTGACCACGCTCTCGCGCAGCCGGCCGCCCCAGCGCAGGGTATGCGCTTTATAGCCGTAGCTCGTGCTGCTGTTCAGCTCGAAATTATCGGTCGTGATGCCTGAGTTGCCGATTTCCGCGCCGCCGCCCGTAAAGGCTCCCGCAACCACGGTCGAGGGTACGGTGTTATCGCCGAAGTTATTGTTCACATTCCGGTACCACTGGAAGCGCGTGTCGGTGACCAGGCGCGAAGTCAGGATGGCCGTATCGGAAACCTGCATCTGCAGATTCATCCCGCGATTCGAATACCCATGCGAGGCGAGATTGTAATCGCCGGTCCCGGCGTTGTCGAAGTGATTGTGTCCGTTGAAAACGCTTACGGTCAGCGAGTTTTTGCTGCTGATCGCATAATCGAGCCGCGGCTGAAAATTCCAGTTACCGCGCGGCGTGAGCACCGTCTGGTTCACCGGCGTCGGGATCAAATTGCTGTCGAGGATCGTCGCATAGATGAACGCATTCTGCGTCAGATCGTTGCGATTCATATTCAGGGTCCACGACGCTTTGTCTTTCTTCAGCGAACCCGACATATTGCCGTTGAAGCTTTCCTGCTTGAGCGGCGGCCTCTTTGACTGCGTCAGCAGAGGGTTCCGTGAGTTCAGCGCTTCCTTGTTATAAAACCCGTTGAAGTTGCCATGGAGCGTGCTCGTGCCCGGCTTCGTGATGATCTGGATGCCGCCTCCGCCTGGAAATTCATTCTCCGGGGAATACGGATTCGAGTTGATGCGAATCTCCTGAATTGACGCTTTCGGAGGCAGTTGCGCGCCGCTGAAGCCATCCACATAGATCGTGCCCCCATTGGGGCCGGCACCCGGCCCCGCCAGCGCAAGCAATTGCTGCTGCAGGACATCGGGATCGTCCGAAAGCGCGTCCACCTGGCTCTGCGAAATGGTGATCGCAGCGGCGTTCTGCGACGGATCGGTGCTTACGGCGTTCGCTTCCTCCGCGACATTGACCACCTGGGCCGCGGCTTCGATAGCGAACTGATAATCGAGTGTGATCGGCCCGATGATCTCAACATCGTCTTTCTGGCCGACCGAAAATCCCTTCGCGATAAAACGAATCCGGTATTTGCCGGGCTGCATGTTGCCGAACAAATATTCGCCCTGGCTGCCCGTCGCCTGGCGTTTTTCGCCGCCCGGTCCGAAGACCTGGACCAGCGCTCCGGGCACGCTGGAGCCCGAAGGATCGGTGACCGCGCCACGCAACGTAACAGGCGTGGTCTGCGCGATCGCGGGCAGCCAGCCAATGAGAAGGACACACAACGACAGTACAGGCGCAAAAATCCGGCGTCTCATCGCAGAACTCTTTTCTTCGGCCGTCAACCCGTTGCTCGCAGGCCGACGTTATGGTCCGACGTTCGAAATGCTGCTGGCTAACCCGGCCAGGCTGGGGGCAGGACCATTCGCTCCGGCGCCACGCGCCGCCATTGCGAGCTGGACCAGCGTCTCAGCGTTGGCCAAAAATGTAATCGCGGTAATCTGATCGGCTCGCGCCCCACGAATGGCGGATACGACCACAACTTCTCCCTGCTTCAAATCGTCGAAAGACAAACGCGGCAGACCGTCGAGAATCTGCCCTATATCCGCACCGGCCCCCCGGCCGGGTCCCCGCCCGGCGCCTTGCAGCGCGGCCATAGCCGGCATCCGTTTCACCTGGGAATCGGCCGTAAACTTTACGACCAGCGGCTTGTTGTTCGAGAGGTCTTTCAGTGTGATCTCGCGCGCCGCGGCGTTCAATCCGGTTATCGTTCCCGCTTTGCTGAGGAAAGTGCCGAACACGACCTCGTCGGCGTCCACTTTTAAGCCATCGGGACTCTTTTGCCCCCGCGCGCGGATCTGATCTCCCACATTGAGCTCGCCCAGACTACTGGTCCTGGCATCGGCGAACCGCACGGAATCCGGCGAATAGCGTTTGAAGGAAGTCTTTTGGCCGGCAGTCACCGTATATTTCGCCGGCGCACCGAGCGCACGCAACTCCACGCTGACATCGTTGCCGGCGATCGCCGTCACCACACCCGCCACCCCCCGGCGCTGCCAGTCCAGCCGGTCGGCGGCGTCCCTCTTCGCCAGATCCGTCGCTGGAATCACCACCACGCGAACCGCCACCCCGGCATCCGTTCCCAGCGTGACCAGCACCCGGTCACCGGATGCCACATCCGCGGGGGTAA
>DATAZF010000370.1:0-1544 GCA_036272235.1 Bryobacteraceae bacterium | reverse complement strand
TCCATTTGTTGCGCCTTGCCTTGGCTGGTGATTCCGCGAAAAACGATGATGCGTCCTGGTTCCATCTCGGCGACGAAAAAATCGCCGTTGGGCGCAGTACGAATGAGTCTTGGGTTCTCCAGGCCAACCGCGTATTGCTCGACTTTGAATCCCGGCAGGACTTTCGGCCAGGCACCCTCCGGACGCGGAACAACATTCGCGCCATTTCCAGAAGAGTGCGTCGCAAAGGGTTGGGGCAGATCCTGCGCGGTGATCTTGCGGACTTTCCCGGGCGCCTCGAAACGGAAATCAGTAAACGGCGGTATTGGCGGCGGGGTGTTCAGTTTACCCGGTGCGGTTTCGGTTTTTGCTATCACCGCCGGCTTTTGTCCATGACTTCCGAGCGTTTTCACAAAGGTCACAATCTGCCAGCGTTTTTCCTCCGGCAGACTTTCCCACGCTGGCATCCCGTCGCTCACATCCCCGTGAGTGATGAACCAGAACACTTCTCCGGGGTTCGCGGTTTGCACAGGTCCTTTTGTGAGAGGCGGAACACTGCCGGTTCCCTGTCCGCTCGCACCGTGGCAGGACGCGCAGGTACTGGCGAACAAAGCCTTGCCAGTTTTAGCTGCTCCGGCGTTTCCGGCAAAGGGATTCTTCAACGCTTTCGCCGATGCTGGAGCGTTATGGAAACTTGAGGTCTGGGCCTGCAGAGTGATGAAAAGCAGTGATGTTGCGAACGAAGCTGCCAGTATGCGTAAGGTTGCTTTCATGACGTTCCCACCCGTTCAGTAATTTAGGCTAGGAATTTTATACATCATTCCATGAAGCTGGCACGGCTGGATTTTCGCTATGTGGAAACGAAATTGGTAGTGGCGCAGTAGCTCAGAGCTTACAGCTTATAAGCTCTGCGCGCGAGGCCGTAAGCCAGGTCCGCAGCCACCTGATGAGCTTCGTCTTCGTCGAGCCGGTGCTCGGCAACCAGGCGCGCCAAGAATGAGCAATCGACTCGCCGTGCCACGTCGTGCCGCGCCGGGATCGACAGGAACGCTCGCGTGTCGTCGTTGAATCCGACGGTGTTGTAAAAGCCTGCGGTTTCGGTGGTCAGCTCGCGGAAGCGCATCATGCCTTCAGGACTATCGTGAAACCACCAGGCGGGCCCCAGCCGCAGACAAGGATAGTGTCCTGCGAGTGGGGCGAGTTCTCGGCTGTAGGTCGATTCGTCGAGCGTAAAGACAATCACGGTAAGGCCAGCCTCGTTTCCGAAGCGATTCAGCAAAGGCCGCAAGGCATGAACATAGTTCGTGGGCATCGGGATATCAGCACCCGCATCGCGGCCGTAACGCCGGAATACCTGATCATTATGATTGCGGAAGCTTCCCGGATGAATTTGCATGACCAGTCCATCGTCGAGGCTCATGCGCGCCATCTCGGTCAACATTTGCGCCCGGAAAAATTCACACTCGGTCGGGTCGGCATTTCCCGAGGCCACTTGCTGAAAGAGTTTGGCGGCTGAATCAGAACTGAGGTCTGCCGTGGCCGCCGTAGGATGGCCATGGTCAGTC
>DATAZF010000369.1:0-5618 GCA_036272235.1 Bryobacteraceae bacterium | reverse complement strand
CGCGGTCACATACTGATCGAGGAACGCGGGAGAGACGCTGAGGGCGGTGGCGATGTTGTCGAAGCCCTCGATCTGGATATCCTGCGGGAGAACTTCCTTCGCGTTGACGTCGACGCCCACCAGCGCTTTCACGGTGGCGGCGTATTCGGTGCGGTTCAGGCGCTGGATGGGGACGTAGCCGGCGGTGGGTCCTTTGGGATGCGTGTCGAGAGTGGTCTCCATCCAGACTACGAAGGAGTCGACGTCCGTTTGCTTCGGTTGGGGACTGCCGGGCGGCGGCATCTGGTGGCCGCGGAGTTTACGGAGGGCTTTTTCCCAGATTTGCGCGTCGTTGGCGGGGGTGGCGAGGTCGAGTCCATCGAGCGCGAGGCCTCCGGTTTTGAGGTGGCTGTTGTGGCAGGTGACGCAGTAGGTGGTCACCATGGCGCGGTGGGGATCGGCGGTGGTTGCGGCGGGAGGTTGCGCCTGGGCGCCGGTTTGGAGGCTTGCGGTGAGAGCGATCGCCAGCACAACAGCACTCGCGGAAATGAAATGCCTCGTGGATGGCAAGCTATGCTCGATCAAAGATTTACAGAGATTTCCGATTGAGAAACCGTTTCTTTTTTATCACAAAAAGCAGAGGGCTGGAAGGGAGTCACGCGGGGCCTGTACTGGATAATGCGCGGTGGGGACAGCGATCATCGCATCCGGACGGCCCAGGGCCCAAAGCGTGAAATGCCGGACGATCTTGCCCGGGGCCTCGAACGGGTTGCAGCGTCACAGCGGAAGAGTGTCCAGCAGTTGGCGCTCGAACAGTTGGCCGCGCTCATCTGCGACCTCCACGCTGGATCTTCGAATGCTGTTTTGCGCATGCGGTCAGTACCTGATGCGAGAGAACGCACCCGGCTGTACGCGCGGCCGGATCGGAGCATCGGGGTCTCGTTCGGGTTTAAGCCTGAAAGGGCATCTTCCGGGGCCTGTTGCAGCCAATGCACCGGGCTGTGCAGCGAACAAGAGTGGTGGCTTCCGGTGTACTTCCGGATCCCTCTCCGGCTTTCCATCTCTGGCACAGAATCAGGTACTCTAGTCCGTGACACGCGCCCATTCGGCCCCAATCCGAGGAGACTTTCGATGAATCGTTTGATCTTGAAGTGGATGGCATTCGGAGTGGCGCTGCTGGTTCCGGCGGCCGGTTATGGGCAGCTCTCGTGCACCCGCGAAGGCCTCCAGGCCGCGGCCGATCTTTACGTTGCTGCCCAAACCAGGGGCGACATTTCCGGCCTGCCGCTCGCGAAAGGGCTGGGCTACGTCGAGAATTTCAAGACCCTGGATGTCAACGAAGGCCTGATCAAAAAGGCCATGAAGATCGACCACCAGCGCAGCCTGCTGGACACCTCGACGTGCCAGACTTTCACCGAAGTGATCGTTTCGGATAAGGCGAGCCCGTATGCGCTCGGCACGCGGCTGCGCGTGAATCACGGGCTAATAGCCGAAATCGAAATGATGTGGACCACGACGGGTTACTGGTTGTTTAATGCCGATAACTATCTGAAGTACACGTCCGAAGAGGATTGGGGCGCCATCCCCGCCGTAAAACGCGACAGCCGGGCGACGCTGGTGTCCGCTGCCAACGCTTACCTCGATGCTTTCCTCGAAGGGAAAATGGATCTCGTGCCGTGGGGTTTCCCCTGTAACCGCACCGAGGGTGGCATGCATACCGGCAAGGGAGTCCCGGGCGACAGCTGCCAGGTTGGCGTGCCGAGCGGCGTGAATATCGCCAACCGGCACTTCGTGGTGGATGAGACGATTGGAGCCGTGGTGGCGTTCTGCACCTTCGGCGCGGGCTCGGCGACCGGCGGCAGCGGGGCTCCCGATACTCACCTTTTCCGCGTCGAGAATGGCAAGCTGCGTTTCGTCCATACGCTGACACATCTGTTGCAGGCGAATGGTCCCGGCCGCGGGCGGGCTCCCGTGGCGCCACCTGCCGCGCAGAAGTAGATCGCGCCAATCAGGCTGTCATTCGTCGTTATTCCTGTGGGTGTACCACATGCGTATGACATGGGCAGCCGCGACATGTCCGGAGCCGGCCGAAGCGGGGGCCAGGCCGTCTGTGCAGGCTGGACGCATTGGGTGTATTCTTAGCCCAATGCTGGATCGACTTCTTTGGCGGCGCGCAACCTTGCCTGCAGTCCATCGACCTTATCAAGCGACTGTCACTCTCACTTTGGTTATTCTGGGCATGCCGCTCGCGTCGACTCATCTGACCGCGCAGTGGGTGCATTATCCCACCGAGGGAGTGCCACGAAAGGCCGACGGCAAGGTGAATATGTCGGCGCCGCCGCCTCGGATGCCGAATGGCAAGCCCGATTTTTCCGGAATCTGGATGACAGGAGAATCCAATCGCCGAACGGGTGAGTTGTCGAGCCCCAAAGAAAAACAGGGGCCCAGAGAAGCGCAGCGCCCCAACGACCAGCCCGGTGACCAGACTGCCATCACGGCCTCGCGCCAGATGTCCAACATAGGTGTCGATCTTCCCGGAGGATTGCCTTACCAACCCTGGCTGGTGCCTGTTGTCAAGGAGCGCACCGACAACCTGGCGAAAGACGATCCGCACATCAAGTGCATGCCGGATAACTTTATTCGCGCGTATGGGATGCCGCATTTACTGAAGTTTGTCGAGTCGCCAAATCTTTTGTTAATGCTTAATGAACTGAATGCCGGGTACCGCCAGGTGTTCACGGACGCGCGGCCGCTGCCGAAAGATCCGAACCCGACGTTGCAGGGATATTCGTCAGGGAGATGGTCCGGGGACGCGCTGATAATCGACACGATCGGACTGCGCGACGACACGTGGATCGATTGGAATGGAAGCGTGGTGACCGAGGCGGCCAGGGTGCGAGAGGAGATCCGCCGGCCGGACTTCGGGCACCTCGAAGTTGAGGTCAGCGTAGACGATCCGAAGGCTTATACGAAGCCGTGGACCGTCACACTGAAGCAGCGCATTGTTGTCGATACGGAGTTGATCGACGAGATGTGTCTGGAGAATGAGCAGTCGCTGAAGCACATGAAGTGATTTCGGGTGGGTGCGCGGGGAGCAGCGCGATCGTCATCCGCTTTCAAGAGCCGAAAGCCCACTTTCTGCATGACGCGACGTCAAGCCCCGCGTCTCATCAGATCAGAGTCAGACGCAGGCGGATCTCGACTTCGAGTCCCGAAGGCACGCGGTTGCGGCAGCGCACTGTGCCCTTGCATGCCTCGACGCAGGTCTTGACGATGGAAAGGCCGAGGCCGACGCCGCCCGATTTCCGATCGCGCGAAGTTTCCACCCGGTAAAACGGCGTGAAGACGCGGTCGACTTCTTCTTCGGGGATTCCCGGCCCGCGATCGGCAACCGTGATGGCAACCTCGCCGCTTTCACTTCGTGCCGCCACCTCGATCGGTCCGGACTCGCCCGCGTAACGAACCGCATTGCGCACCAGATTGGCGATGGCCCGCGACAGGGACTCGGGATCGGCCATCGCTTTCAATCCGTGTTCCACAGTCATTTCAACCGCGGCGCCTTCCCGCGTCACAGTTTCTTTGACGATGCCCGCGATGTCGACACTGACCAGCGGCCGCGAGGCCGGCTGCATCCCCGCCTTCGAAAAGGACAAGAGCTCGACAACGAGGCCGGACATCTGGCGCACTTCCTCCTGCAGATCATCCACGGTTCCCGGTTCGGTGCGATGTTCAAGAATCCCGAGGGCGAACTGGATCCGCGCGATGGGCGCGCAGAGCTCGTGGGCAATATCGCCGAGGAATCGCTTCTGGCCGTAAACAAACCCCGAAAGCCGCGATGCCATGCGGTTGATGCCGGCGGCGAGGACTCCGAGCTCATCGGTGCGGTCTTCGGCGACCTGCTGATCGAAGCGCCCACTGGCAATCTGTTCCGCGACCTTGCTCATCTGCGTGACCGCGCGCGTCAGCCCGCGAATAAAGGGCAGCCAGCATAGGACAAACACAATCACGACGACTGCCGAAATCACCAGCCACGGCCTGTAATCGAAGAATAACGGCGTGCCCAGGAATGACGACGCTCTCATTAGCACGATGCCCGGCTGATGCCGCTCGGCGTCCGACCCGCGAAGGGGGATTCTGGCTCCGACCCAATAAGCGGCCGGCGAGTTCGTCGACACTTCGAATAAAGGCGGTCCACTTTCGATTCCCCGCGCCGGCGGCGGGCCGCCGGGGCCTCGCCTGCCTCCTCTGCCGTTGGGCGGTGGAGGGGCATCAGGAGGCGCATTCGGACCTCTGGGCGGCGGCTTGCGCATTTCCTCCATCACGGCGGGCGGCAGATCGACCGGCGGCCCGGCGACCTGGCTGGGCGGCATCTCAAAGAGAAAGAAATCAACCTGGTACGCCCGCTTGTAGCGGCTCATGAGCTCATCGCGGCTTTGCTTCGGCGTGTCTTCGAGGTCGAGGGTCAGTTGCCGCGCCATCGAGACCACACGATCCTGCGCGCCGAACGCGAACGAGTTGAATTTCAAATGCAGCTGGAAGCGGGCAAACACCAGAAACACCAGAGTCAACAGCGCCAGGTTGACAAACGCCAGCAGGAAAATCTTCGTAGACAGCGCAATGCGGTGTTTCATTCGCATCACGATTTGAGTAACATGTAACCGACCCCGCGGATCGTCTGGATGTAATGCGGCGTTTTCGGATCGTCGCACAGCTTCCTGCGGATCGAAGAGATGTGCACGTCGATCGAGCGGTCGAAGGCTTCGAAGTCGCGCTCCGCCACTTCGAGCAGCAAACGCTCCCGGGTCTTCACGCGGCCGGCCGCGCGCGCCAGAGACAACAGCAGTTCGAACTCGACGGCGGTCAGCGTCAGTGGATGTTCGCCGACAGCGGCGGTACGCGTCTCCGGATCGACACGCAACTCGCCGACGACCACCACCGGTTGTTGCGCGTCGCCGTTCTGGAGCGCGGTCAGGCGCGAACGGCGGATCACCGCCCGCAGCCGCGCCAGAAGCTCCCGTGTCGAGAACGTCTTCGGCAGATAGTCATCGGCGCCGATTTCGAGGCCCACGATGCGGTCCGCTTCATCGCCCAGGCCGGTGAGCATCAGGACCGGCACATTCGACTTCGCCCGCAGCCGCTTCAGAACTTCGAAGCCATCGAGCCCCGGAAGCATGACATCCAGAATGATGGCGTCGTATTCAACAGCCAGCGCCAGATCGAGTCCTTCCGGACCGGTATGCGCGCTCGACACCTGGTAGCCGAGAGGTTCCAGATAATCACGCACGAGGCGGCACAGCTTGACGTCGTCATCCACCAGCAGCAGATGTGTGTTGAGTGTCGCTGCCGGTGTGGAAGAAATCATGGCCACCACCCAGTAATAGCCGATTTTTCGCGCCGGCCTGCGGGATTTACCGTAGCTTTACACTTTTCCCTCTCCGTCTGAACAGTTCTCTTACGCACGGCGCGTTTACTCATTACATGATCGAAAAAATTCTGTTTGCCGCTCTGGTCGCCGCGCCCCTGACATTCGCCCAGGGGAATCCTGGCCCTCGTCCCGGCCCGCCTGATAATCCTCCCGGCGCTCCTGTCAGCGCGGGCGCTCCACTCCCCAACCTGAGTCCGGCCGACATGGCTTACTT
>DATAZF010000368.1:0-10720 GCA_036272235.1 Bryobacteraceae bacterium | reverse complement strand
TCGGGGATAGGGGACTGGTCGAGGATGCCGATGCGAAGGTCAGCCATTTAACCTGGGCTCATTTGCCTGCCCGCGGCGTCGAAGTTGCTTTCGTCGAAGTTGCTTACGTCAGCCAGGCTTCGAAGGCCGGCTTTCGCGCGGGCCACTCGGAATCCGGCATGGAGAACCAGGCGGTATCGTGGCCCACTCCTTTGATGATCATATGCTGCCGGAAGATTCCTTCGAAAGTGAAGCCGAGGCGCGATGCGGCACGGGGCGAAGCTTCAGTGCGTTGCACTTCCACTCGTGGCGGCGATAGCCGAGGTCCTCGAACACGTGGCGCGCGAAGGGGGTACATGGCCTTGGTGGCGTCGCGCGATCGACGATGACGAAGAATAGCGGGTCTTCGGAGAGGGCTTTGGTTCGGATGTGAGCTTCGAATGCCGCATTGGGTCGAGGGGTTCGAGGGCAACACACCGTCCTTCTGCGCGCACGCACAGGGGCCGAGGGACACGGGCCGACCCGCCCACGGCATAATATTCCTATGGCCCGCGAACTGTTTGAAGTCGACTGCCCCTGCTGCCAGTCCGTCCTGAAGATCGATTCGGAGCTGCGGACGGTGATCTCGCACACCGAGCCCGTGAAAAAGCTCGTGATCGAGGATCTTGCGGCCGAGGTCGCGAAGCTCAAGGGCGCGGCGGGGCGGCGCGAGGAAGCGTTCCAGAAATCCTTTGCCGCGGAGAAGAACCAGGGAAGCGTGCTCAATCGCAAGTTCGACGAGCTGCTCAAGCAGGCGAAAGAGAATCCGGACTTCGGCAAGAAGCCGCGGGATATCGATCTCTAGAATTTCATTCGAGGCCTGTCGAGCGGAGGAAGTTTCGCGCGATTTCGCGGGCGGGCCGGTGTTTCCCATCCAACTCGTAATTCAGTCGGCGCATGGTCTCACTCGTGATGCGTCCGGAAAGTTCGGCGAGGGCCGGACGCAGGGCGGGAAATTCGTGCTCCGCGGCTTCTCGCACAACGAGCGCGCATTCGTAGGGTGGAAAGTAGTGGCGATCGTCTGCAAGAACCGTGAGCGGGAGGACCGAGAGCATTCCGTCCGTGCTGTTGCCGGCAACCATGTCGACCTGGTGTTTCGAGAGCGCCTGGTAGAGAAGCCCGAGATCCATCGTTTTGACGGAGCCGGCGAGGCGGAGCCCGTAGGTTTTCATCAGGCCGGGTAAGCCGTCTTCGCGGTGGGCGAACTCATACCCGGCGCCCAGTTTCCAGGGATGCGCGCCGGCGGCGTTCGTCAGGGTGGCGAGACGTCCATCGTCGTTACGGACTGCCATCGCGAAGGTGTTCTCGAAGCCGAGAGGATCCAGCCATTCCAGATGCCATTGAGAGTAGCCGCGGCGCACGGCGGTCAGCACCTGTGTCGGATCTTTGAGTGGTTTTTCTTTCAGCACCGCGGTTAGCGCCGTGCCGGTGTATTCGGGGTAGACGTCAATGTCGCCGGCGATCATGGCCTGTTGGGCGAGGAGCGTGCCACCGAGATCGAGTTTGCGGCTGACGTGTCCGTGAAGGCGGTTTTCGAGGTGCTGAGCGACGATTTCTCCAAGGACGAGTTGTTCGGAGAAATTCTTGGAGCCCACGCGGATGCGCGGTTCGTGGCTGCAGGCCGCGAATGACAGACAGGCGGCAAGAAGTAACGGCCTGAGGTAGACGGGAGTTCGTGTGCCATCCTGCCCCGCAGAGCGGCGGAGCCGCCACCGACTTCGAACAGATCGAGACTTTCGATTTACACGCGGCGGGGAAGTCAGGTTGAGAGGAAGGACGGCAGTCATTTGGAAATCCTCTTTTCCAGCCAACCCAGCGCTCCGTCGGCGGCGAGGGCCAGGAGCGCGGCGGGGACGGCTCCGGCGAGGATTTGGATCTTGTCCACCGAAGCGATGCCGCGGAAGATGAAGACGCCGAGTCCGCCGGCTCCGATGGCGGCGGCGATGGTCGCGGTACCGATCGTCGTGACAGTCGCGATCCGAAGCCCCGCGATGATGGTCGGGGCCGCGAGCGGAAGCTCGATCATGCGAAGGATCTGGCCGCGCGTCATTCCCATCGCGACGGCGGAGTCGCGGACGACCGGGTCGACTCCGAGAATTCCCGTCACCGTGTTGCGCAGGATGGGCAGCAGCGCGTAAAGAACCAGCGCAACGATCGCGGTGTGCTGGCCGATGCCGCCGATGAACGGAATCGGGATCAGGAAGCCGAAGAGCGCAAGGCTGGGAATGGTCTGGCCGATGTTGGCGAGCCCGAGGGCCCAGCGGCGGGCGCGTGGGTTTGTGGCCAGGAGGAGTCCGCCTGGGATCGCGATGGCGGACGCGATCAGCATCGCGCTGAGGACGAGAACGAGGTGTTCGCCGAGAAGCTGGACGCCTTCTTCAAGAAGGTCCTGAAGCACGTCACCGAGCACGTCTGGCCTCGTTGAGCACGTCAAGGAACGCGCGCGCTTCCGGATGCGTGCTGGCTTCGAACTCACTCGGAGCGCCGATGAAAGCGAGGTTGCCTTCATGGAGAAGCGCGATGCGGGTCGCGAGCTTCATGGCTTCCTGCACATCGTGGGTGACAAAGACGGAAGTCTTGCCGAGATCGGCGCGGAGGCGCAAAAACTCGCGCTGCAGATCGAGACGCGTGACAGGGTCGAGGGCGCCGAAGGGTTCGTCGAAGAGAAGAATGGCGGGGTCGGCGGCGAGGGCGCGGGCGACTCCGACGCGCTGGCGCTGTCCTCCGGAGAGCTCGCGGGGAAGGCGATGGGCGAAATCCGCCGGGTTGAGATTTACCGAGCTCAGCAGCGCGTCGACGCGGGCTATGGTTTTTTCGATCGGCCAGTTTTCCAGTTGCGGAATGAGCGCGATGTTGCGCGCGACAGTGAAGTGCGGGAACAGGCCGCCTTCCTGAATCACATAGCCGATGCCGCGGCGGAGGCGGACGCGGTCCCATGCAGTGGTAGCCTTGCCGTCGACGAGGACTTCGCCGGAAGTGGGCTCGTGCATGGCGTTGATCAGGCGGAGGGCCGTAGTCTTGCCGGAGCCGCTGCGGCCGAGGAGCACAAGAGTTTCGCCGGCGGCGATGGAGAACGTCAGGCCGTTCAGGATGGCGCGGCCGCCGATCCTGAAGTGAACATTCCGAAACTCGACGAAGCTCACGACGCCTTCTGGAATAGCGTTTCGGCGAAACCCCATTCGCGGTCGATCCACTGGCGGACGCAGGACCAGCCGCTGCGGCATCCGAGACCCGGGAGCTCTTCGGCGCGGAACTTGTGGGAGGATTCGGTCCAGATCGTTTCGGCGGCCGCGAATTCCGCAGTCGCGCCGAGCGCACCGATTCGCACCTGTTGGGCGGTGCGTGCCCGCAGATGCATTTCGATGCGGGTCTGGCGCTCGTTCCAGCGGGCTTCGTGGGCGAACTGGCTTAGCTCAAACTCGCCATCCAGCTCGCGGTTGATGCGCGCGAGAAGGTTCAGGTTGAAGGCCGCGGTAACGCCGATCGGGTCGTCGTAAGCGCTAACGAGGGTGTCGCGGGGTTTGATGAGATCGGCGCCGAGGAGCAGATAGTCGCCGGGCTGCATCCGCTTGTGGAGGCGGCGCAGAAAGGTGGCGGCTTCGGGGCGAGTGAAATTCCCGATGGTGCTACCGAGAAAGAGAACCAGCGCGGGCTCGGCGCCCCGGCGGTGAGCGAGCGCCTGCTCGACGCCGTCGAGGTAGCTCGCCTCCACCGGTTCAATGTCCACATTGGGCAGGCCGGCGAGCGCTTTCACGCAACTATCGAGCGCGGCCGGTGAGATGTCAATGGGCGAATATCGAACGTCGTGCGAGGCCGCGGTCAGAATGTGGCGGGTTTTCGTGCCCGTCCCGCTGCCGAGCTCGATGACGAATGACGGCTGTCCAGCGGCGCGGACGATGCCCCCGGCGGCGTTTTCGAGGAGAGCCGCTTCGGCGCGCGTGACGCCGTATTCGGGAAGCACGGTGATGACTTCGAAGAGCGCGGATCCCACTTCGTCATAAAGCCAGGAGGGTGGCAGAGTCTTCTGGCCCTTCTTCAAAAGGCCATCGGCAACAGACTGCGCGAACTCCGGGTTCACTCGCGGCGAAGCGACGGGCACCGAGGCGGCGGAGGCGAACATCAGTTCCGCACCACACTGTTATCGACCAGGCGCAATCCAGCGTACATGTAGGGGTAGTCGGAACGGAACCAGTTGCGAAAGCTCGGGCGCGTGAACACTGCCGCCGTGCGCGGCGAAGCGCCCTTCAAAACATAATGCTGTCCGTCGAAGAAATCGGCGGAGTAGCCCGGGTAAAGCGGATGCGCCGCGAAGCCTTCGAAGGGGGCGAAAATGTCGCGGGTCCATTCCCATCCATTGCCGATCATCTGCGCGGGCGCATAAACGCCGGGATTCCGCGCATTGACCGAAATGGGGTCCCAACTGCCGTAATCGAAGTTGTCCCTTATAGGGTCGGGCGTTGTCAAAGCGGCGGCGCGCAGGAATTGGGCTTCCGTGGGAAGGTCGGCTCCCCGCCAGTGAACGTATGCCGCGGCCTGCTGCTGGGTAACCCAGACGGGCCAGTCCATCGGCAAGGGGATTTGAGAGAACATGCCGCGGAAATGCCACGCGTTGCTCTCCTTTGTCCAAAAGTGCGGGACCGGGCCACCCTCATTCACGAAGTCGAGATATTCGCCGTTGGAAATTTTGAATTTCGACATGTGGAAGGGGAGAACGTCAACATCGTGAGCGAGGCGTTCGTTATCCCATCCGAAAGCGCCGCCGGTCTGACCCAGCGTGACGGCGCCGCCGTCGACGGCGATCATCGGGTTGGAGACGATGTCTCCACCGGCCGGAGCCGTTGCGTCCGCCGGGTTTCGCTTTTGGTCATAGGGAAGGTTGTGGAGCAGGTAGGCGAAAGTCTCCGCGTGCATGTGGCGGTGTTCGATCGCCATTTGAAGCACCCATGGATCGAGGTTGGGGAGCTTGGCATCGATCCACGCGCGGGTCCTCGATTTGTAATTTTCGATCTCGGCGATCGCGGGCCAATCGGAGGGAGAATCGATGGCGGCTTCGCCGGGCGGCGGATCGATGCCGCGCTCGAAAAGAGAATCGAACGTCGGATGAAACGACGGCGCGTTGAGGCTGCGGCGCGCGAGCACGTTCCAGTCGAAGGCTTCAAAGTGGCCAAGGTAAAAGATGAGGCGGTGACGCTCGGAGACAGGGCGTGCGTAAAGAGTCTCAGGCAAGATGAGCTGGAAAAGGCTGTCGGTTTGCGCGCGGGCGGAGGCGAGTCCGCGGGCCAGAAATTCGCTGTGGTTGGTGGTTACCGGACTCGACATATATTTTGCAAAGTTGGACTGATCAGCTTGTGCGCTTTTGATGCTAGCAACCCTGTCGCCTTTCCGGAAATGAAAAACGCGAAGAAAATGAAGGTGGATTTCTTACGCTCGTAGTCGGTTAACGAAAGATCAGTGGTTTCCCATATAAGATGCTTCAGGTTGGCGGCGGGGTGCCGATTCGCTCTGCGAAAACTCAAAACAATTTGTGAGGCCTGGTACGTTTCGGCGGTGGTGCCGCAGGCAGCCTCGCTTGTAAGCGGCCTGACTTGCAGACTTTTTCAGCAACGTGCTAAATCATTTTCTTCTTCCATGCCCCGCGACGGAAGAGGACGAGCGAAGCAATCGTTGTCGCCGTCTCAGCTGACGGTATCGCGGCAAAAACCCCCAGCGGACCCCAGTGCAGCCCGACCGCCAGAGTCCACGCCAAAGGAATCTGGAAACACCAGTAGCAGAAGAAATTGATCATTGACGGCGTCCGCGTATCACCCGCGCCATTGAAGGCCTGCACGAGCACCATTCCCCACGCGTAGCAGATATTGCCGACGCTGATGAACCGTAGACAATCCGTTGCCACCGCCTGCACGGCCGGATCCGGCGTAAAGAAGGCCGCGAGCGAGTGCGCAAACAGAAGGAAAACGATCGCGATGGACCCCATGTACCAGGTCGTGTATCGCCCGGTCTGATAAACAGCCTTCTCCGCGCGCTCGGGTTTGCCCGCTCCCAGATTCTGCCCCACAAGTGTCGCCGCGGAATTTGACAGTCCCCAGGAGGGCAGAATCACGAACATGAAAATCTTGATCGCGACTGTGTAGCCCGCCACCGGGATGGTGCCGAAGGTGGCGCACAGGCGCACGAGGCCGGTCCAACTTGCCGTTGCAATCAGGAACTGGAGAATGCCGGTAAACGAAACCTTCAGCAGCCGCCACAGAATTTCGAGATTCAAACGAACCTGATGCAGATGAACGCGTATCCGGCTGTGTCCTCCGAACAGAAGCCACATCTGGAAGCACACGCCGAGCCCGCGCCCGGTCGTGGTCGCCACAGCCGCTCCCATCACATTGAGCTTCGGGAACGGGCCCCAGCCATTAATCAGACACGGATCGAGCACGATGTTGATCAGGTTGGCAAGCCAAAGAGCGCGCATTGCGAGCGCGGCATCGCCTGCGCCGCGGAAGATCGCGTTGATCAGGAACAACAGGAAGATAGTCGCCGAGCCACCCAGCAGAATGCGCGTGTAGGTCGCGCCGATCCGGATCACGGAAGGCGAAGCGCCCATGATCCCGAGCAGGTTGGGTGCATAAATAATTCCCGCCGCGCTGACGAGAATCGAGAGCAGTAATCCGACCGCGATCGCCTGAACGGCGGCAACCGCCGCGCCCTCCGGGTCCTTCTCGCCGATTCGGCGCGCAATAAATGCGGTGGTGGCCATGCTGAGGCCCATGGCAATTCCGAACACGAGTACAAGGCAGGATTCGGTGAGAGCCACCGTAGCGAGCGAATCGACCCCCAGCCGCGCCACGAAAAACATATCGACGACGCCGAACAGGGATTCCATCAGCATCTCGAGAATCATGGGAATCGCGAGAAGTACGATGGCGCGCTTGAGATTCCCTTTTGTAAGGTCGCGCTGTGAGCCGCTCAGCGCCTCGCGAATAGTCGCAAGCACGCCGTGGCTCGACACGGATGCTGACTGAAGGGCTTCCTGCATGGGATGGGTACTGCGGGCGGCCTTGCCGCCGGTGTTGTTCCTGTAAAAAAAATCCTCGGGCTGGTCTCCAGCCCGAGGACCTCGTAACAGCTACTTTAGCAGTTTATTTTGCGGCTTCTTTTGCTGCTTCCGCCGAAGGAAGCGGCATCTTCCCATCAAGCACGAAGGTCAACATTTTCGGCATCGCCGGAGCCGGGCCGCCGCGCCCCGGAGCGGGCGGCGGTGGAGGCGGCGGTGTGGCCTCAGCCTGAATATGGATTCCGTCGTTTTGCGCCGCCCCGGCCGCAGGTGTCGTAGCCGCCGCGGCGCCCGCTCCACCGGCTCCGCCTCGTCCACCACCCCCACCGGGACCGGATGCGCCTGCCCCGGTTCCGCCTGCCACCGTCACGTACTGCTTGCCATCCAGCTCATACGTGATGGGCGGTCCCATACCGCCGCGCAGACCGGTCTGCACATCCAGCAGTTTCTCGCCCTTGTCGGCGCTGTAAACCACCAGCCGTCCGTCAGGAATCACATTGAAGACCAAATTGCCCGCGGTGGTGACTGTCCCGCCGCCGATACTGCCGCCGCCGGGCGCAATCCACCGTTGTTTCTGTGTAACGGGATCCCACGCGATCAGCGCGCCGCGCTGGCCTTCCAGCGGCTCGGGGCCGATCTTCGGAGGTGTGATTGGCTTCGGCGGCGCCGCTCCAGACGCCGCGCCGCGCGCCGCTCCACCAGGCCCGCCGAACAACGACGCGATGCCCATGTTCTGACGTCCCGGTTTGTATTCGAATTTCTGGTCCGCCGAATAATTGAAGCTGCCCGTGATCGTTGACGGAATATAGACAAGCCCTGTTGTCGGATTGAACGACATCGGCGACCAGTTATGCGCGCCACCCGGACCCGGCATAATCGCCGTCGAGTCTTTTGTGTAATGTGCTTCGGGATTCACGATCGGCCGGCCGGTCGCTTCGTTCAGGCCTTTGGCCCAGTTGACCTGCACCCACGGCTGGCCGGAAATGAATTTGCCGTTGGTCCGGTCGATCACATAGTAGAAGCCGTTCTTGTTGGCCTGCATGATGACCTTCCGCAACTGGCCTTTCACCGTGATATCCGCCAGGAGCAACTGCTGGACGCTGTCGAAATCCCACTCGTCGCCGGGCACCATCTGGAAGTACCACTTCAAAACGCCGTTGTCCGGATTCACCGCGAGGACCGAAGCGGCATAAAGGTTGTCGTGACCGTCATCCGCCTTCTGCCCGCGCACCTGCTCCGGCCAGGGGCCCGCATTGCCCGTACCTACGTAGAGCAAATTCGTATCGGGATCGTACGACATCGCGTCCCACACCGTTGCGCCGCCGCCCATCTTCCACCACTCCCCGGCCCACGTCGAGGCGGCTTTCTTCATCGCCTCGTTCTCGAATCCCTTCGAAGGATCGCCCGGCACCGTATAGAATTTCCACGCAAACTGGCCGGTGTTGGCGTCATAGGCCGCGAAGAATCCGCGCACCGGATACTCCGCGCCCGACACGCCGACGATCACCTTGCCTTTGGCGATTCGCGGGGCCATCGTGAGCGTGTAACTATCCTGTGTGAAGGCGACCCGCGATTCCCACACTACCTTGCCGGTCTCCGCATCCAGCCCGTCGAGCCTGCCGTCCAGCACGGGCGCAATGACTTTGCCGTTATAGAGCGCGAGTCCACGGTTGACAATGCCGCAACAGACCTTCGGGCGGACCGCGCTCTGGTTCACTTCCGGATCCCAGCGCCATTTTTCCTTGCCGGTGCGCGCATCGACTGCGTAGACAACGCTCCAGTTGGTGATGCTGTAAATCGTCCCGTTCCAGACCAGCGGCGTTGCTTCCTGGTTGCCCCCGCCTGTGCCGATGTCGTATGACCACGCCAGCCCCAGCTTGCTGACGTTGCTCGCGTTTATCTGGTTCAGTGGACTATAGCGTGTCTCGCCCGGCGTCAAGCCGTAAGAAATCCAGTCAGTCCCCGACTTCCCCGCGTTCTTCAGGGCGAGGTCATTGACCGGACGAGTCTGGCTCATCACCGCGCCCGCTACCAGGGCGAGGCCGGCAGGCAGCAGGAACGAGGGCTTCAGAAACAGAGCGCGCATAAGGAAATTACCTCTCTCGGGAACAAAATGTAAGGCGAAGTGTAATGGAAAATTCTATCGCATGCCGGCCTGGGCAAATGTTCCGTGGCTTAAAACATTGTAAATACATTGCGAACCGGCGTAACTGTAGAACAGTTTCCGTGCTGAATACGTTTCTCTAAATACGGCATGGCCCGGAGTGATGTTCCGTGGAAATTGGCCGCCCGCTAGACTATCTGCTTGGTCACCCTGATTTGGTCACTCTGATCCGCCACGGGCAGGCGGGTTCCCGCCTCGCTTACGATGATCTCTCTGAAATCGGCCGCGAACAGGCACAGGCGCTCGGCAAATGGTTTGGCGCGCGCCGCGTTCGCTTTGATGCCGTGATCGTCGGCGGCCTCAATCGCCAGCAACTAACCGCCAGTCACATGCTTGGCGCCATGCGAGACTCGAGCGCCCCGCAGCCCCCGCTCACTGTCGACTCGCGCTGGAATGAGTTCGACCTCGACGAGGTCTACGCCGGCATCGGCCCGCTACTCGCCCGTGAGGACGAGCAATTCCACCTCGAATACGAGCAGCTCAAGCTGGAATCCGCCGATCCGGCGTCGTCGGCGCACAGGGCATGGCGCAAGTGCGATGTTGCGGTGGTGCGCGCGTGGATCGCCGGCCGTTTCGAGTTTGCCGGCGAGTCGTTCGCAGGACTGACCGCGCGCGTCCACGAAGCCCTCGCGGCACTGCCGAAATCCGGACACGTGGCAGTCGTCACGTCGGCAACCCCGATCGGCATCAGCATCGGCACTGCGCTCGAGATCTCTCCGAAACACGTCATGCGCCTCGCCGCCGGATACAACTCTGCGTTTTCCGAGCTGGACATTCGGCCCGAAGGTATTTGGGTCCGTTCTTTCAACAATGTCCCGCACCTCGACGCCGAGCGCCTCAGAACGCTGCGATGACAGACGGAGCCGCCGGCCGGGTCCTCCAATGGACCATTACGTGCAGAGAGCCAGCGGAGAGATCACGCCAAAATGCACAAGACCGACAAGCCTTTCCTTACTGATGTCACCGAGTTGCGGGCGCGCGCGCAGAAGAGCATCGATCAGGGACCGGTGACGCCCAATTACGGTGGCGACGTGAAACAGACGATCGACATCCTGCAAAATGTTCTCGCTACCGAGTTGGTCTGCGTCTTGCGTTATACGATGAACGCTGTTGCGGCCGCCGGCCTGTCGAGCGAAAGCGTCAAGAGCGAATTTGACGAGCACGCCACCGAGGAACAGCAGCACGCCCGGCAGGTGGCGGAGCGCATCAATCAGCTCGGCGGCACACCCAACTTTGATCCGCAGGGACTGGCCACCCGCTCCGCATCTCAGTACTCCGCCGCCGGCACCCTGGTTGAAATGATCAAGGAAAACCTGATCGCCGAGCGCATTGCCTGCGAGCACTATCGGGAACTGATCCGCTTCTTCGCCGAGAAGGACCCCACGACGCGCGTCATGATGGAAAGCATTCTGGCGAAGGAAGAAGAACACGCCAACGACATGCTCGACCTCCTCTCATCCCATCAGAGTTAACCCGCATATCGCTGTCCTCCG
>DATAZF010000367.1:0-25916 GCA_036272235.1 Bryobacteraceae bacterium | reverse complement strand
CTATACAATCGGGCGATGACTTTCGCCGAGCTTGCCGGCGTAGAATTGCCGATCGTCCAGGCGCCGATGGCCGGCATCCAGGGCAGTGCGCTCGCGATCGCGGTATCGCGCGCCGGAGGGCTCGGGTCGCTTCCCTGCGCGATGCTCAGCATCGACGCGATGCGGCAGGAACTGCGAGCGATTAGGGCGGCAACCGACGGGCCGTTCAACGTGAACTTCTTTTGCCATACACCGCCCAGGCTTGACGCACGCCGCGAAGAGGGTTGGCGGGCCGCGTTGGGCCGTTACTACGAAGAGTACGGGATCGACCCGAGCCAGATTGGCCCAGGCGCCGGGCGCGCCCCGTTCAGCGCCGAAGCCGCCGATGCGCTCGATGAGTTTCGACCCGCTGTGGTCAGCTTCCATTTCGGATTGCCGGCACCTGATCTGCTCGCGCGCGTGAGATCGACGGGTGCCATGGTGTTCGCTTCCGCTACGACAGTTGAGGAAGCTCTTTGGCTGGAAGAGAAGGGCGTCGATGCCGTGATCGCGCAAGGCGCCGAGGCCGGCGGACATCGCGGGATGTTCCTGTCCGAAGACATCACGACTCAGGTCGGCACGTTCGCGCTGCTGCCACAGGTTGTGAGGGCGGTGAGGGTCCCGGTGATTGCCGCGGGAGGAATTGCGGATGCGCAGGGCGTCGCAGCCGTGCTTGCACTGGGAGCTGTCGCCGCGCAGATTGGGACGGCGTACCTGCTGTGTCCCGAGGCGACGACAAGTGCGTTACACCGGGCGGCGCTCAAGAGCCAGGAGGCACGTCATACGGCGCTGACCAATGTTTTCTCCGGCAGGGCGGCGCGCGGAATCGTGAATCGCCTGGTGAGAGAAATGGGCCCGATGAGCGAGGCCGCACCTGCGTTTCCGCTGGCCGGCGCGGCGGTCGCTCCTTTGCGCGCAATGGCGGAAAGCCGCGGAGACAGCGGATTCTCTCCTCTGTGGTGCGGCCAGAATGCCAGCGGCTGCAGGGAGATTCCGGCCGGCGAGTTGACGCGGGAACTGGCTGGCTCCTGAAGTCTACAGCGCCGCGGGAATGCCCCAGTCACCGCTGAATACGACCTCTTCCAAAGCCTTGCGCGTGCGGGCGCCAGGCATAGTGGCCACTTCATCGATGTAACCGATCGCGAAGGCGGCGCCCACTTCGAAATCGTCCGGGACGTGGAATTCCGCGCGGGCGCGCGCAGCATCGAATCCACCCATGAAATGCGCGCGCAGCCCCAGAGCGGTGGCTTCCGTCGCCAGGTTGGCCGTGGCCGCGCCGGTGTCGTGCAATGCGAAGCGATTGGGAACGCCGTTGTGGGTGAATGTCTTCTTGCCGGTTGAAAATCCGATCGCATAGGCGGATTTCGCCCACTGCTGATTCTTTTCCATCAGGAGTCCGAGAACCTTCTGGAACTGCTCCGCCTCTGCCTTCGTGGCGAGGATGAACCGCCATGGCTGCTCATTGAAACAGGATGCGGCCCAGCGGGCGGCTTCGAACAGGCTGTGAAGTTTTTCGGGCTCGACAGGGCGGCTGGAGAACTCGCGGGGGCTCCAGCGCGAGCGAATCACTTCGTGAAGTTCGGCGGGCACGAGGGTGGTGTTTGCAGTCATCGGGTATTGGATGCAGTTTAACGCGCCCAGGTCGCGCGCGGGGCTGATAATACCGCGCCCGTGACGACGATAGAATCGGATTTACCTTTCAATCAATGTCAGACAAAAAATTGCAGGTCATCCCACTCGGCGGACTGGGCGAGTTCGGGATGCACATGATGGCGCTACGGTACGGCGACGACATCGTCGTGATCGACGCCGGGATGATGTTTCCCGAAGCCGAGCTGCTTGGAGTGGACATCGTCACGCCCGACCTGACCTTCCTCAAGGAAAACCGCGAACATGTGCGCGCCCTCCTGCTGACCCATGGTCACGAGGATCACATCGGCGCAGTGGCTTTCTTCCTCGCGGAATTCAACGTACCGGTTTACGGGACCGCCTTCACACTCTCGCTCGTCGAGCGCCGGCTGGAAGAATATTCCGTGGATGAAGACCCGACCTTGAAGGCAGTGAAGCCGAAGGATATCGTCGAGATCGGCCCTTTCAAAGTCGAGTTCGTGCACGTGACGCATTCGATCGTCAGCTGCGTGGCGCTGGCCATCACCACTCCGGTGGGTGTCGTGATCCATACGGGCGATTTCAAAGTCGACCCGACACCGACGGATAACGAGCTGTTCGATCTCCATACACTGGCCGATTACGGGAAGCGAGGCGTGCTGCTGTTGCTCTCCGATTCGACCAACGCGGATCGTCCGGGCTATTCCGATTCCGAGCGCGCGGTGCGCCCGCGGCTCGAAGACGTTTTCAATCGTTCGGAAAACCGGCTGTTCGTATCCTGTTTCAGCTCGTCGATTCACCGGCTGCAGCAGATCATCGATCTCTCTGAGGAGTTTGGGCGCAAAGTGGCTATCGTGGGCCGCAGCATGATCGCGGTGACTGAGATCGCGCACAACCACGGCTTTCTGACGATTCCCGACAATATTCTGATTCGCCCCCAGGATGTGATGGCCTCGAAGCCATCCAAAGTCACGGTGTTGATTTCGGGGACACAGGGCGAGCCGATGTCGGCGCTGTCGCGGGCGGCGGTGGACAACCACAAGAACATCTCGATCAATCCGGGCGATATGGTCGTACTCAGTTCGCGCATCATCCCGGGCAACGAGAAGACGATCTTCCGTATGATCGACCATCTCTGCAAGCGCGGCGCGGATGTGCTGTACGGCAACATGAATCCGCCGCTGCACGTGTCGGGGCATGGCTCAAGCGAAGAATTGCGGCTGGTGCTGAACCTCGTGCGGCCGAAGTATTTCGTGCCGGTGCACGGAGAATACAGACAGCTTGCCAAGCATGCGCGGCTGGCGGACCATCTGCGCAATGTCGGGCTCGAAGAAACGTTCATTCTCGAAACCGGCGACGTGCTCGAACTGGACACACGCGGCGCGCGGAAAGCGGGGCGCGTGACAGTAGGGCGCATCTGCATCGATTCGGGCGCGGTGGGAGAAGTGGTGGGCGACATGGTAGTCCGCGATCGCCGGCTGATTTCCGAGGACGGTATCGTACTGCCGATCATCGCGATCAACAAGCACACGGGCAAACTCGAAGGGCGTCCGGAACTGGTGAGCCGCGGGTTCGGGCTGGAGAGCGACGTCGAATTCATGCGCGCCGCGCGGGAGGTTGTCGAGAAAACCCTCGAAGGATCGAGCGCGGAAGAGAGGATGGACGCGGGCGTGGTGAAGGAAAAAATCCGCGCGGACCTGAAGCGCTATATCCATCGCCACGCCGAACGCAGACCGATGATCATGCCGGTCATCATGGAGATCTGACGCGCGACGGACCGCTATGGATTCTGCAGCAATCCAGCGGCCGCCGCGCGCGGACACCCAGGTGTTCTTCAGGAGCCCGGCGCTGGCGTGGACAATCCTCAGCCTCCTGTTGTTCGTCGTTGTCGAAGGCCTGGTGTTCCGGCTGGGCTGGTACAACAAATACCTTGAACCCGCGTCGTCGGCCGGTACCGTTGAAGACTATCTCTCATGGCTCAAACGCTACCCGCATGCCCATCGACCGGAGGTGATGGTGATCGGCGATTCACGGATCGCCGAAGGATTTTCCGCACGCGCCGCCGGCCAGAATACGAATCTCCGGTTTGGCTTCTGGAATTTTGGCATTGGCGGGAGCGCCCCACGGATCTGGTATTACATGCTGCGCGACGGAGATCCGACGCGGCGCCGGTTCGCGGCCCTGGTGATTCCCTTCGACGGATATCCGGATGAAGACCGTCCCGACCCCGTAGCGGATCGACCGAACGATCTCAACTTCGCGATCGGGCGTTTGAAACTCTCCGACTGCCTGGATTTTGCGCTGTCGATGGAATCGAGAGCCTCCGAAGGAAAGGCGCTCGGCGGCTGTCTGTTCAAGGGCATTCCTCTGCGGCGCGATGCGCAGGCCTTTCTGGAAGACATCCCGGGCCGCATCCAGCGAACCAAAGATTTCCGCAATAATGGACTAACTTACATCGACGACTATTCAGGCCTGACGGATACTCTGCAAGGGCTGTCGGCCGACTATCTGAACCGGACGATCCACTTTCCCCCCGGCCTGACCGAGCAGCGGGAGGCATCGATCCACAGCATTCTGATGCGCCCTGCCATTCCACAGCGGGGCGAAGTCACCCGCTACCGGAAGTTGTGGATTGGGCGAATTCTCGATCTCTATAAAGACTCGCCCACGCGAATCATATTCCTCGAATTGCCGCGCGGGCCCGTGCCCAGACCGGATGTGACCGAGCCCTCCCGGTTCCTCGACTCGGTTTCCGGAAGGCCTCGATTGACCGTACTGCCTTCCAGCACCTTTCGCGATATGGAGAAGCCGGAGTTTTACTTCGACGGGCTGCATTTCAACCGGACAGGCCGGGGCATCTTCACCGCACGGCTGGCCGCTGCGGTTGAGCAGGCGCTGGGGAGGCACTAACCGATGCTCTTCACGACCTTATCGTTTGTCGTGTTCCTGCTCGTGGTGCTGGCATTGTTCTACCTTCTGCCGCAACGTTACCGGCGTTATCTGCTTCTCGCGGCGAGTTTGTTTTTTTACATGGCCTGGAATGCAAAATTCGTCGCGCTGATTCTGGGTCTGATCACAGTCGACTATTTCGCAGCCTTGTGGATCTCGCGCCGCGAGGGCGCTCCGCGGCGCATGGCGTTACTGGTAAGCCTCGCCGCGAATATCGGGATGCTGGGCTGGTTCAAATACGCCAACTTCGCACGCGACACGTGGATGCATCTGATCCATCCCGGTATTGGCCTGCAGCCGCTGAATATCATCCTGCCGCTGGGCATCAGCTTCCATACCTTCCAGAGCATCTCCTATGTAATCGACGTTTACCGCGGCGAGCAGGAAGCAGTGAAGAGCTATGTGGACTATGCGCTTTTCGTCGCATTCTTTCCGCAGCTCGTAGCCGGTCCGATCGTGCGGGCACGCGAGTTCTTTCGCGATTTGTGGCATTGGAACGCACCGACAGGGGCCGAGTGGCGGCAAGGATTTGCGCTGATCCTGACGGGGTATGTCAAGAAGCTGGTGCTTGCCGACCAGTTCGCGCTTGTCGCCGACAAATATTTCCTGAATCCCGCGGCTATGCCGGGAATGGCGACGGCGTGGACCGGCACACTGGCGTTCGCGCTGCAGATCTTTTTCGATTTTTCCGGCTACACCGATATCGCGATCGGCGTGGCGCTGCTCTTCGGCTTCCACTTCCCTGAGAACTTCCGGCGCCCCTATCTCTCGGCGAGCATCACCGAATTCTGGCGGCGCTGGCACATGACACTATCGAGATGGCTGCGGGACTACGTCTATATCTCACTCGGCGGGAATCGCAAAGGCCGCGTGCGTACCTACCTGAATTTGATGGTCACAATGCTGCTGGGCGGCTTGTGGCACGGGGCGAGTTGGAACTTCGTGATCTGGGGCGGCTATCACGGCGCGCTTCTCGCAGTGGAGCGAATGCTTTGGGGGCGCAGCGAACGCACGGGGTTGGTGCGGCTTCCAATGACCCTAGTGACCTTCGTCCTCGTCTGGATCGGCTGGGTGTTTTTCCGCGCGAAAACATTTGCCGCCGCGTGGTTTGTACTGGGCCAGATGTTCGTGGGGATGCCCGGGAGTTCATTGTTTGGCCCATGGCAGTGGCGGCTCGCGATTCTTTCCTTGCTGATCGCTCTGGCGGAGGAATACGCGAACGCTCTGACGCGTCTGGGCGAATTGCCGGCATGGGCGCGGACCGCAGCGGTGGTTTTCGTGTTGCTCGTGATCGAGTTGTTCAGCGCGACCGACCAGACAATCCCTTTTGTGTACTTTCAATTCTGAAAAATGGAGAAGGCATGAAAATCGCGCTCGTCGGAGCAACAGGTTTTATCGGATCGAAGCTTCTGGCCGAAGCGGTCGGCAGGGGGCACGTGGTCACGGCGGTTACGCGAAGTCCGGAGAAACTGCCTCAGGACGACAGGATAATTCCGGCGCAGGCCGACGTGAACGATGTTCCCGCGCTGACGGGATATTTCAAGGGCCAGGACGCCGTCATCCATTCTTACGCGCCCGGCCGCGGCACACCCCCGCAGGAGAACAAAGACAAACAGCGGGCGGGCACGCTTTCGATCATCGCGGCGATGAAGGCAGCGGGAGTGAAGCGCATCCTGGCCGTGGGCGGCGCCGGCAGTCTCGAGGTGGCGCCGGGGCTGGCCAATTTCGATTCACCGGATTTTCCCGCGGAATATCAGGGCGGGGCACGAGCAACGGCGCAGATCAAAGAGTTGTTGAAGGCGGAAGAAGGGCTGAACTGGACGTTTCTGTGTCCCTCACACAACATAGTGCCAGGCGAACGGACCGGCAAGTTCCGCCTGGGCGGCGATCAGTTACTGATTGGCGCGGATGGGGTGAGCAGGATCTCGGTCGAAGATTACGCGGCGGCGATGATCGATGAACTCGAGGACCCAAAGCACACGGGTCATCGATTCACCGTCGGTTACTGACCCTGCCAGAGTCTTTTTCGGCAGCCTGTTAGAGATACAGATCAGGGCTTGCCGGGCATTTTCCATTCGCCGTTGACCACCAGCGCGCTGGCATCCGAAGTATTTCCGTTGGGCACGTGTTTGAGGATCAACAGATTGGCCGGCTCCCCAGGGGCGATGGTGACACCTTCCGCGGGGACGATCCATTCACCGGTCAGGTCGGTGCGGTCGGAAGCCTGGGGCACCGGCACATCCTTGCGCGGCCCGACGGACCGGATTTTCGTGCCGGCGATGATGACGATCGAATCGTCTATTGGCGTCGCGCCGGGGGAGACGATAGTGGTGCCTCCGATGAGCACTTTGACGACGAGGTCGGGCTTCTTCTGGCATGCGGCGAGAAGCAGAAGTGACAAGACTGCAGGAAATCGGGTGAACATCAAATGCTCATGGTAACGTGGCGGGAAGAAGCGCAAGATGACTCTCTGCGATCTTTTTGATCTCTCTTTTCACGGACGGCGCGATACTGCGGCGCTCGAATGGCGCGGCCGCACCTTTACGTTCGGAGAGCTCGATGAGCGCAGTAATCGGCTGGCGCAGTTGTTCCGTACGAGAGATTTAAGCAAGGGCGACCGGCTCTGCGTCTACCTCGTCAACTGCGTCGAGATGATAGATATCTATCTCGCCTGTGTAAAGCTCGGCGTGATTTTTGTGCCGATTAACATCCTTTATCGAGATCGGGAGATTTCCCATATTCTGGGCGACGCCGAGCCGCGCGCGCTGATCACGGATGCTTCGATCGCGACGGAAATTCCGGTCTGGAATCCAGCGGATCTTTTGCGTGATGCGGCGGAGATGGATGACGCGCGGCCCGTAGTTGATCTCGACGGGGATTCTCCGGCGGGAATCATCTACACGTCCGGGACGACGGGCACTTCTAAAGGCGCGGTCCTGACCCACAATAATTTCGCGGCGAACACCGTCAATCTGCTGGTCTGCTGGAGAATCACCGCGAAAGATCGCTTTCTGCTGGCGCTGCCTCTGTTCCACGTCCACGCTCTTGGAAACGGGCTGCATTGCTGGCTGGTAAGCGGCTGCCGCATGCGCCTGCTGGAGCGTTTCGAGCACCAGACGGCGGCAGCGGAATTCCTCGATTTCCGTCCGACGCTGTTTTTCGGGGTGCCGACGGTGTATGTTCGCCTGCTGTCGTGGGAGAGCGCGGCGGCGCGCGAGGTGGGCGGGTTCATGCGGCTGTTCGTTTCGGGCTCGGCGCCCCTTCCCGCGCAGGTGCTGGAAGAGTTTCGCGATTTGTTCGGGCACACCATCCTGGAACGCTACGGCATGAGCGAGACGATCATGAACCTCAGCAATCCATACGCCGGGGAGCGGCGCGCGGGTACCGTCGGGTTTCCGCTGCCGGGAGTGTCCGTGCGACTACTGAATCAGGAACTGCAACCTGTGGGAGAAGGCGAGACTGGCGAGATTTATCTGAAAGGCCCGAACGTGTTCGCGGGTTACTGGAAGCGGGAAGATGCCACGCGCGACGCGTTCGTCGATGGCTTTTTCAAGACCGGCGATCTCGCCACGCGCTCCGCGGACGGCTACTTCACGCTCAGTGGACGCAAGAGCGATCTGATCATTTCGGGCGGCTTCAATATTTATCCGCGCGAGATCGAGGAGTTCCTGCAGGAGCAGGTGGAGATCGCGGAAGCCGCCGTGGTCGGGGTGCCGGATCGAATACGCGGGGAGGTTCCCGTGGCATATCTCGTGGTGGCGAGTGCGATCGAACCTGCTTTGGTGGAGGCGCGGTGCCGCGAGAAACTGGCGTCGTTCAAGATTCCGCGCGAGTTCATTGCGGTCGAGAAACTCCCGCGCAATGCCATGGGGAAGATCCAGAAGCACCTCTTGCCGAAACGACAGGGTTGAGTTCCCACTATATTCTGGTATCAGATGTCGAGAACTCTGATCTTCGCATTGGCATTGCTGGCTCTCGGCGCGGGCGATCGCAATGATGGCATAGCCTGGGGGCCGGTGGATCATGGCCTGCGGTTCGGGCTGGCATTCGGGCCCGCATCGCCGGATCCGCAGTTACGGCTGGTGTTTCAGAACGTCGACCGCGCAGAATGTCTGCTGCCGCTGGGCAGCACGTCGGCAAAGGGACCGGTGTATGACATCGAGTTCCGTATCACTTCGCCGGCCGGCAAGGAATCGCCTCTGTTTAATTTCAATGGTCCGCCGGGCATTCAGCCCGCGGCGAAGCCCATCGTCGTCGAAATTGCGAAAGGCGAGAAGCATGAGATTCTCTTGTCGGAGAAGAAGCTGATCTTTCTGGATAACGGGAAGAGCCGGCCGCTGACCGAGATGCTGGCGCTTCATTATTCGGTGCGCGCCAGTGTGGATACGAGCGGCGATGCGCGCTGGACGCGGACGCTGTCGCAGTGGATGGGGAAGGTGGCGACGGGCGAGTTGCGGCAGCAGGTACTCATCCGGTAAAAGCGCCGGCGCGGCGCCTGGCCTCTGGTCGAAACCGCCGGCGGTACATCAATCCAGTCGGGAACGAGCCATTTGCAGCGCTTCCTCCAGAGTCGATATGCGACCCTCGAGTTGCGCGTCTTCAATCTCACTGAGAACGATTCCGAACATCGGCCCAGGCTTGTAACCGGCGGCGATTAGTTCCCTGCCCGTCAATAGCGGCGTGGGCTTCAATTGTTCAGGCGGCAGTTCCGCTTGCTTGCAGCGGACGAAGTCGTAGTTCTCCAGGCCTCCATGGCTTGACAGGCAATCGAGCCGGTGCAGTTCCATATGGTGCTCGAAATCCGGCTGCCGCATGAACCGCTTGAGGGTGCTCTCGCGCATGCGCGGGACATCCATGAATTTCATGTGATTCGCGATCAGTGCTTCGGCGCCCTCGATGATGTTGTTGGGAAATCGCAGCCGCGTCAGCAGCGCGTGCGCGATCTCAATTCCCTTTTCGACGTGCCCGTCAAAGCGAATGCGCTCGGCAATGCGGAATGTCGCGGGTTTGCCGATGTCGTGCAGCAGAACGCCAAGGGCGAGTGTGATCGGGGGATTGCGCAGGCCTTCGAGCATGATGAGCGTGTGGGTCCAGACATCGCCTTCCGGATGGAACTCCAAGGGCTGCGCGACTCCCTTCAGCGCGGCCACTTCCGGGAGGACCTCGCGTAAAAGACCGGTGGCATCGAGCAGTTCGAAGCCTCTCCTTGCGGCGCCTTCCGTGAGGATCCGGGCGATCTCGTCGCGCACGCGCTCGGGGGAAATGCCATGTATCAGGGGCGCAAACCGTTGGATGGCCGCGAAGGTCCCGGGCTCGATGTCGAATCCAAGGCGGACCGCGAAACGGACGGCCCGCAGTAGGCGAAGATGATCCTCGCGGAAGCGCTGTTCGGGATCGCCGATGGCGCGTATGATCTTTGCCGCGAGATCGGCACGGCCGCCGGCGAAATCCAGAACTTCACCGGTGAGGGGATCGAACAGGAGTGCGTTGATGGTGAAATCGCGGCGCAGGACATCCTTTCTGGGATCCGTTTCGAAAGCAACGCCTTCCGGATGCCTGCCGTCGCGATATTCAAGGTCGCTGCGAAAGGTGGCGACTTCGACCTGCCGGTCTCCTTCGGCACTCTGTTCACGAACAAGCACCACACCAAAGTGGGCACCAACCTGGCCAGCTCGTGGAAACAGGCGCAGAAGGGCATCGGGTGGCGCGGAGGTAGCGACGTCAAAATCCTTCGGGGAGCGGCCGAGCAGAAGGTCCCGAACGCATCCACCTGTGAAATAAGCGACATATCCCGCACCGCGTAGAGTGCGGACGATCGAGACTGCGAGAGCCTTCTGGGCGGCGCCATTAGTCATGAAGGAATCCTTCAATCCTGCATGCTAATCTGATGAGACCCGATACCTTTCGAAAGATAGTCACAGGAGTTTCTTTTTGTCCAGCCCCAATTCCCGTTCTTCCGGATCCACCACCACCACCAGGGTCGTGGTCGCGACAACAGTCATGTTGTCGTTCATTTCGTTCTGGCGAGCGGCCGCGATTGTACTGAGCGATCTGGCGTCTTCAGCCTACTATGTCGGCGGCATCGCGGAGACGGCAATCGGCAAGTCGGCGCCCTGGTTCATCCTCGGCATCATGCTGTTTTCGTACGCGGTTCGCGCCGTGTATATCGAAAGCTGCAGCATGTTCGTGCGCGGCGGGGTCTACCGCGTGGTGCGCGAAGCGATGGGTGGAACGTACGCGAAATTCTCGGTGTCGGCGCTGCTGTTCGATTATGTGTTGACGGGTCCCATCAGCGCTGTCAGCGCAGGGCTTTATCTCGGCGGCCTGTTCAACGAATCAATCGATTATTTCCATCTTCGTTTTCAGCACGTGCCGTCCGAATATTTCGCGGCGGGCTTCGCCGTTCTCGTGACGCTGTATTTCTGGCGCAAGAACATCATCGGGATTCACGAATCGAGCGAGAAAGCGCTGCGTATCATGCAGATCACGACCGTGATGGTCGTGATCCTGATCGTCTGGTGTATTTTTACCATCCTGAAGAACGGCTATCAACCGGTGCCTTTGCCGTCGATGCGCAACATTCACATCGCGGACGATGCGTTGGGATGGCTCAAGGGAACGGGCTGGACCAGCATCCCAATCGTGGCGATCCTCGTAGGGGCCGGGCACTCCCTGCTTGCCATGAGCGGAGAAGAGAGCCTGGCGCAGGTGAATCGCGAGATTGCCTCGCCGAAGCTGAAGAACCTCGAACGCGCGGGGTTCGTGATCTTTATTTACAGCCTGCTGTTTACTTCGCTGGTTTCGTTTTTCGCGGTGATGCTGATTCCCGACGTCGAGCGCCACAAGTATCTGGACAACCTGATCGGTGGACTGTCGATGTTCCTCGCCGGACCGCTGGGTCTGCGTCTCGCGTTCCACGCCTTCGTCGTGCTGGTCGGCGTGCTGATTCTCGCGGGCGCGGTGAATACGGCACTGATCGGGTCAAACGGCGTGGTGAACCGGGTGGCGGAGGATGGCGTCCTCACCGAATGGTTTCGCAAGCCGCATCACAGGTTCGGGACGACCAGCCGGATCATCAACATCATCGCGGCCCTGCAGCTGACCACCATCGTCGTCAGCCGCGGAAATATCGAAATGCTCGGCGAAGCGTATGCGTTCGGCGTGGCCTGGAGTTTCGCGTTCAACGCGCTTTCGGTGCTGGTGCTGCGCTACAAAATGCCGCACGCGCGCGAGTGGAAGGTGCCGTTGAACTTCCAAATCGGCGGCAAAGAGATTCCCCTCGGCCTCGCGCTGATAACCATCCTGTTGTTCCTGTTGGCCGGAATCAATGTGCTCACCAAGGAAGTGGCGACGATTTCCGGCATTTCTTTTACACTTGCATTCTTTCTCGTCTTCGAATTTTCCGAGCGATATAACCGGAAGCGGCATAAACTTCTGGCCCATGCCGGACACGAGAACGAGCAGTTCCGGCTGCATTCGACAGACGACATTTCCGCTGAAACGCTGCATATCCGGCCGGGAAATATTCTGGTTGCGGTAAGGAATCCACACCACCTGGAACACCTGCAGAAGACGCTGGAGAAGACTGATACGCGCCGCCAGGACATTGTCGTCGTCACGATCAAGGTGGTGACGCAGGCGGGTTCCGGCGAGCATGGGCTGGAGCCCGACCAGGTTTTCGCCGATCAGGAAAACCTGGTGTTCTCGCGCGTCGTCGGGCTGGCGGAAAAGGCCGGGAAACATGTGGAATTACTGACGGTGCCGGGGACGGATCCCTGGATCGCGGTGGTACAGACCGCGGCGGTTCTGCAATCCGCCCGGCTGGTGGCAGGACTTTCGCCGAACCTCACGCCGGCAGAGCAAGGGCGCCGGGTCGGGGCGGCGTGGGAAGAGTTGCCGCAGCCGCGCCCTTCGCTTTCGCTCGAAGTGGTGATGCCGGATCCGAACCAGTCGCTGTATTTCAATCTGGGCCCGCATCCGCCGAGGCTGTGGCCTGAGGACGTGGATTTGACTCACCGGCTCTGGCTGGAGCTGATCGACAAAGGCGCAGGCGATGAGTTGCGGCATCGAGATGTGGTGAGCGTGGCGCTGCACTTGTTGAGGCGGGAGTTGCAAACTTCGGAGAGCGAGGAGATTCTGCGGGATGTCGTCGCGACCGTGCGGGCGCACGGGCCGGATAAGATTGCTCTGCCGGAGAAAACGGGCGGCCTGCGGTAAGGCTGAAACCCTAATCGCGCTGGCCGGCTACGCGGGTGCGCTTGAAAAAGTAAGCCGGGTAGGTTTGGGTCACGACTGGTTTCGGTCCCTGCAGTTCCGGTCCGCGCTCTTCATTGCGATAGACGTAGGGCATTACGCTGACGAGTTCCCATCCCTGATCCGCCAGCGTCTGCAGGCTGCGCTGGTCGACCTGTTCATATTTCCCCGGCGAAACTTCGCGAGGGAATACCGAACGGACATCGAGATGAATGGTATCGGGCACTACTCGATACTGTGCCCATACGAACGCCGTGGCTACCATCAGGAGGGCAACTGCCAAGAGGGATCGTTTCATTTGAAAAAGTGACGTTCCATCAGCAGCGGGCGTGCAAAGATTTCAGGAAATCTTCAGTTTGAAGATTTAAGGTTATGATCGTATTCCCATGTGCATGAGGAGCAGGAAGATGAAATCCTTAGTGTTTTTCGCAGTGTGCGCGGCCGCGATCGCCGCGCCGCCGACTTATAAAGTTACCGGCAAGATCAAAATCGGCGGCGCCGGCCGCTGGGACTATGTTTACGTGGACAGCGCGAACCACCGCCTCTATGTTTCGCATGCCACACAGACGGAAGTCGTCGATACGACGACCGACAAGGTTGTCGGCACCATCCCGGGGACGAATGGGGTTCACGGCATCGCCATCGCCAACGATCTCGGGCGCGGCTTTACGAGCGACGGCATGGATAACGACGTCACGATTTTCGATCTGAAGACGCTCCAGGTGCTCGGCAAAGTGAAGACCGGGACCAATCCCGACGCGATCATTTATGAGCCGACGTCGCATCGGGTGCTGACGTTCAACGGCCGCAGCAGCGACTCGACGGTCTTCGACGCGAGGACCGGCGAGGTCTATGCGGCGGCAATCCCCGTCGGCGGAAAGCCCGAGTTCGCGCAGATCGACGGCAAAGGGCACGTTTATTTCAATATCGAAGACAAGGGAGAGATCGGTGAGATCGATGCGAAGTCGGCGGCGCTGACGAAGCATTACTCGATCGCTCCCTGCGAGGCGCCGAGCGGTCTCGCGATCAATCCGAAAAACGGCTATCTCTATTCGGTTTGTGGGAACAAGATGATGATCGTCAGCGACCCGGCAGCCGGCAAAGTGATTGCAACTCCTGCGATCGGCCAGGGTCCGGACGGAGTTGCGTTCGACGATGGCTATGCGTTCAGCGCGAATGGCCGGGACGGCACGATCACGATGGTCGGCGAGACCGCGCCGGGCAAGTTTGAGCCGGTCGCAACGATCCCCACGCAGAACGCCGCGCGAACCATCGGATCAGATCAGAAAGCGCACAAGCTGTACCTTCCGACGACTGAGTTTGGACCAGCGCCGCCTCCTCCGGCGGGCGGAGGCAGAGCGGGCCGCCCCCCGGCGCTGCCGGACAGCTTCGAGATCATTGTCGTAGGGCGCGGGTAAACAAACTCACTTCGGGTTGGTGGCTTCTTCGATCCGCTCCATCAGCATTTGCTCGAAGCGATCCGGAATGAAGCCGACCATCCGGCTGGAGATCTTCTGGTCGGGACCGATGATGAGCACCGTCGGGATCGAACCAATGGTGAGCTGGCGGGCAAGTCCGCCTTCGAGATAGCCGGGATTCTTCCACCCCTGCCCCTTCACGAAGGGCGCTACCAGCGAAGTATCGTCGTCGGAATCGACCGGAACGAATACGATATTTGGCGAATTTTCGAAGCGCGCTTTGACCTTCTCGATCAGCGGCTGCTGGGCGCGGCATGGCGCGCACCACGTGGCCCAGAAGTCCATCACTACTGTCTTCCCTTTGAGGGATGAGAGGACCAGCGGAGGCGCGGTCTTGTCGACCGGGGGCAGTGTGAAGTCGGCCACGTTGGTGGCGACAGCGTTCGGATCCATCGCCTTCAGGCTGGCCCGGCGTGCGGCAAGCAGGGCTGAAGTCCGGTCGTAGGCCTGCAGGATGGCGTCGCCGAGCCCCTTTTCAGAGCCGTTCAAGCTGGAGTAGATCTCGCCGAGACGCGCGCGGTCGCGGGCGCGGTCTGCTTCCGTCGTGCGGGAGTCTTCGAGCGTAAAGGCATCGGCATAGAATTCAATGGCGTCGGCGTTGCGATCGAGTTTGATTAACCAGAAGGCGGCTTCGCGGGCGCCCTCGCCGGTGGGGTAAGCGTCCCACGATTCACTCGCGAGTTGTTGGGCCGCTTTCGGATCGCCGGCATTGCCCGTTGCGCGGGCTTTCAGGGCGAGAGCGCGCGCTGAGGCCTTATTGAGTTCTTCAGACCACTGGCCGGGCGTCAAGTGTCCGGGCGGTTCCATCTTTGTGCGCAGAGCGGCGACGTCGCTTTCATACCGGTTTGCGAACGCGATAGCCTGCTTTGCCTGCGCGGGATCGCTTTTGTCGATGAGGGAGCGGATGACGCGATCGAGCATCCCCATGGTGTCACTGTTATCCGGCGGCGTTTCCCGAGCCAGAACCTTTTCTCCGTAGAGAATGATTCGCGCGTTGTCGTTTGTTTCCATCCCGGCCTTCGCCAGCGCCTTCTCGATCACGGATCGTTGTTTGGATTCGGGGTACTTGCCGAGATGCGCTTCGAGAGCGCGGATGACATCGATGGGACTGGCGCCCGCTTCGCCGACGGCTTGGGTAAGTTCGGCTTGTTCTTTGGCATCACCCGCCGGATCGAGGGATACGACCGACTGCGCCCGGCCCGGAAGAGCGCAAGCGAGGAGTGCGATGGCTGCGATGATACGGCGCATCATTTGGGAAGTGCTCGGATCCATTCAGCGAGTCCGGCAGCACGGTCCCGCGCAATATGGAGAAAGCTTTCGTTTTTCACGACGCGATCGAGCAGAGGCAGGAACTGATCCGGCGCGACAAGGCGTTTTTGATCACGGATGATCTCAATGCGGAGGATCGCCTGTTGGGCGCCCAATTTGTCGAAGCGAACCGACCGCTCCAGTTCCAGATAGCTCCGTTCGGTTTCGGCGATGCGCTCGAACCAGTCGGTAAGCGCACGGGCATCCACATCCTCCGAATAATTGAATTTGGTTTCGCCGGTGCGGCCGTCCCCCTCGTAACGGAAGGTCTTCATCCCCATATTGGCGACCTTCAGGCCCGACTCGAGAGGCCGCGAGAAATGATCGAGCTTGTCGGCAAGAGCGAAGATCTGAGTGGCGTCAGCGCCGCTGAGCTGAAATTTGATGGGATCGTCGTCCTTCGGGTCTTCTTTATATTGGCCCGCGCCGGATTTGTCGACAACGACTTCAAGCCACGCAGGATTGCTGCCAGGGAAAGATTTCGCGTAGCTCACGCGGGCTGCGTCAGAGGCCGCGGCCGCCAGCATTGAGGCAGCGACGATCAGCAGCATGCTGGACTTCACCATGCGGAACTTCAAACGTGGACCTCCAATGCGCGGAACGGCGCATTGGTCGCGTGGCAGATGGCGATCGCAAGCGCATCGCTCGCGTCCTCGGAGGCGAGCGGCTGAGGCAAATGCAGCAGCGAGGCCACCATTTGTTGCACCTGCGATTTGGCGGCGCGGCCGTAGCCGACAACGCTCATCTTGACCTCCAGGGGAGAATATTCCGCGAGGTTGACGGCTGCTTCCGCGATCAGCAACAGGGCGACGCCCCGCACGTGAGACAGTTTGAGCGCGCTCTTCGCATTGACCGCGAAAAAGACTTCTTCCACCGCAGCCGAATCGGGGCGATGCTCGGAGATCAGCTCACGCAGAGCGGAGGCGATGGTCAGGAGGCGCCGCTCCAGAGGATCGTTCGTGCTGGACCGAATGCAGCCCGCGGCGATCATGCGATGCGCGCGCCCATCGCTGTCGATGACGCCGTAGCCGGTTCGCTCGGTTCCGCAATCGATTCCCAGGACTCGCATGTCAGCGTTTCTCCGGCACGGAAAAGGCCTCGCCGTCAGCCCGGCACGACAATTGAAAATCTGCCGTGCCTATGCCAATGCTTCAACTTCATCGGCGACATCGAAGTTGGAGTATACGTTCTGCACGTCGTCGTGTTCTTCGAGCACATCGCTAAGTTTCATCATGCCCTGCGCGTTTTTACCCTCGAGCATGATGAGGTTCCGCGGCACCATGGCGACTTCCGCGGATGCGGTTTCGATCCCGGCTTTCTGGATGGCCTCGGCAACAGTCTCATGCATCGCCGGATCGGAGATGACTTCCCAGGAATCGCCGCTGTCTTTCAAATCCTCGGCGCCGGCTTCAAGCACCAGATTCATGAGTTGATCTTCGGTGGCCTTTTCCTTTTCGATAACGATCTGGCTCTTGCGGTCGAACATCCACGCGACGCTTCCCTGCTCGCCCAGATTGCCGCCATTCTTCGAAAACATATGACGGATATCACTGACCGTGCGGTTGCGATTATCCGTGGCCACGAGGACAAGAACCGCCGCGCCGCCCGGCCCGTAGCCTTCGAACATCACTTCGTCGATCTGCCCGCCTTCGAGCTCGCCGGTACCGCGCATGACCGCCTTTTTGATGTTGTCCGACGGCATGGACACGTTTTTGGCTGCGAGGATGGCGGTCCGCAGGCGGGGATTACCGTCGGGATCGCCGCCGGAACGCGCCGCGATCTGGATTTCTTTGATGAGACGGGTGAAGATTTTGCCGCGCTTCGCATCGGTGGCGGCTTTCTTGTGCTTGATCGTCGCCCACTTTGAATGACCTGACATTTTGAAAAACTCCGGGAAGAATGGACCTTGCGCACTGGTGCGCCAGCAGAAAAGTTCCTGATTTGCCAGCATATCAAATCAAGCGCACCGGACTCACTGGCCGCATCAGCCGAACGCCTGTGTGTTTTGCATCAGGCCGAATGCCACTGTATTTAAGCAGATCCGGTATGTATGTTAAAGCACTCCGGCCAGGCCAGGCTTGAACGTTCAAAATGTCTTTTGCCGTTACAATCAAGCAGGTTCAGGACTTTGCCGTGGACACTTCTGGACAGGGGATGGCGAGGGTACCGATCACAGCGGCCGGCGAATTCGGCGTTGAGACCGACCGCGTCCTGAGGGCCGCCTGGGAAACCATTCCGGATGCATTGCTCGTCTTCGATAACCGACACCAGCTCGTTTACGCGAATTCGGAGGCGACTCAGTTCCTGACGTCCCTCGGGCTCAATCCAGGCATCGGAAGCCCGAAGGGCGCTGGTGGTTCATTCAAAGATGTGAAGATCTTCGATCCCGCGACCCAGGAAGTCCTGCCGCTGGAGCGATTGCCAGTGGCTCGGACGCTGCGCGGCGAGGCGGTCGGCCGCGTCGAGCTTCTGGTGCGCCCGAATCAGCTGGGTTCCTGCCTGTGGATCGAGTGCGATGCACGGCCTTTTTACGGCAACGGCACGGAAATCCGCGCTGCCGTGCTGGTTTTCCGGGACGTAACTATCCGGAAGAGACGCGAATTGACTCGCGATTCGACCGACGAACTCCGGGAGTTCATTTATCAGGGAAATCTGGCGGCAATTATCCGGACGACGGTCGATGGAAGAATTCTGGACTGCAACGACGCGCTGGTTCGCATGCTGGGGTATTCTTCCGCGGACGAGTTGCGCACCGTTCGTTCTCCGCAGCTTTACTGGGATGCATCGGACCGGGACAAGCTGCTGCGGAGGATCAACGTCTCGCACGAAGTGCGCGAGTCCGAGCTCTGCCTGAAGCGAAAAGACGGTTCGCAATGCTGGGCGCTGGTCAATATCCGTCTGTTGGACGCGCCTCCCGATACGGTGGGGGGTGATCTTGTCACCACAGCCATCGATATCACGGAGCGCAAGCTGTGGGAAGAAACATTGCGGCAGAGCGAGGCCCGGTTCACCGCCTTCATGCGCCATCTCCCTGGCGTCGCCTTCATCAAAGATCTGGACGGCAAGTACGTTTATTACAACGAAGCCTCATGGCCGCAGTTCAAGAAGCAGCCCGAGGAGATCGTCGGCAAAGTCGACGAAGAGATCTGGCCCGGCGACGATGCGGCGCGCTACCGCGAAAACGACGCGGCTGTGATCGTGGGAGGGCGGCCGGTCGAGTTTGTGGAACCGGTGACGCTGCCGACCGGCACACGGTCATGGCTCATCTGCAAGTTTCCGATTATCGAAGACGGCAAAGTGGTGCTGGTGGGCGGCATCGGGATCGACATCACGGAACGGCAGACCCTCGAAGACCAGTTGACACAGGCGCGAAAGATGGAGGCGCTGGGCCGTCTCGCGGGCGGCGTCGCGCATGACTTCAACAACCTGCTGACCGTGATTTCAGGCTACGGGCAGCTTGCGCTCGAAAGCCTTGGGAGCACGCCTCCGGAGCGGCTGACGAGTTACATGCACGAGATCCTGAATTCCGCGCGGCGCGCCTCGGGAATGACCGGCCAGTTGCTGGCATTCAGCCGGCGCCAGACGGTGCAGCCAAGAGTCCTCGATCTGGGTGACATCTTGCGGAATGTCGAGCGCCTGCTTCAGAGGATGATTGGGGAGCACGTGGATCTCAGCGTCCGCTGCCGGAATGAGACGTGCCTGATCCGCGCGGATGCGCACCAGATCGAGCAGGTATTGATGAATCTGGCGGTGAACGCCCGAGACGCCATGCCTCTTGGCGGAATGCTCGAAATCGAATGCAGCCTCGTGTCGCCACCGATTGAACGCCCCGGTTTGCCATCTCTGGGCGTAATGCTCGAGGTGCGCGACACCGGGATCGGGATGGATGAGGCCGTGAAGGCGCAGATGTTCGAGCCTTTCTTTACTTCGAAGGACAAGGGCAAGGGCACGGGACTTGGACTTTCGACTGTTTACGGCGTGGTTTCCCAGGCGGGCGGGGAAATTGAAGTCGACAGCGAACCGGGCCGGGGCAGCCGCTTTCGGATCTATTTCCCACTAGCGGTTGGGAAAGTGGAAGAGCTTCCCACAACTACGAGCGATGCCGCGCCGGTTGGCCTCGAGACAGTGCTGCTGGTTGAAGATGAGCCGGGTGTGCGCCTACTTGCCGAAACTGTGCTGCGAAAGCTGGGCTATAAAGTACTGGTTGCGGATTGCGGCGAGGCGGCCCTTGAGATCTGGCGCGAAAAGCAGGGATCGATCGACATTCTGTTGACGGATGTGATCATGCCGCAGATGAGCGGCGGGGATCTGGCGCACAAGCTGCGCAAGATGAATCCGCGGCTGAAGATTCTTTTTATGTCAGGCTATACGGACGACATGATCGCGAGCCACGGGGTGCTGGCCGGAGAGACGCAGCTGCTTCAGAAGCCGTTCACCGCCGAAGCACTGGGTCGGAGGCTGCGGGGCGTGCTGGACGCTTGAGGTCGTGTACTGAAAAAAACTGTGGCATCAGGTTGCCAGTTTGCCTCACTTTTTGGCAGGGCAATTACTGGACTGGAGCGCCGGGGGCGCCGGGCTCGCCTGACGAGCCGGCGTTGAATACTCGGGTGCCATCCGCGAGCTTCACAGTCTTCGCGTTCGCGAGGTTTGTCCCGTCTTTCGCGGCCGAGCCGTTGACGATGATGACGTCGCCTTTCTTCAGCGAATCCCGCCGCCATCCGCTGCGCATCAGCAGGTTCGGACTGCCAAGCTCGCAATCCCATTTCGTGACTTTGCCCGCATCGTTCTTCACTTCCATGTGAATCCAGGCGTGGGGATTTACCCACTCCAGCTCCAGCAGAGTGCCTTTTAACTCGACCGGTTTCTTCGCGTCGAATTCGGCTGCAAACGAGTGGTGGGCGAACGCTCGCACTGTAAAAAGCAGAAGAGTCGCCAATATCGAGAGTCGCATTCTTATTTGTTCCCGACCATGTGTTGAGGATCGATGTTCTTTTCGCAAACGAATTCGAGCAGGTCAGTATCCGGCAGCAGCGTATACCGCATGACGGGCATGACCCACAGCTTTGTGTAAGTCTTCGAGTCGTCGATGGTGACTTGAATATCCATGTGTCCGAAATCGACGCGGCGAAAGCGTTCAGTCACTTTCAGCGCGTCGGAGTGGGGATGTCCGGCAAGGTCGATATTCCAGACCTGATCGTTGATGCCGGCGGTGGTCACGACAAACTCATCACCCTCCCACTTGCCGACCGAATAGCCCATCCAGCTGGGGCTGATGAATTCCTTCGGCAACTCGCGGCCATCGCTGAAGATCTCACGGCGCAGCGAGTACATTTCGTAAAGCATCACGGTCTTGCCCGGGGCATCGATGATTTCGACGGGATACGGAAGCGTCGTCGCTTTAGGCACACCTTGCGGCATACAGCGGGCCTCGGGATCGTCCTTGATCGAATTGGCGCGGCGATCATCGAAGACTTTCTGCGCCCAGGGGAGCATTTGAGGAGGCGCGGACCGAGCGGCGTTGGGCGGGTTCGGGCGGCGCCCGGCCGGAGCCCACTGGTCGCCCAGCCAGAGACCGGCGAGGTCCGAATGTCCGTCGGCTTGTTTGGGGGCGGGGGCGGTCAGGTTGGCCTTGCCATCAGCGAGGCGGGGTATCCCTTTGGTCGGATAGTCGAGCCACTGCGCGCCGACAGGGGTGAAAGCGGCACAGCAGAGCATCGTTAGAACTGCGATTCTTGCGGTCATTGCGGCCTGGAGGCAATTATATAGCGGGCGCGTGATTGGACGGCGGCGAAAGAAAATTTTACCGCTGGGGCGGTTTGGGGCACAGAATAGCAGCATGTCTTCGACGCCGGTTCCATTCGCTGTACTGCCCTCCGAATTCCACCCCCGGCAACACACCTCATTCCCTCCTCTCGGCGCGAAGCTGAGTGTCTTGCTGGTGTGGCCGAAGTTTCCTCCATCGTTCTGGGGGTTCGAAGGCGTTCTCCAGATGTTGCCCGAAGCGGCGATGACGCCTCCGCTCGGTCTGATTACCGTCGCTGCGTTGTGTCCGGCAGAGTGGAAGCTGCGACTGCTCGATCATGCCTTCGACGACATCTCCGATGAAGACCTGCGGGCCGCCGACCTCGTGCTGGTCAGCGCGATGCACGCGCAGCGGACCGATGCGATCGATATCCTGCGGCGCTCCAGAGCCGTCGGAACGCGAACGTTTATCGGCGGCCCGTGGGCCAGCAGCGATCCGGAAGCCGTAGGGATCGAGGCCGACCATGTGATGGTCGGTGAGGCCGAAGAGGTTTTCGCGGATATCGCACGCGATCTCGAACAGGGGACCGCGCAGGCCGTCTATCGGGTCACCGATAAGCCGGATATGACGCGCAGTCCGCTGCCGCGCTTCGATCTGCTGCGCCGCAACATGTACACTTCCATGCCGGTGCAGTTTTCACGCGGCTGCCCGTTTCAATGCGAATTCTGCGACATCATCACGATCTACGGGCGTAAGCCGCGGCTGAAATCCTCCGCGCAATTAATCGCGGAACTGGATTTGCTGTGCGCGCTCGGCTGGCGCAACGAAGTATTCATCGTCGACGACAACTTCATCGGCAATTCGAAGTTCGCGCTCGAGCTGGCGATTGAGCTGGGCCATTGGGGAGATAAACACGGACGGCCGTTTTCTTTTTATACAGAGGCTTCCATCGATCTGGCCGACCGGCCCGAACTGCTCGCCGCCATGGTGCGCGCGAATTTCATGTATGTGTTCATCGGGATCGAGACGCCTTCGGCCGGTGCGTTGAAGGAATCGAAGAAGTTCCAGAATCTGCGCAAGGACAACCTGGAGCAGGTCCGCATCATTCAGGAAAGCGGACTGTGGGTGCTGGCGGGCTTTATCGTCGGCTTCGATTCCGACGATGCGACGATCTTCGAACGGCAGCGGGAGTTCATCGAGAAGGCATCCATTACCTGGGCCATGGCCGGACTGCTGCAGGCCCCTCCAACGACCGCGCTGTTCGACCGGATGAAAAAAGAGGGGCGGCTCATCGAAGACAGCCAGGCAACCACAAACTTCAGCGCGCCGAATTTCGAGACCACGCTTCCCCTGCCCGTCCTGCTGGGCGGTCTAAGCCGGCTGCTGTTCTGGCTCTACGAGCCGAAATCTTTCTTCGAGCGGGCCTTGCGATCGCTCGAGGTTTGGAAGACGCGCCCGACGCAGAAGCCGCCCGCGCTGCCAATGTCTTATAACCTCCGGCTGCTGGCCGCTTCCATGTGGACGCAGGGAGTGCGGTCCGGCTACCGGCGGGATTACTGGAGATTTCTGGGCAATCTGGTTCGCAAATACGCTCTGGATGAGACCAGGATGTGGATGGGAATTATGGTGCTTCTGTCGGCGCATCATTTCCTGATCTATGCCCGCGAAGTCGCCGACGAGTTGGCGCGCGAATGCAACGGCTTGATTGAGAAGCAGGACATCGGGGAGACGAGGAGTCTGAAGGCGGCCGTTTAACAGCAAGTCGTTGATTTGCAGTGGTAGCGCGGGCGGTTTTGTCTGCGTTCGGCATAGTTCACAACCTTTTCAACAGCCGTTTAAGGGAGAGCCAGGAACATTTGGGTGGGCGGAGCCGTATCTGACTTTGGAGACGGCTAATGTACTGCACAAAATGCGGTGTGGAATTGCACGATGACGCCTGCTACTGTTCCCGCTGTGGAAACCGGACCGCGCTGGCCCCGGCGCCCGAACCGCCGGGGCCGCTCATGCTCGATAAACGCAACAAAAAGATCGCGGGCGTCTGCGCGGGATTTGCCCGCTACATGAATGTCGACGTCCTCCTGGTGCGTATCCTGTGGCTCGGAATCGCGCTCTGCACCGGTGTTGGTTTCATAATCTACCTGGCGGCCTGGATTATCCTTCCGAGCGACTGGGGGAACGAGATGCGAGGCGAGGGGCGGCAGACGGCACAATTTATTCAGCCCATGTAATGGATGGGCCGCCATTGACCTGGGTTGCCGCCAGTGATATATCTGGATGCGTTTGACAGTTCCTCGTTCTGAAGGAGATCCAATGCATCGTCGTATAACACTGCTCCGTTTCGCGGCCGGTTTGTCCGTCGCCGCCGCGCTGGCGTTCACTGTGATGGCTGACCGCACGCCGTCCGCGAATCTCGTATCCGGCAAGGCGCAGCTTATGTCCGCCGGGCCACTTACGTTTGGACCCGACGGCGTCCTCTTCGTCGGCGATTCGCTTGGAGGCGCCGTTGTGGCGCTCGATACGAACGACCACGCGTCTCCCCAGGCCGCAGTCAAAATCGATGTGCAGGGAATCGACGCGCGGATCGCGGCCCTCGCGGGCATTTCAGCCGACCAGATAATCATCAATGACCTCAAGGTGAACCCGCTCTCGAAGAACGTCTACATCTCTGCTTCGCGTGGACGCGGACCGGATGCGATGCCGATCATCGCGCGCGTAAATGGCGCGGGCGAAGTGTCGCTGCTTTCGCTCGACAATATCGGTCACGCGGCGGTCAGCCTGACGGATGCGCCGGCTTCGAATCCGACGGCCCGGCAGAATCCACGGATGATGACCATTACAGACATGACGTACATCAACGGCAACCTGATGGTGGCCGGATTGTCGAATGAAGAATGGTCCTCGGCGCTGCGGTCGATTCCCTGGCCCTTCAAGACGGCGGATCAGGGCGCGACGCTTCAGATCTGGCATGCATCGCACGGGCGCTATGAAACCCAGTCCCCCGTACGGACTTTCGTTCCTTACACGATTTCGGGCAAGCAATATGTTCTGGCTGCCTACACCTGCACCCCCCTCGTAAAGATTCCGGTCGGTGACTTGAAGCCAGGCGCGCAGGTCAAAGGCGTCACGATCGCCGATCTTGGCTCCGGCAACCAGCCTATCGACATGGTTCCTTACAAGAAGAACGGACATGAGTTTATTCTGGTCGCCAACAGTTCGCTCGGCATGGTGAAGCTCAAGGCCGATAATCTCGATACCTACAAGCCGATCGATTCGCCGACAGTCGTCAACGTGGCCGGGGTGCCCTACGACAAGCTGGAGAACTTCAAGGAAGTGAAGCAGCTCGCGCAACTAGATGCCACTGATGCGGTGATCCTCAGCGGCAAGAACCTGCAGACAATCGCGCTTCCGTAGCGGGGTGCCGAGACGGAGTTTGATTAACGAGGGCAGGCGGAAGCGCCGGCCCCATTTGCTCAAAGCGATTGCCGTGCTTCTGCTTTTTGCGACAGGGGCAATCGCTGGAGCGATCTCGATCCAGTTCGAAGGGGGCGCGTTTAAAGTCACCGGCTGGGACCCGCCGCGCACCGAACCTTCCAGGGGATGGTCTTCTGTTTTTGCTGTCTATACAGGCTCCGGGAACCTGCCACCCGTTTCCGGAAGATACGCGGTTCAGGCCGGCTCTCTCGTTTTTCGTCCCGGCTTTCCCCTCGCGGCCGGCCTTCAATACAGGGCAGTATTTCATCCCCCGGGCGGGGCTCAGTCAATTGAGAAGACCTTTGAAGGACCCCTTCGTTCAGTCAAGCCCGCCACCCGCGTCGAGCGGATTTACCCTTCGGCCGATGTGCTGCCGAGCAATCTGCTCCGAATCTACATTTACTTCTCAGGCCCCATGAGCCGCAACGAGGCGGGCCGCCGCATCCGGATGTTGGACGATAAGGGCAAGACCTTGCCGGGGATTTTCCTTCCCGGAGAAGAACTCTGGAGCCCTGATTTCCGCCGCCTCACGATGACGCTCGACCCCGGCCGAATCAAGCGAGGCCTCACCTCAAACGAAGCAATGGGTCCACCGATCACGGAAGGTAAGCGGTACGTTCTGGTGATCGACCGCGACTGGCCGGATGCCAATGACGTGCCGATGGTCGAGGGATTCCGGAAGCCATTTCGCGGCGGACCCGCGCAGCGAAATCCGCCAGATCCAAAACAGTGGAAGATCGGAGCGCCGAAAGCGGGGACTGCGGAAGCCCTCAGTCTGAACTTCCCGACGCCCATGAATTACCCTCTGATGGAACGGATGCTGCGCATTTTGGACGGGCGCGGAAGTGTAAACGGAACGATTACCATCGACAAGCAGGAGACGGAATGGCGTTTCACGCCCCAGAAACCCTGGAGAGCCGGGGACTTCCACATCGTAGTGGATTCAGGCCTTGAAGACATCGCCGGGAACCACATCGGGCAGGCTTTCGATATCGACGTATTCAACCGGGTGACCGAGCATATCGCGACAAAGACGATCTCCCTGCCATTCACCGTCCGGTAAGCGGAGTTGCACCGCGCAATAGCCG
>DATAZF010000366.1:0-5328 GCA_036272235.1 Bryobacteraceae bacterium | reverse complement strand
CGCGATCTGCGAAACGCTCTCGCGCAATGTTCGCAGCCCGCGCCCTGAGAGGGCTCCGCCCTTGATATCTCTGCCAGAATCGCCGCATCTGCGGCGATAACCCGCAGGTTTCCTGTTTGGGAAAGGCCGCCGTCAGGGGATAGATCGCGAGCGTCAGATCGTGGCCTTGCCCGAAGCATGGCGAATGAGCGGTTGACTCGACTCGACAAGCTCTACCGATCCGTCACCTCCGCCCGTGATCACTTCATCGATAACGGTTTGATGATTATCCGTGGTGGGGCAAGCGGTTTCGCGTGCCGTCCTGGATCATAAGGTCTTTTTCGCCCCGCTCAAACAAACATATAATCGACGAGTAGCAGACGGACGCAATGAACAGAATTGCGAAACGAATCCCAGCCCTTGCCGCGTTCATAATGACGGCCGCTCATGCACAAGCCCCCAACACGCGGGAACTCATGCTCGACCTGATCCACCCCGCGTCCAACGACCTCCTCCTCGTCATCAATCGCAACGGACCATCCACGGCGCAGGAATGGTCCGCCGCTCGCCGCAACGCGTTGACACTCACCGAATCGGGAAGCCTCCTGATGCCGCAGGTGAACTCCGACGTCTGGCGCGCGGCTGCCAAAGAACTCTCTGATGCCGGCGCGCACGCGTACACGGCCGCTCAGACTAAAGACACCAAAGCCCTCGCGGATGCCACCGCGCGCATCGATGCCTCCTGCACAACATGCCATAAGCAGTTCCGCCCCAATGTGTTCCCAAAGCAAGGAGCTTGAATTTGTCCTCATGCCCTATTCCCGCCGTAATTTTCTGAAAGCTGCCGGCGCCGGCATAGCGCTCACTTCGATTGAGGGAAGCCACGCCACGGCAGCCGGCACGCTCCCCGCGCCCATCACCTCCGAACGCGCCACCTTCCTTATCAATGGTGTCCCGCACGCCGCCGAGTACGAGGCACGCACAACGCTCTGGGAAGTTCTCTCGATGAAAGCCGGGCTCACCGGCACCAACCGCAGCTGCAATCGCGCCACTTGCGGAGCCTGCACAGTTCTGGTCGAGGGTACGCCTGTCTACTCGTGTCACACGCTCGCCACTGAAGCCGCCAATCAGAAAATCCTGACCATCGAAGGGGTCGGTTCGGGCGCTGCCCTCCACCCTCTTCAATCCATCGGCCACACGCGCGTCGCCGCCGATTGTGGATTCTGCACCGCCGGTTGGGTCGTCACCGCCAAAGCCCTTCTCGACCGCAACCTCCATCCCACCGAAGACGACGTCAAACAGGCCCTCGCCGGCCACATCTGCCGCTGCTCCGCGTATCCCAACATCGTTCGCACGGTCATGGATTCGGCCGCCGTTCTGCGCGGCGAGCATCCGAAGATCGAGCCCACCGCCGACTCCATCATTCAGATCAAACTTCCGATGGTCCGCGACTTCTCAACCAACGGCGGCCACCAGGCCGGCGACACGCTGGTCGAAGGGAAGAAGACCATTCGCAAGTGGCAGGGTTACGCGCCGGAGAATCTCAATGTCATCGGCAAGCTCATGCCGCCGCTGCCGGAAGTCTCGGTCCCGCGCTTCACGGGCAAGGCGCAGTATGCGAGCCGCGTCTGGTTTCCGGACATGCTTTACGCGCGCTTTCTCACCTGCCCGCACCCGCACGCGCGCATTAAGACAATCGACACGACCGCGGCGGAAAAAATGCCCGGGGTCGCCCACGTCCTCACGTATTTCAACGCACCTAAACCCGCCGGGCCCGTTCCCACCGGCTTCCGCGCGGTACCCGACCCGCTCTTGCGGGAGCTCAACCTGCAGGGCGAGCCCGTCGCCATCGTGGTGGCGAAGACCGAGGACCTCGCGCAGGATGCCGCCGATGCCATCAAGGTCGAGTATGAGGTGCTCCCGTTTGCTTCTTTGCTCAAGGATGCAATGGCTCCCAATGCTCCCGACCTGGGGCACGGCAAAGGTAACCTATTGCGCCAGCAGAATGCTCCGAAGAACGAACCGAGCGCCACGTGGGCCGATGGGCGGGGCGATCTAAAGCAGGGATTCGCAGAAGCTGAGGTCGTCCGCGAATTCACTTATCGCTTTGCAGGCGCGGTTTCCGTGCCGATACAACCGAGCGGCAGCGTGGCAAAGTGGAATGGCGATAAGTTGACCTTCTGGGGCATGGGGCAGGGAATTTACCCCGTCCGCACGGTTCTCGCCGCGGCTCTCGGTGTCGACCCATCCAGCATACGCTTCATCAACAAGTACAACGGTTCCACCTTCGGCGCCGCGCGCCTCGCGGCCGAACGCTTTTATCCGCTCATCGCGCATCTCGCCAAAGTCACCGGCAAGCCGGTCAAGATCATGCTGCCCAAGGACCAGGAACTCGCGCAGCTCCAGATCAAACCTGAGACCATCACGAAATTCAGAGTCGGCGCGAAGAAAGATGGACACATCACCGCCATCGATCACGAGGTGTGCGTCAGCGCCGGCGATCTTGAGTTCGGCGGACATGCCTCCAGCCCCGGTAGCGCCACCAACCAGATGGAGCTCTATACGTCGAACGTCCCCAACTGGCGCTCGACATGGTCCGCGTATCGCACCAACGCCCCGCGCCCCGGCCCTTCGCGCAGCTACTACCAGCAGGAAACCAAGTGGTCGTGGGAAAGCATGATGGATGAAATGTCCGAAGCGCTGGCACTCGATCCGGTCCAGTTCCGCCTCATGCACATCACGCGCCCGAAGCCCGGCGACGCGCGCTATCCCTACGATTCGTTTCCGTCCGTCGAAGTTCTCGAAGAAGGCGCAAAGGCATTCGGATGGGACCAGCGAAACGTTATCCCCAACAGCGCTGCGGGACGCTTCAAGCGCGGCTTCGGCATGGGCATGACCCAGCATCACGGCGGATTGATGGGTTACCACGAGGGCGAGCCTGAGTTCGCCCAGCTCGCGGCGGGACGCGGCGCGGCTGTATTCGGCACGGAGCTTGAACTGGGCTCGGACGGCTTCGTCACCATGAAAGTCGCGCTGCCCGACAGCGGTTCGAACGCCGCCACCGCTCTCGCCCATCTCGTCGCCGAAATGCTCGGCTTCACCACGCGCGATCGCATCCGACTCGTCTGGGGAGACACCGATATCGCGCCTTCGAGCGACGAATGGTTCGGAGGCCGCACCAGCACGCTGCAGGGCGCCGCGATCTGTAACGCCGCCGATAAGCTCCGCCGCGACCTTCTGCGGCGCGCGTCGGCGGTTCTCAAATTCGATGCCGCAATGCTCCAGATCCGCGACGGCATCATCTCGTCCAAAGACGACGCGAAGACTCACACCACCTTCACGGCGCTGGTATCCGCGAACCGCGGCCCGATCCGGGCGCAAGGAAGGGGAGTGGGGGGCGGCGAGCGTGGTGGCTCCAACAAAGGCGTCGGGGCTTGCTTTGCCGAAGTCGAAGTCGACACCTGGACCGGCAACTGGCGCTTCATCCGTGCGCTCTATCCGCATGACACCGGGATCGTGATCGCCCCGCTCGTCGCCGAAGCGGACATGGTGGGGTCGCTCGTCGAAAGCACGCAGATTGCCACCGATCCCATCCCGTGGGACCGTGAATTCCCCGGCACCCGCCACTACAGCGTGGGTTATCTCTCCTATCGCCTGCCGACTATCATGGACATGCCGAAGCAAACACAGCTCTTCATCGACAGCCTCGAGCCTCGCTGGTTCTACGGCGCGAAGAGCTTTAGCGAAACCAGCATCGGCGCGGTGCCGGGCGCGCTTGCGAACGCCATTTACAACGCGTGTGGGGTGCGCATCCGTGAACACCCCATCACCCGCGAAAAGATCATGGCCGGCCTGAAAGAAGGCAGAGCGTGAAGAAGGTCTCCATCTACCGGCCAACCTCCGTCGACGAAGCAATCCAGATGCTTTCGAGGCACGGCTCCGAGGCTGGCGTGTATGCGGGCGGCACTGACCTTCTCATCCGTTTAAAGAACCGGCTGACGCAGGCTCCGACATATCTCGTCGACATCAAGAAGATCCAGAACCTTCGCTACATCAAAGAAGACTCGCAAGGCAATGTGGTCATCGGCGCAACGACGAAGCTCGCCGAAATGGCCGACTCGGATCTTCTGAAGCGGCGCTACCCCATGCTGGTCGAGGCGATCAACTACATTTCGTCGCCGGAGCTTCGCAACGCCTCAACCATCGGCGGCGAGCTTCTGCAGGAAGTCTGGTGCCAGTATCTGCGCGGCGGGTACTCCTGTTGGCGCAATGGCGGCTATCTTTGCTACGGCGCGATCGGCGACAACAGCTATTACCACTCCGCCATGGGAGGGCGCCTCTGTTACGCCGTCTATCCCGGCGATGCCGCACCCGCGCTGATTCCCTACGATGCCCGCGTGAGACTGGCGACGCCCGCTGGAACGAAGGAACTCACCATCGAACAACTCGTCCCCGGCGACATGATGGTGGATGGCCGCATCCAGTCCCACGTGGTCCGTTACAACGAGATCCTCACTGAAGTCGTGATTCCTGCTCCAAAGCCCGGCCTGCAAGCATCGTTCGAGAAGCTGCGTCCGCGCGGCGTGTGGGATTTCGCAATGGCCTCCGCCGCCATCAGCCTGCAACTCAACGGTAAAACCATCGACGATGCGCGGGTCGTTTTTGGAGGCATTGCGGGAAAGCCACTCCGTGAACACGCAGTGGAAGCCTTCCTGAAAGGGAAGCAGCTCACCACGTCCCTCGGAAATGAAGCGGTGGCCGTGGCGCTTACCAACGCCGCCCCACTCAAATACAACGCCACCAAGATCGACATGGCCAAAGGACTTCTCGTCTCGGGGCTGGTAAAACTCAATGCGGCCAATTAAGGCTATCGTTTTCGAGCCAGTCTGCCTCGCCGATGCCGAAGGAGCCTTCGAAGATGTTGCGCCCGCACTGGCTGAGCTGGACGCGATGGGAATTCAGCTCCACGCAGCAGCCGAGCCCGATCAAACGATGTACATTACGGACAACGCGGAAGGCATCGCAAAAGCGAAAGCCGCGGGGATGATTCCAATCCTGCTGATGAACGATCCCGACGAGGCCCAACGGCTGACCACTCACAATCCAGCGGGCGGCATCGTTTCTCTGCTGGAACTCCCGGACTTCATCCGTTTCGTCGAGGCTGGAGCACCGACCCGCTAAGTCTCCGTTTCCCAGCCCTTCACCCGTTTCCCGGTGACTTGCTCCAGACTCTTCGGCTTTGCGGTAAACGGCATCCCGTGATATTTGTCGATCTGGTCGCGGTAACTCATCAACGGACCCGGATACCCGATCAACTGCCAGCCGATCAGCCCGGCATTGCCGCCGTGC
>DATAZF010000365.1:0-3110 GCA_036272235.1 Bryobacteraceae bacterium | reverse complement strand
ATGATTGTGCCGGTCGCGACCGAGTATTTGCCGGTGCCTCCGTTGATGGTCAGCGTCAGCAGGTCGGTTACATTCGGGCTGCCGGGGATGGGAGTAAAGACAGCTGAACCTGTGGCGGCCAGTTGATCCTGTTCGCTTTCGAGGAAAACGTGCTTGGTCGTGGCACCGAGAGTTCCCGGCGTCGGGCCAGGGCCGACCGAAGTGAGAATAGCTGTGCCGATAGCGTTGATGGTGCCGTGAGCCACGATCACGACTCTGCCCAGAGGATCGTTCGGGGAACCAAAGGGCGTGATGACAAACTCGGAAAAATCTCCATTTACGGGGGTGCAACGTGGCTGCTGGGCGTCAGTGGGTATGCATAACGCCAGAAGAGCCAGGCCAGCTGCGGCGGTTGTCATTTTGACAGATCTCACTTTAGTTTCCTCTCACTTTTGATTTACGAGATCGCTTCTGTGCGACCTTCCTCTTGATTCGTGTGGCAAAGCCGCCGCGGCGTTACAGCGGGATCACATCAACGCCGCGGCTCGCACGATTATACATCGGGTTTTGGCGTCTCCAGCGCTTCTCTTATGCTTCTCTTACGCCACCTTGTCGATTTTCGCTGCCAGGACGAAGTCGCTTTCGGTGAGTCCGTCGATTTTGTGGGTGTAGATCGTGACCTCGGCCTTACCCCAGGCGAGCAGGATATCGGGATGATGGGCCTGCTCTTCCGCAATGGCTCCCGCGCGGTTCACGAAGTCGAGAGCTTGCTGGAAATCCGGGTAAGGAAATCGCTTGTGGAGGTGGTGTTCGTTGACGACTTCCCATCCGGGCAATTGGGATTTCAGGGCGTTCAAGTCATCGCCTTTGAGGGCGGGAACGCCACCGCGGCACGGGACGCAGGTTTTTTCGGCCAGGCTCATGTATCCATCATCGCGCTGTGGCCGACCGAAAGGAGCCCGGTCAGTCATTTACACTTGCTGGCAGGATGAAGCTGGCTTCGGCAAGACAGGCGGCGTTTGCGGCATTGCTCGCGGTGGATCGCGGGGCCTGGTCGGCTGAGGCGCTGGCGGCGAAGTCCGTGCATCTGGATAGTCGGGATGCCGGGTTGGCGTCGGATATCGTTTTCGGCACGCTAAGGCGGCGCGGCGAGCTCGATGCCTTGATCGCCGCGTTTTCAAAGCGCGGTGTGGAGCGGCTGGATCCGGCGGTGCGGGTGGCGCTCGAGATGGCGCTGTATCAGATCCGCTTTCTCGACCGCGTTCCGGCCCATGCGGCGGTGAACGATTCAGTGGAACTGGCGCGAAGGGCGGGGAAGGCGTCGGCGGCCTCGTTCGTGAATGCGGTGCTGCGGCGGGCGATCCGGGAGCCGATCGAAGTGGCGGAAAGTTTGTCGACGCCGGTGTGGCTGCTGGAACGGTGGACGGCGCAGTTCGGGGCGGAAGCGGCGGCAGGGATTGCGCATGCGAGCCTGACGCCGCCGGAGCGATTCATCCGGGTTGGGCGAGAGGAGGCGCCTGCCGGCGCGGAGGCTACAGACGTTCCCGGTTGTTTCCGGCTGGCGAGTGGAGATCCTGGACGTTTTCGCTTTCAGGACATCGGGTCTCAGGCGGTCGTGCCTCTGCTGGGGCTCGAGCCGGGGATGACGTTTCTGGATTTGTGTGCGTCGCCGGGAAACAAGACGGCACAGGCGATCGAGACTCCGGTAAAGGCGATTGCGTGCGACCTGCACCTGAGCCGGGCGCGTTTGCTATTGCCACTTGGGATACCTGTCGTGACGCTCGATGCGACGAAGCCGCTGCCGTTCAAGACGCGCTTTGACCGGATTCTCGTCGATGCGCCTTGTTCGGGGACGGGGACGCTGGCGCGCAATCCGGAGATCAAGTGGCGGCTGCGGGCCGAGGACATTGTGGATTTGCAGGGGCGCCAGGTTGCGATTCTGCGGAATGCGCTGGATCTGCTGGCGCCCGGCGGGGTCCTCGTTTATTCGACTTGTTCGCTGGAGCGGGAGGAAAACCAGGAGGTTGTTGAAGCCGCAGGTGCGCGAGTGGTTGAGAGGATGCAGCGGCTTCCGGGCCGGGATGCGGGAGATGGATTTTTTGGGGCGGTTGTACAAGCGTGATCCTTCTGCTTGCGGATAGAACGACGTTAACTCATGGGGGACGCGGGCTCATTGAGATTTATGAGGAGGCGGCCGCGGCGGCCCCGGCATGGCAGCCTGTGCGCGAGTGGTTTAAAACATGCAGCGGCTTCCGCTTCCGATGACCAGGTGCATCTCTTTTCGCTGTGCTGTCGCGTTTTCGCTGTGCAGTGCCGTCGCGGGCGCGCAGACACCGGATATGGAACAGGTCGCCAACCTGGCGAAAACGTTGTTTCGCGACTCGGCGGAACTTCCGATGGATGTTCAGGTGACGACCACTGTCCGGAAGCCTGGCGGCGCGATCAAGCAAGGAGCACCATGCGACGGTACACATGCGTTTTCATGGGTACAACCGCACGGGCAGGTTTACGGTCAGCGCGAAGGGCAACGTTCTGGACAAATGGGCGACGCTCGAAAGTATGAGCGGCGATCTTGCGGCATTCGCGGCTGGAACGGTGCTGCTCACTACGAGAGACAACGCATCGGTCGAGGTCGAAAAGCAGCGGGAACCGGGTACCGCATTCGTCGTTAAAGTGGGTGATCGCGATTGCGGCGAGTTCGCGCTGGTGGGCGAGCGCATTCTGTTTCCGACGCAACGGTCATTCTGCGGGAAGGCTTCGTTTGAGCTGAGCAGCGTTGCGGCTGGAGCTTTGACGTTCCGGAATTTTCATTTCTCGGGCGGCAATCTTCCGGCGGGCGCGAAGCCGGCTGAACTGGGTAATGTTCGGATTCTGAGTTTCGGAATCGACGAAGAGTTTCAAAACTGGACCTGGCCCGGGGATGTGAAGTCGTTCCTTTTGCCGCGGAGTGTTCACATCGTTGTCGCGACTGACAAGGGGCAAATCGAAATTACCAATCAGTACACGCCGGGATCGTTGAAACAGGGCGCTGGCTGCGAGATTACAGCGGGATGCTTTCAGAAGTAGTACAGAGGCGGTTAAATCCGAAAAGGCATGATAAACTTGCTTCTACAGCCGTAAATGGTTCAAAT
>DATAZF010000364.1:0-31166 GCA_036272235.1 Bryobacteraceae bacterium | reverse complement strand
TTGCCCACCATATGCGGCCAGTCCTTCTCGTTTTCGAGACAACTGGAATCCACCAGTTCCGTATCCACTGCGAGTGTCTGCTTCACGGTCACTGTAAAAGGCGCCGTATAGGCCTTCGGATCGTCAATCGTAATCTCGATCTCGAGCCGCCCATAACTGGGGCGCCGGAACCGCTCCGTCATCTTCGCCGCATCCGTCATCGGCGTGCCGTTGCGATCCAGCCACAAGCCATCGCGAAAGCCATTCGTATGCACCACCAGCGTGTCGCCTTCCCATTTGCCGGACGAGTACCCGAACCAATAAGGCCAGGGATCTTCCGGCAGCGGCCGGTTGTCGGTGAAGATCTGGCGGTAGATCGCGCTGTTCTCGCTCATCAGAACCAGCACATCCGGCGTCTGAATGATCTTCCGCAGGAACGGACTGGTATGCATCTGCACCGGGCTCCCCGGCAGACACCGCGACGTCGGATCGTCCTTGCCGTTTTGCGCGGTTCGCTCCTTGAGGATTGCCGCCGCCCATGGTTGCAACGGCAAGCCGCCTTTGACGCCAAACCCGATGTCGAGGAATTGTGCGCCGATCATCTGATCGGCGCACCCATCCGGCGGACACGGCCTCCTGGGCGCCGCCCACAAGCCGGAGAGGTCGGGTTTATGATCTGCCGTTCGTGGTGCTGGTGCTTCCAGATTGGGGGCGCCACTTCGGGTCTTCGGGATCCCGCGGGTCGGATAGTGAAACCACTGGCCGAACACCGGCAAACAAGCGGCCGCCAGGAGCGCTGCGGTCAGAGCGACGCGGGCGGCCATAGATGGCAATTATACTCGTACTGCGGCCCAGGTCTGTACGGGCATCGGCGGACGGAAAGCCTTTCATCCTCACAGGCATCGATTATGCCGCGACTTGATGGCATGCGCAGGTCGCCGTCATTGCTACGGCTATCGCCATTGCTTGCGCTTACCCACCGAATGTCCCAAACTGGATTTCAGGAGTTCCCATGGCCACAATCCGATTCAACCTGAACGGGAAACCGCAATCCGCGGACATCATCCCGGAAATGCCTCTTCTCTGGTACCTTCGTGACTCGCTCGGCATGACGGGCACAAAATTCGGCTGCGGGATGGCCCTTTGTGGAGCTTGCACCGTGCATGTGAACGGGCAGGCCGTCCGCTCCTGCGTGACTCCGGTGTTGAGTCTCACAGGAAAGAACGTCACGACCATCGAAGGTCTTTCGGCCGATGGCAGCCATCCCGTGCAGATCGCCTGGAACGAAGGCGATGTGCCGCAGTGCGGATACTGCCAGTCCGGCCAGATCATGTCCGCGGCCGCGCTCCTCGAGAAAAAGGCAAAGCCGTCCGACGCCGACATCGACGAGGTCATGCGCGGCAACATCTGCCGTTGCGGGACCTATCAGGACATCCGCCACGCCATCCACCGCGCCGCCGAGATCAAAGGAGGTAAAGCGTGAGCGCCACTACTGTGAACCGCCGTGGATTCCTGCAGGTGGGAGCGTCTGCCGCTGCCGGCCTCCTCGTCGGCTTCTATCTTCCGGAAGGCTCGAAGCTCGCCGCGCAAACTGCCGACGCCGCGTCAGCGCGGCTGAACGCCTGGATCCACATCGCTCCCGACGACACCGTGACGTTCATGATCCACAAGGTCGAGATGGGGCAGGGAACCGTGACCTCGCTTTCGCAGCTTCTCGCCGAAGAGCTCGAGTGCGACTGGGGCAAGTTCCGCACCGAGTTTCCGCCGGTCGACAAGGCTTTCGGATTTCAGGGCGTCGTCGGCAGCCAAAGCATCCGCACATCCTGGGATCCTCTGCGCAAAGCCGGCGCCACCGCGCGCGAAATGCTCATCGAGGCCGCTGCGCAAACGTGGGGCATTGACAAATCTGCTTGCCGCGCCGATAGCGGAGTTGTAATTAACAATTCCACCAACGCGCGACTAACCTACGGGAAACTCGCCGGTGCCGCCGCGAAGCTGCCGGTGCCCACCAACGTTGCGCTCAAGGACCCGCAGCAGTTCCGCTTCATCGGAAAATCCATGAAGCGGCTCGATACGCCGAACAAAGTCACGGGGCGCACACAGTTTGGAATCGACATGCGGCGTCCCGGAATGGTCTATGCCGCGATCGCGCGTTGCCCGGTTTTCGGAGGCAAGGCCGCCAGCTTCGACGCCGTCAAAGCGAAGGCATTCCCCGGTGTAAAGCAGGTGGTGCAGACGTCTCGCGGCGTTGCGGTGGTTGCCGACAACACGTGGTCCGCAATTCAGGCCTCGCGGCTGCTCGACATCAAGTGGGATGAAGGTCTCAACGCCAATCAGACGAGCGCCAACATCAGCAGGATCTTCGCCGAGCGCACACAGAAGCCGGGCGTGGAAGTCAGCAAGACAGGCGATGTCGCCGCTGGTCTGTCAGGCGCCGCAAAGAAGGTCGAAGCCGTCTACGAGGCGCCATTTCTTGCACACGCCACGATGGAACCGATGAACTGCACCGCCGATGTGCGGCCAGACGGTTGCGATGTCTGGGCTTCAACCCAGATGCAGACACTCGCGCAGGGCGCGGCTGCTCAGGCGTCCGGTCTTCCGCCGGAGAAAGTCCGCATTCATTCCCAGTTCATGGGCGGTGGATTCGGGCGCCGCGGCATGACCGACTACGTCACCGAGGCCGTCGAAGTGTCTAAAGCAATCGGTGCCCCGGTGAAGGTCACATGGTCACGCGAAGACGACATGCATCACGATAACTACCGTCCAGCTTCGTATTCGAAGTTCGAAGCCGGACTCGACGCCGCGGGCTGGCCCGTCGCCTGGCACAACCGCATCGCCTGTCCGTCGATCACGAACTCCAGCGGCCAGCCTCCCCAAAACGGCATCGATCGCACCAGCACCGAAGGCTCGCACGATATGGGCTACGGGATTCCGAACAAGCTGGTGGATTATCACTGGACGGAAGTTGGAATTCCGGTGACTTACTGGCGCGCCGTCGGCTATACGCAGAACACGTTTTTCGTCGAAAGCTTCATGGATGAGCTGGCGCTGGCCGGAGGTAAAGATCCGGTCGAGCTTCGCCGCAAGTTACTGGCGCAGAACCCCCGGCTTCTCGGCGTGCTGGAACAGGTCGCGCAGAAGTCGGACTGGGGCAAGCCGCTGCCAGCGGGAAGATTCCGCGGCGTGGCGGTGGTGAACAATGTTGGCAGCTATACCGCGCAGGTGGCGGAAGTGTCGGTCGATCAGGGTAAGGTTCGCGTCCGCAGGATCGTTTGCGCTGTCGACTGTGGGCATGTGGTGAATCCGGCGATCGTGGATCAGCAGATTCGCAGCGCAATAATTTATGGCTTGAGCGCCGCGTTGAAAGGCCAGATAACCATTGATAAGGGGCGCGTCCAGCAGAACAACTTCAATCAGTACGATGTGATCCGCATTGACGAAGCGCCGGTGGTCGAGGTCCACATAGTGGCGAGCACGCAGAATCCCGGTGGCATCGGCGAGGCCGGTGTCCCGGCGATCGCGCCGGCTGTTGCCAACGCGGTCTTTGCGGCGACGGGCAAACGCATCCGAAGGCTGCCGATTCAGTTGACTTAGGTCCTGGACCGCCGGCAGTACATTACTTCGCGACGCTGGGCATTCCCTGCATTCCCGGCTGCGGAGTTATGTATCTCTTATACAGATATTCGAGAACATAGAACGCGCAGCCCGCCAGTACCGCTGCCACCGCGTTCACAATCAGCACCCCGAGCGCCGTCGCCAGAAACGCCGCGGCATCCACCGGCCGCATCTTATACAGCCGTCGCCAGGTACTGACGTCGAGCAGGCACAGGCCCATCCATGCCGTAACCCCTGCCAGCGCAGCCATCGGGATATGCGCCATCATGCCGGACCCGAGTTCCACAAGCCCGAACAGAAACACCGCATGCAGAATATTCGAGGCTCGCGACGTTCCGCCGCACCGCACATTCGCGACACTGCGGGCCGGGATCCCCACGCTCATCGGCGCTCCGAAGATCCCCGCCGCGAGGTTAGCGATCCCGTAAGCGCCCAATTCCGCGTCTGCGTCGCTACCCTTCAAATGCTTGTGCCGCCCCCTGAAATGCTCGACGGCCCGCGATGTCAGCAGAAGATTGATGGAAGAAACAAAGGCCAGCGTCAGACCCGTGGGAAGTACGTTGATTACATCCTGAGGCGTCCACGAGAAGCCGGCGAATGGCGGAAGGCTCAGGTGCAGGGTACCCACTTCCGGTTCATGGATACGGAAGAGAGCCGCAATCATCCCGGAGAGCGCGACGCCGATCAGAGGCGCGGGCAGACGGGGCGACCAGCGCATAACGCCGGCTGCCACCAGCATGACGGTTCCGCCGAGAATCACCGGCCCCCATCGCCCTGTTGTTAGTTCTCCGAGAACAGTTACTAACTGCCCGAGCGAGTTATCGCCATGCGGCGCCGCGACGCCGAATAATACATTCAGCTGCGAGATCACCATTATGGCGCCGATTCCCGCGGAGAATCCAGCCACGACCGTCGACGGAACTTTCGATGCGTACCGGCCCAGCCGCAATACACAGAACGCCATCATCAGGACCGACGCAACGATCGAGACCTTTGCCGCGCCGCCGATTCCCTGCGCCCGCACCGCCGCCGCGATGAAGGGCACCGTCGCGCTTGCCGTCCCTCCGATGAGAACCGGGTTACGCCCCAGCAACGCCGTGATCGGCGCGGTGATGATGGAAGTCACCACGCCGAGAATCGGCGGCAGGCCCATCAGCGCTGCCATCGAGAGGCCGTATGGCAGCGCGATAAGGGCAGCGATCAGGCCGCCCGCGCAATCACCCAGAAAGTGTTCCCAGTCGTATTTACCCGTTGCGCGGAGCATGGCGTTGTTATTCCCAGCCTTAAGCCATGACTTTGACGAATGCGGTCTTGAACTTATTCATCTCCTCCTGTGTTCCGACAGTTACCCTGACGTAGGTTGGCCACGCCGACCAGACGCGGCCGATATAGACCTTTTCTTTACGCATCGCCATGACGATCTCGTTCCCCGGCCGCTTGGTGTCGACCATGAAACAGTTCGACAGCGAAGGCACATAGTGGAAGTTATTCTTCGCCAGGAACGCCAGAGTGTCATTGCGGACGTCGCCGATGAGTTTGCGGCGGTCGGCCACCAGCGTTTTCTGCTCGAGGCTGGCGCTCGCCGCAGCCATGCCCGTGATCGGCAGCATCCCGGCGCTGAAGCCCGCCATCTTCTCGATCAGATCCGGGCGCGCAATGGCAGCGCCTGCGCGCAGACCAGCCATCCCATAGATTTTAGAGAAGGTGCGCAGGACCATGACGTCCTTATCCGCCGCCACCAGATCGGTGTTGAACGGCGCGCCGGAAATGTGCGTGTACGCCTCATCGATGAGGACGACCGAGCCCTTCGGTTTGTTCGCGACGAGCCACTCGATATCTGCTTTCGAAGTCAGAGTGCCCGTCGGATTATTCGGGTTGCAGACATAAAACAGGCCCGCATTCGGAGCCGCCGCGAGCATACCCTTCACATCGTGCGCGTACTCGCCGGTAAGCGGCACCTTAATGGCTTTGGAGCCGATGTACCGCGCCGCACGCTCGCCCGCTTCATAGCCGGGATCCGCCATTACCAGCGGCTTGTCCGGCGACGTAAACGCCAGCACTGCCTGGTGCAACGGCGCGCTCGATCCCGGATAGATCCGCACATACTCGAGCTTCACGCCTTCCTGTTCCGCAAGAAGCCTTTGAACCTTGTCGGTCTCGCCGTACAGATAACGCCCGCCGTTGGCGGCAATCTTGTGGACCGCTTCGAGGGCCTCCTTGCAGGGCCCGAGCGGATTTTCGTTCGAATTGATCATCACCGCATCGGCCGGCACATTGTCGACCTTCGAAAGTTGGGCCAGCGCCGATTCGTTATAGAAGGGGAGCGTCGATCCGGCGGCCAGCACCGTTGCCAGCCGTCCAAAAGACCGCCGCGAAAAGCCGCGTTTCAAAAACTCTTTTTGTTCCGATACGGTAAGTGTCACCATGTTCTCCTTTTTGAGGTGGGCAAAAGACACCGCTGCGCTGGCCGGGGACGCGTGAGCCGGCGAGCGAGTTGAAAATCCGCGCGCACAGATAAAGCCTGAGTGCGCGAAAAAAGACTTTTGGATTGCTCTCCGGACGTGGAGAAAGGGCTGGAACAGGAGCCGTGGTCTGCCTGCTGAGTAACAGACCGGGACGAACCCAAGTTAGCGCGGTTTCAAAAGGAAGTCAACGATGAACGGAGGATTTATTAGCAGTACTAATGTCAGGACTGCTTCGACGCGTCTCAGACTTTGGTAGTCGGGGCCGAAACTCTGGGCTTCAGGAAACGCGAAAGGACCCCGGCGTTACGACCGGAACCGCCCAACTTCTCGAAGTTGACTTGAAAGTAGAGTCCGCGAACCTGCCAGGCAGCGCTCAAGTTACTTAAATGAAGCAGTTAGCCTCACCGCGCGGTATCCTATCGACCAAATTCGCCGGTTTTGGTCTGCCCTGATCGCGCTCCCATCGATAATTTCGATGGTCTCGATAAAAAATGCTGGAGTGCAGGGATGATTCTCGCCTATACTGATCCCGGAGCCCTGTTGCTGGCTTTCTCCCTGAATGAGAATGCTCCGCGTCCCGAACTGCTTTTTTCCGATCATCGGCCTCTTGATCGCCGGCTTGCGGCCGGTTGCTGCCAGCGTCGATCATGCGCAGCCATCGGTGCTGACGGTCATTCTGGACTTCAAAGGTCCGCACTCAAGTACCTCTCTCAAAGAAATGAAACGGGAATCGGGCTTGATCCTGCACTCCTCCGGCGTTCAGCTGGATTGGAAAGTGCTGGGCGAAGACCCCTTTGCTTCTTACAGCGATCTGGTCGTCATGACGTTCACGGGCTCGTGTGAATTCGAACCCGCTGCGCCGCGCTACGACGAATTAGGTCCGCTCGGACCGCTGGCGACGACGCGCACTACAAATGGCGAGGTCCAGCCATTTGGGGAAGTGGACTGCAACCGTGTCGTTAACTCCGCCCGCAGCGCCATGTCTCCGTACGACTTTGCGCGCGGCGATCTCCTGATCGGCCGCGCGATTGGCCGCGTAGTCGCTCACGAACTCGTTCATATGCTGACGAAGTCGGGGCAGCACGGGACCGAAGGCGTCGAGAGACCCGCCCTTTCCGGCCGCCAATTGATCTCGGCCTCTCTGCCTCTGAGCGCTTTTGACATCGACCGCCTCAGGCAGGAACGCCTCGCCCACTAGCTCTCCGGTTGGAGCGGCCGGCCGCTTGACTCAGACTTGAGCTACGATAGGAACTCTTCGGCGGCCTTGTAGTCTGCCCTTCGCTTCGAAGCGAAAATGGAGCAGAGCCAACCGTGAAACGCATATCTCTCACCACCTGGATCATCATCGCGCTTGTCGCCGGTATCGCTTTCGGAGCCGTCGCGCCCAAACAAGCCGTCGCCCTCGCCATTCTCGGCACGATTTTCCTGCGCCTCATCAAATCGATCATTGCGCCTTTGTTGTTCGGCACGCTTGTATCCGGCATCGCCGGCGCCGGCAATGTGAAGACGATGGGCCGCATCGGCGGCAAGGCAATCCTCTATTTTGAAATCGTCACCACCGTGGCACTTTTCGTCGGGCTCGGGGCGGTCAACCTGGTCAAACCGGGGGTCGGCGTTCAGTTGCAGAAGGGCGGCGGATCCGGCGTCGCCCAGACCACCACCAGCCTCTCGCAGATTCTGGAACACACCTTTCCCACCAGCATCATCGATTCGATGGCAAAGGGCGAGGTGCTGCAGATCGTCGTCTTCGCGTTCATCTTCGGCGCGGCCTGCGCGACTGTCGGACTCAAAGCGCGGCCGATCGTCGAACTGTGCGAATCGCTGTCGGAGGTGATGTTCAAGTACACGAACTACATCATGCTCTTCGCGCCATTCGGCGTCTTTGGCGCCATGGCGGCGACCATCGGCGAAAAGGGAATCGGTGTGCTGAAGAATCTCGGCGCGCTGGTCCTGACTTTGTACGGCGCCGAAGTATTCTTCGTCGTCGTAGTGCTCGGGAGTGTGACGGCGATCGCGAAAATCCCACTCAGACGCTTCATCCGCTACGTCCGCGAACCGTTCCTGCTGGCGTTTTCCACCGCTTCGAGCGAGTCGGCCCTGCCAATCGCGCTCGAAAACATGGAGGAGTTCGGCGTCCCCAAGCACATCGTGGCTTTCGTGTTGCCCACTGGCTACAGCTTCAATCTGGATGGCTCGACGCTGTATCTCGCCCTCGCAGCCATGTTCGTCGCGCAGGCCGCGGGCGTCCACGTGCCGTTCACCACTCAAGTCGTAATGATGTTGACGCTGATGCTGACCAGCAAAGGAGTCGCCGGGGTACCCCGGGCATCGCTCGTGATCCTCGCCGGCACGCTGGCGACGTTCAATCTTCCGGTCGAAGGTGTCGCCGTGATCCTGGGCGTCGACACGCTGATGGATATGGCGCGCACTTCCGTCAACCTCCTCGGCAACTGCCTTGCGACAGCAGTGGTGGCGCGATGGGAAGGTGTGGACTTGAAGGCAGTCGAGGCCATCCGGGACACAAGAGTCCAGACCGTAGCCGTTTAGGTAGCTCGGACCGCAAGCCTCCGGTTGCGCCTGGTCCCCCTGAAGGCCAACAAATTTATGCTGAGAAGAATGGGCGATCAGCGCACTCCCAGTAGGGAGAATTGTTCTCCACCGCGCCTCTGAACTGAAGCTTCTCAACTGAAATGGAAACCAGCATCCTCATCGTTGAAGACGAAGGTCTGATCGCCCTCGATCTCAGGAAGAAACTGGAACAGGTCGGCTACACCGTGCCAGCGGTGGCAGACAACGGTCCCGAAGCGCTCGCCGCCGTCGAGCGCTTCCAGCCCTCGCTTGTCCTGATGGATATACGGATTCGCGGCCCGCAGGATGGTATCGAGACCGCCGGCCAGATCCGCCGCCAGTTTCAGGTGCCGGTGATGTTCGTCACCGCGCACGCCGACCGCGACACCCTCGAGCGTGCCCGCATTACCGAGCCGTTCGGCTATATAGTCAAGCCTTTCCACAGTGTGGACTTCCGCGCCATGATCGAGATGGCGCTCTGGAAGCACAAAATGGAGCAGAAGCTTCGCATCAGCGAAGCCTGGCTCTCGACCACGTTCCGCAACGTCGCCGACGCTCTCATCGCGACCGACAACCAAGGCAACATCGCGTTCATGAACAAGCCCGCCTCCGCCCTGACAGGCTGGGACTGGCGGGAAGCCAAAGGCAAACCCCTGCTCGACGTCTTTCAGGTTTTCGAGGAGGCCACCGACCTTCCCGTCTTCCATCCGCTCGATGCCATTTACGATGGGCGCGAGCTGGGCACCGCCCCGCAGACATACAAGTTACGCGCGCGCGGGTCCGAAGATTCCGTGCTCGTCGAAACCGAGCTCTCGGCCAATCGCGACGAAGGCACCCTGCTCGGGATCATCGTTGTCTTCCGCGACGTCACAGCTCGCCGCCGTGCCGAAAAACAGCAGCAGCAGTTGCAGAAAATGAATTCGCTCGCCCTGATGGCGATCGGGCTCGGCAGGGAGCTGGCCGACTCGCAACGCCGGATGGATGACTGCCTGAAACAGCTGATCTCTCAATCTCATGGCGCCACGCTTCGCATGCTCGGCGACGTGTACCAGCTTTCTTCTTATCAGCACTCGGTGGTACAGCAGCTGGTCGCGCTCGGCAAAACCGAGGGCGGTGACGCCGTCAGCGTCGATGTGAATCTGGTCTTATCCGAGCTCGAAAACAAATTCCGCAAAGCCCTCGGCGTTCGCCGCACACTGCATATGAGCCTGCAACCGGATGTTCCCGCGATCAAGGCGGACCCTCTGGCGCTCCGCGAAAACCTGATGCGGCTGGTCGTGGATGCGCGTCAGGCAATGCCGGATGGTGGCGTCGTCGAAATCTCCACGCTTGCGCTGCCAGCCAACGGCGCCGCGGATCGCGTTCAGATCACCATTCAGGACACAGGGAAGGGAATCCGCCCCAGCGCCAAGGACCGCATCTTCGAACCTTACTATCAATCGCGTCCCGGCAGCGGAAACCCAGGGTTTTCGCTGGCCCTTGTCTACCAATTTGTTGCGTTGAACGGCGGCACGATCGAAGTAGAAGCTGCGCCCGGCCAGGGCGTCGCATACCACTTGCGCTTTCCGGCGGCAGCCAATCCGCCCCACCGGCACGATCTCGCGCAACGGATGGCTGTTTCTGCCTGAGCCTTCGGTGATGGCAGCAGCCTTTATCGGCGCGGCGATTGCCCTGCCGCCCGCGCACGCGAGAGCCGATCGCGACCGGGTTAATGAACTCGAGCGTTCGCTCGCTGAAAAGACCACTCTTCTGAAGGAGGTTCACCACCGCGTCAAGAACAACCTGCAGGTGGTCTGCAGCCTGCTCTCGATGCAGATCGGCTGCGCCGACAGCGAGCTGGTCTCCGGCCCGCTCAACGATGCGTATTCGCGCGTGCTCGCGATGTCGCTGATTCACGAACGAATCTACCAGTCCGAGACGCTTTCCGACGTCAACTTCGGTGGCTATATCGAAGCTCTCGCGGAACGTTTGTTCGATGCCTATTGCGTCGATCCCGTCCGCATCCGCCTCGAAACCAGTCTCGAACCCATTCCGATTGTGCTCGATCAGGCGGTCCCCTGCGGCCTCATTCTCAACGAGCTCATTTCGAACGCACTGAAGCATGCATTCCCGGGCGGCCGGAAAGGCATCATTCGGATTTCGCTTCGCCGCGCCGCCCACAACAGGGTCGTGCTCACCATCGCCGACAACGGCATTGGATTGCCGCCGGACTTCCGCTGGGAAAACAGCGGGTCGCTGGGCCTCCAGGTCGTTCACACTCTGACCGATCAACTCCACGCGGTCCTTAACGTAGTCGTTCAGGACGGCACTGCATATTCTTTAAACTGGAAGATTGGGTAGCGCCCCCGCTGCGCTCCCCTAATCCGAAATCGTCATCGTCGGGCCCGGCACACTAGCCGCGACGCCCGCCTGCCTGACCACCTCGGCGGCAATCTCGTAGAAACCCTTCGCCCGCTTGTCGTCGGGACCGAAGGTGGAAATCGGCTTCCCGGTATCCCCGCCGATGCGCACATGCGGATCGAGCGGCAGCGCCCCCAGGAAATTCACCCCCATGTTTGTGGCGGTCCGGCGCCCGCCGCCCGTGCTAAATACGTCGATCCTCTCGTCGCAATGCGGGCACATCAGGAAGCTCATGTTCTCGACGATCCCGAGCAGCGGCACTTTCACCTGTTCGAACATCCGCACCGCTTTCCGTGCGTCCTCCAGCGCCACGTCGGACGGTGTCGTCACTACCACCGCGCCCGTCACCGGCGCCGTCTGGATGAGCGACAATTGCACGTCGCCCGTGCCCGGCGGCAGGTCGATCACCAGGTAGTCGAGTTCGCCCCAGTCCACTCCCCGCAGGAACTGCTGGATCACGCTATGGAGCATCGGCCCCCGCCACACCAGCGGCTTGTCACCGGGGCTGAGAAAACCCATCGACATCAGCTTCACGCCAAAATTTGCCAGGGGTTGTATGCGCTCTCCCATGGCTGCAGGCGTCTGGTTCGTGCCCATCATCAGCGGCACGTTCGGACCGTAGACATCCGCATCGAGCAGCCCGGTCTTGTATCCCATCTGGGCCAGCGCGATAGCCAGGTTGACGGCGACAGTAGTTTTCCCCACGCCACCCTTACCGCTGCCGACCGCAATCAGATTCTTCACTCCTGCAATCGGCAGCTTCGGCTGCGCATTTTGTTGATTCTGGCTCGGACTCATCTCTTTCAATCTTACGAAAGACGGGGACACCGCAAACCGGCGGTCCGTCGGTGCGCGGCGCGGACCGAAGCAGCCGGCTGCGTCAGCGATAGCGCTGTGACAGCCCAACTGGTGCCTGCTGCGGAGATCCACTGATCGGGTCCGTAGGGAAATCCGCTTTCGAAGTAAGGCTGGATAGCCTCCGAGCGCGTCTTCACATGCCACGATCCGTCGGGGAACTGGGTGCGGACAAGAAACGCTACACCGCGCGCGTAGACGGAGTCCGTGGTTTTCATGCCGGCAGCTTCGAGCGTGACAAGAGCCTCGCCGGTCGCCCACGCGTCGCTTTCGAGCGTCGTCAACTGAGACCATCCGCCATCCGGACGCTGAGCCCTCGCGAGGGCCATAGCGGCTTGTGCGACCGCAGCCGGAGCGGCGTCCGCCCAAATCAGTCCCGCAAGCCGGTATGAAGCCTCGTCGGTGTTGCGCGGCGTCGCGTGTTCGAGCCACTGCGCGGCCCGGCGAATGCTCTCCCGATACGGCGCCCTCTGACCGGGCGGAGCGAAAGCATCGAGCACGCGGATGGTGGTGGCCGTGAGGGCGATCGAACTCGCTTCGAGCGGAGGCCGGTGCGTGTGAATGCTCCATCTTCCGTCGGCAGCCTGGCGTATCTTCAAATACCGAACGCCGGCGTCGGTTCCGTCATTACCGGGAACGTGCGAAGCGGCGAGAGCGAACAGAAGATAGCTCATCGTATCTTCGGCGCCCGGCGGCGGCAACCCTTGCAGGATTCTTCCCGCACGGTCCTCCAGATATTTTGCTTCCACCTGGAGCATGTTGTTCATGGCGGCCATATCGACAGCGAAACCGCGGTCGTGCGCCGCGGTTACGGCCATGGATGGCAGCACGTTGTGATGGCATGAGATGCATCCGGTCCTGCTCGTGAAGGCGGGACCGGCCTTTTGCAGGAGTGGAATCGCTCGCTCGACGCTGTTGCGTACGCCGGCCTCATCCACGGTTCCGGCATGGAGCACGCTTGCAAGCGCAGCCAGCAGCGAGACCCACCGCATAAGTTAGTCTTTTCCTCCAGAGCGGCTCAGCAGCGCCACCACTCCAGTGCCCCCTTTGCGTTTCGCTATCCGCAGCGCGGTATCGCCTTTGGCATCTCGCAGGTTGGTAGCGGCGCCGTGATCGAGGAGCAGTTTCACCCGATCGGTCTCCGCGTAGTCCGAATATGCGGCGTGCATTAAAGATGTCGCGCCCACGCCATCCTTCCAATTAACATCCGCGCCGGCCGCGAGGAGTGTCTGCATCAATTCGATGGAGGCTGTCGTGGCAGCATCGTTCAAAGCCACGCTGATGGCGTCGTTCGCGTAGCCGCCGTCGAGGATCAGGCGGACGCACTGGAGACAATCCGACAACGCGGCGCCCGTGAGCGCGCCAGCCGGAAATTTCCCGCCGCGCTTTTCCGCGAGAAGGGCCATGGACTTCGGGTCAGCGTTGCGAGCAGCGAGTACAAGAGGATCTATGCCCTGATCCGCGGTGGCGTGCGCGCCATGATCGAGGAGAAGCTTGACCACCTCCGGGTCAGCCGCTTCTTCGCAGGCGATGATCAGGGCGGTCTGGCCGTCGTCCGAACGGGCGTTTGCCCTGGCCCCGGCGGTCAGCAGCGCGCGTGTCTTTTCCACGTCTCCTGTAGCCCACATCAGTGCGGTTACGCCGGCCGCGTTGGCGAGGTTCGGGTTTGCGCCCTTGCCGATCAGCCAGTCGACATCTCTGGCATCGGCATAGAGAGTCGCCTGCATGAGAAGCGTGGTGCCGTCTTCGCGCCGCGCGCGAAGAATGCCGGGATCCGTCTGAACTGCGGCGCGAACGGAAGCGTACAGCCCGGCACGCATTTCTGAAAAAAGCGGATTGAGGCGGATGTCGGCCGTCCAGTCATGCCGGGGCGGCGGCTCATCCGGCCAACTGGCGCCGCTATCGATCCACTCTTTGAGGACGGCGATTTCGCGCGCGCCCAGCGTCCCTGTCAGAGGCATCTGCGGTCCCAGCCGTGCACCGCTGATACGGCGGTAAAGTTGGCTTTGCGCGGAGTTCCCGGGCACGATCGCGGGTTCGCCCCGTCCGTCGATCAGGGCGCGCTCTTTCCTGTCGAGGCGCAGCGAGCCCATTTGCTGCAGTGGGCCGTGACACGAGTAGCACCTCGCCTGCAGGATCGGTTTTACGTCTTTTATGTAGCTGACTGCGCCGGGGCAGAAGGACGCGGCGGAGATAGTGAGCGCGGCGGAAAACAAAAAACGCGGAGAACGCATTGCCCCTGGTTCGTAATATCCTACACCACGACCTGTCAGCAACAGGCGGTTTCGCCTGATGCGCTGGCAGGATATACTTGCCATCGAATGAACTCCAGACAGAACAACCATGCGGCAAAGCGGATGGACCGCCGATCATTTCTGGGCCGTGGAACCGCGGCCGCCAGTGCGTTGATTGGAGGGAGCGTAGCTTTGACGAAGACTCTCGGCGCGGCCACCGCCGGCCAGCACGAAGGCCCTGTTGTCGAGACGATCACGGGCAAGATCCGCGGCGTCACTATCGACAAAGTTTATGCGTTTAAAGGCGTGCCCTATGGCGCCTCGACGGAGGGAGCGGGCCGCTTCATGCCGCCGGTGAAGCCGCAGCCATGGTCCGATGTTCGCGACGCCACGCAGATCGGGCATCGCTCGCCACAGCAGCACGGAATTCTCGAGCCTCTTCCTGAGGTGGGCGCTGCCGACCGGCAAAATCCGATGGGTGAAGATTGCCTCGTTGTAAACGTGTGGACCAACGGACTGAAAGGTGGCCGCAAGCGTCCGGTGATGGTGTGGCTGCACGGCGGCGGGTTTGCATCCGGCTCAGGCGACTACAGCATTTACGACGGCGCCAATATGGCCCGCAAGCGCGATGTCGTGGTCGTCACCGTCAATCATCGGCTCAACGTTTTCGGCTACCTTTATCTCGCCGACATCGGTGGGCCGAAGTATGCCGCGGCGAGCAATGCCGGCCATCTCGATATCGTGCTGGCGCTCGAATGGGTGCGCGACAATATCGCGAACTTCGGCGGCGATCCAGGGAACGTCACGATTTTCGGACAATCGGGCGGTGGAGGAAAGGTCGCGACCCTGATGGCGATGCCTTCGGCGAAAGGCCTGTTCCACAGAGCAATTTGTCAGAGCGGCGCCGCCATCAAAGGCCAGACACGCGCTGCTGCAACGAAAACCGCGCAGAACGTTCTGGCCCGGTTGAATCTCAAACCTGACCAGATCGAGCAGCTGCAGACCATGCCGTTCGACAAGATCACCGAAGCGATCAAAGCGCCAGGAGTCGGTGGATTCGCGCCGGTAGTCGACGGCAAGACATTGACGCATGATCCGTTCGATCCGGGGGCGCCGGAAGAATCGGCCGCGGTTCCCTTGCTGATCGGCACGGTCGAAGAAGAGATCAATTTCTTCCCGGGTACCCCTCTCGATCCGATCGACGACGCCGATCTGCACAAGCGGGTCAAGCAGACAACCCGCACGGACGACGCCGGGGCAGATCGCATCATCGCCACTTACAAGCAAGGCCGGCCGGCAAAGAGTAACGTCGAGATCTTCCAGATCATCGCGTCGGATGCGGGTTTCAGCGGCAGCGTCCACACAGAGGCGGACCGCAAAGCGGCGCAGGGGAAGGGGCCCGTCTACAAGTATTACTTTACCTGGCAGTCGACCGCCCGCGATGGCAAACTGCGAGCGTTCCACACGATCGATATTCCGTTTGTGCTGGAGAATGTCGACGCCGGCGAATCGATGACGGGCAAAGGTCAGGACCGCTACGCGCTTTCGGATAAGATGAGCGCGGCCTGGGCGGCGTTTGCGCGCACGGGAAATCCAAATGCGAAGGGTTTGCCTCACTGGCCTGTGTTCACGACGGATCAGCGGGCGACCATGATCTTCAACGACGAGTGCAAGGTCGTGAACGATCCGTATAAAGAAGAACGGTTGGCGATCGCGGCCCTTCCGCCGGCGGGTCCAGGCAGGGGCTGAAGGCTCGGCCTTATTCGAGCCGGTCCTGTTCGAAGCTGACACTCGTAGCGGGCGTCACCAGATCGATCAGTCTGCCGAATCTGAACTGGCGAAGGGCTTTCAATACGCGTTCTGCGTTCGTTGGGTTGGGGCGCAAGTCCCAGTGGTTAGCGGCATCCGGGTGAGCCCTCTCGCGGAGGGCGGAAAAAATGTCGACCCTTTGCTGGGGCGTCATCTGAGCACGAGCCCGTGAGTCCGCCGCGTCCGCTTCTTCAAGCTAATCCGGCAGCTTGTATGCGACAAGCTCAGCTGGGAATCCCTGGCCACCGATTGCAAGCACGATGTACTGTTTGCCATTGTGCATGTAGGTCATCGGGGCACCGGTCTCTCCCGCGGGCATGAACACGGCGCCGGCGTCCTTCCCCGTGGCTTTGTCGTACGCGCGCAGATAAGCGCCGCGCTGCCCCTGCGGATTCGTGATAAATCCGGCCTCGCCCGAAATCACCAGTGTTGAAGTCGTCACGATGCCGATGTTGCCCGCGCGCCCCGTGCGCGGAATCGTGAGCCCTTTGAGTGCCGGATTGTTGCGAATATTGTCCGGCGTCTCTCCATGCGCGATCTGCCAGGCGATCTCACCCTTGTCGAGGTTAATGGCTGTGATCGCCCCGTAAGGCGGCTTGAAGAGAGGCAGGCCTTGTACCGTCAGCGCACCGCCCGCAACCGCATTCCCCGCGCCTTCGGGACCAGCAGGCTGCGCCAGTTCGTAAGCAACCTGACCGCGGACGAAATTCATATCTGACTTGCCTTTCTCCGGCGGCACCAGTCCGAGATTGGTCAGCTCAGTCTTCCCGTAGACGTAAAGCATGTGAGTCTGCGGATCGAACGAGCCACCGGGCCAGTTCGTGCCTCCCTGACAGCAGCCCAGATCGAGAGTGCCCAGAGGGCCGCCCGGCTTACTCAACGACGGCGGCGTGAAGAGCGGGCCGACCCTGTACCGCGACATCAACTTCAAACCCTGCTCCTTCAGCTCAGGCGTGAAGTCGATGACGTCGCCCGCCGAGAAGCCGCTGCGTCCGTAAGGCGCGGGCTTTGTCGGATACGGTTGCGTCGGCGCATACCACTCGCCCGGCACGTCGCCCTTCGGTGCAGGCTTCTCTTCGATCGGCCAGATGGGCTCGCCAGTCACGCGATTGAACACATAGAGGATCGACTGCTTGGTCGGCTGCGCCAGCGCCTTTACCGCCTTGCCGTTTACCGTGATGTCCACCAGCATGGGCGCGCAAGGGATATCCATGTCCCAGAGGCCGTGATGCACGAGCTGGTAATGCCACTTGCGCACGCCGGTCTTGAGATCCACCGCGACGATGCTCTCGCCAAAAAGTCCGTTGCCGGGACGATGGCCACCATAGTAATCGCCGGTCGGAAGTTCCACCGGGAGATAGGCCATGCCGAGTTCTTCATCGACGCTGATCTGCGCCCACACGCCCGTGTTGCCCGTGTACTCGGCCGAATCCTTCTCCCACGTGTTGTAACCGAACTCACCGGGTCTCGGGATGGTGTGGAAGATCCAGAGGCGCTTGCCGGTCCTGGCATCGAAGCCGCGGACATAGCCCTTCACGTTCGATTTGCTTTTCGGCTCGCCGCCCGCAAGATGCGCAGCGCCGACAATCACCGTGTTGCCTGCGACGAGCGGAGTGGCGTGGAGTCCGACTTCGCCCGTGACAAGGTCGATCTGCTGATCGTCATCCAGTTTGAGATCGACTACGCCGCCTTTACCGAACGAAGCCACAGGCGCCCCCGTTTTCGCGTCAAGTGCCACGAGGCGGTAACCCGGCGTCACGTAAATGATTCGATCTTCCTTCCCGTCGGACCACCAGGCCAGACCGCGTCCGGAAAGCTGACGCGGAGACGCAGCGCCGCGCGGACCTTCATTCTCGCCGTGGACCCAAAGCAGTTCGCCCGTACCCGCATCGAGCGCGACGACATCCCGCCGCGTGCCGGCAGTGGTGTAGACGACGCCTTTGACCATCAGCGGCGTATCTTCCATGTTGAATTCCGGTTTCGGACCGAGATTCTCCGTGTGGAAGCGCCACGCCAGTTTCAGATTGTTGAAGTTCGAAGCGTTGATCTGGTCGAGCGGGGAGTATTTCGTGTTGCCGAGATCGGCCCCGTAGGTGCGCCATTCGCCGTTTTTCGCCCCAGTCTGGCCGGGCAGGGGAGCGATTAAGACCAGGAGAAGAAGAGCTAAGGCAGAAATCCGGGTCGGCCGGGAAAACGATTGAGGCATGCGGTAAGAATTGTATCCGAATGGACGGCCGGCGCGTACAGAGGTCAAACTCTGCGTTAACGGCCTCCCGGGCTAACTGCCTATCGCAGGACTGGAGACTCGCCGATTACAGGGCAGACATGTTCCGCTGATCCCGGCGGGCATCGATGAATCGCCATAGTCTGATCGCTGAAGAAGCTGTAGCTGTGCGCATCATGCGGACGGGCTGCGATGGTGTAACCCGAATCCGGCGTCAGCGAGAGCGCGAACGACCATTCGTCAGGAAGCTTCACGGACAATTCTTTCAGGCTTCCATATCTTCCTATACGCGACTGAAACTGAGCTTCTGCAGTGTGTATGGCGGCAATTGCCTCCGTGACGCGCATATAGTGGGTGAACTCTTGCGAATTCTGCCTTCCGCCCCGGCATGAAGCAAGGAAAGCAAGGGCTAACGCCAGATTGCGCATCCTGAAAAGATGACGCCAGGGGACCCAATCGCGTGGCCGACGAATCACTGGTGTCACTCAGAATTTGCGAGGCAATCGCGCTCATCGGATAAGTGCGGATAAAGTGTCGAGCGGCTTACGTTCAGAATGTCGGCCACGTACCGATGGGCTTAGCTTAGCCTTTGTCGATCAATTTCCGGGCGTGGTCGATTTTGCTCAGGTGTGAGCTTCACCTTTCGGCCAAATTTCACACCTCGGAGATTCAGCGACCACACTGGCGTTGTGACCAATCGAGAGTCGCCATCTTTACGACGTTTTGGCCGAGCGTCGCGCGCGGGTTGCGCCGCCGGCCCCGCGAGGCCTAATTCTGGCCGGCGTGCGCTTTCGCCGTGCGTGCCTGCAAATCCCGCAGTACGGAGAGTTCGATTTGAGTCGGCTCGGGTGTCGTGCCGACCTCGCTTGCGACTTTCAGTTTCCAACCCGTAGCCGCAACGACGCTTTCCATCGTTACTCCGGGGTGCACGCTTGTCAGGGTCAATTCCTTCGTCAGCGGATCCGGCGTCATAATCCCAAGGTCCGTAATCACCGCCGTCGGACCTTTGCCTGGAAACCGCATCCGCTCGCGGCTGTCGCCACCTTCCATGTGGCCGCCGGAAGTCTGGAAATCCAGCTTTTCCACAAACGCGCGCTTGTTCTGGCGCAATGTGATCAGTACCTCTCCGCAATTAGCCGCGATCGCGGGAGCGCCCCCCGCTCCCGGCAGTCGCGTCTTCGGACTCTCGTAATCCCCGATCACGGTCGAGTTGATATTGGCGAAGCGATCGATCTGAGCCGCGCCCAGGAAGCCGAGATCGATGCGTCCGCCCTGCAGCCAATAGGTAAAAATCTCGACGATCGAAACGACCGTGTCCGCGGTTTCGGAAAGCTCGCCGTCGCCGATCGAGAGCGGCAGCACGTTCGGCTTCGTGCCGATGCAGCCGGACTCGTAGATCAGCACCGTATCCGGCGCATGCGTCAGGCGCGCGAGGTTCGCTGCCGCGCTCGGCAGGCCGATGCCGACAAAGCACGAGGCGCCGTTACGCAGCATACGCGCGGCGGCGATAGTCATCATTTCATCCGCGGTGTATTCAGACATGCGCCACGACTCCCTCGATACTTTTGCGGAAGCCGGCGAAATCCTTCGTGTTCATCACGTGTTCGTCGATCCATTTGAGGAACGTCTCCCGCTCCTTCGCGATGTTGTCCCATTGCTTGTAAAACGCATTGTTGCGGGCGTAGTAGCCCTGCGCGTATGACGGGAACGCGCCGCCCTTCACTTCGCTCACCGCGCCCACTACCCATGCAGGCAGAATGATCGAATTCGGCGGAGCGTTGAGATCGTCCACAATTTCTTCGACGGTGACGATTGAGCGCTTCGCCGCCATCACGGCTTCCTTCTGCGCGCCGACCACGCCCCACATCATCACGTTGCCTTTGCGGTCGGCCTTCTGCGCATGGATTATGGTGACGTCCGGCCGGTGCGCCGGCACAGCGGCCAGCTTCTCGCCGGTGAAGGGACAGTCGATAAAGCGCACGTTGGTGTTGTATTTCGGCAAGTCGGTTCCGATGTAGCCGCGGAGCACGCCAAAGGGAAGATGCGACGCGCCTGCCGCATAGGCGGCGGCCATGCCGGCATGCTCATGCTCTTCGACGGCGATGGGATTCGGCCACTGCTTCTCGATCGCGTCCCGCAGCCTGTGCAGGGAGCCGACACCGGGATTGCCGCCCCAGGAAAACACGATCTTCGACACGCAGCCCGCGCCGATCAGCTGGTCGTAAATCACGTCCGGCGTCATGCGGATTACGGTCAAACCGCGGCGTTTCTGGCGGATGATCTCGTGTCCGGCGGCGAATGGAATCAGGTGCGTAAAGCCTTCGAGCGCCACGGTATCGCCGTCACGCACGAACTCCCGGATCGCTTCGTCAAGCCGCAAAATAGCTGCCAATTTGGATACCTCGAAAGAGTTCATTCTAGCAATCGCCGGTTTAACAGCCGCGGCCAAATCGGTCGCCACTGCCGCTACGCGTGATAAGGCTTGCTGCTCGCGGGCCTGAGGATAATCGACGGCGGTCTTTTTGAAGGCCCCGGCGTGCTGGACAACGACCTCATCAACGGTGGCACGGTCAAGCCGGGCGATTCGCCGCGAACCGTGACGGTCAACGGAACTTACGACCAGACTGCCGCGGGTATGCTCGAAATCGAACTGGCCGGGCTGAGCTCTTACGATGTTCCGGATGTCAGCGGCGCGGCCGATCTCAGCGGCGAGCTGAATCTCCACGCCATCAATGGTTTCGTGCTCTCCGCAGGCGACTCGTTCTTTATCCTTGATTGCGACTCCCGTAACGGGGCTCTCGACACGATCGACACGAGCGGACTCGATCTGCTTCCCGGGTTTTTACCGCTGAGGTGCCGTACGATCAGGGCGCCGGTCACGAGCAGGCGAACTGCGCGGCCGCGCAGCCAGCACCAATCTACAGCCTCAGCAGGCCGAAGCCTGCCGGTCCGTCGCCGAAAGCCCGTCCGGCAGCCTTCGCCGCGGCGCCCATGCGGAGCAGCAGACTGCCCTGAAACGCCGGATTCAGCCAGTCGTTCCAGCCATACCGGCCGCAGATCGCGAGCGCCGCCTCGCGCGTGGTCGCACCGGAACGTTTGACGGCGCGAATATGCAGCGGGTCCGCGATGATTGGCCCATTCGAATACCTCACCGCGGCCTCGATCAAAGCTTCCGGATTGCAGGGAAGGATGGGCGCGATGGCAACGGAGGTCTGAATACCCGCGGATCGCAACGTTTCAACCGCGCGCCAGCGTTCCGCGATGGTGGCGCAATGCGGCTCGAAGATCCGGCGCACGTCCTCGCGATCGGTCGAAATCGAGAAGCTCACGCGGATCGAAGTCCGGCGCTCGGCGGCCAGCAGCAGATCCATGTCGCGAAGAATCAACGGCCCGCGCGTCTGGATCACGAACACGCGGGGCGGATTGGCCGCCACCGCTTCGAGCAGCGCGGGCATCAAGCACATGCCGGCTTCCGCGGGTTGGTAAGGGTCGGTCAGAGGTGAGCAGTAAATCACCTGGCCGGGGCGAAAAGCGAGCAGGGCCAGGTCCGCCGCGTTGGTCTTGAATGTAGTGCGGGTTCCCCAGTGCTTCCAATCCTCGGGACGCAGGCCGGCCTGCACCCGCATGGTGGGGACATAGCAGTAGCTACAGCCGAAAGTACAGTTGCGGGCAGGCGACACGGAGTGACTGAAACCGGCCTCGGCAAGGAAACCGGAAACCGGGCTCAGAATGGAACGGGCTTGTATTTCGAAAACATCAAACGACAATGGCGTCTAACTGAGTTTTACCAGAACCCGCATGAGCGGATTCGGCAGTGACCGCCGGCGCCCCTGCGCCCCATTCGGAAAGAGCCCGCTTGTAGAGCGAAATCCCGTCGCGGGAATAGCTCAGATAGCCGTCGCGCCGGAACTGGTTCATGTGGTGAGTCACAATCTCACGGGACGTCCCAACATACTTCGAGAGCAGTTCGTGAGTCAGCGTCGGCATCGCGAGAGTGCCGTCTCCCTCCTGTATCCCGAATTTCGCGGCGAAGCGTATCAATGCACGGGTCAGCCGCCGCGTTACGCTCTCATTGGAGAGGCTCTGAATGCGCCCTTCGAAATCCGCTGTGCGGCGGGCCATGAGTTGCAGAAGCGCCAGCGCGAGTTCCGGCCGCAGCAAGGCGTTCTCTTCAATTTCTTCTCTGGACCATTTCATTACGCGGGTATACGCCATGGCCACCGCCCGCTCGCCACGGCTGTCGCACCCGACCAAAGCCGATTCACCGAAGAACTCATCCGCCTGATAGAGGTCCACCACGACCTCCCCGCCGCCTCCATGGCGCGACACTTTTACCCGGCCCTCGACGATCAGGAAGAGCTGTGTGGATGGCTGATTTGGCGTATAGATCGTCTCCCCCATTCTGTGTTTCGACACCGGAGAACAGGGAAGAAATGAGAGCGGATCCAAAGTTTTTTCATCGATCGCCAGAGTTTTTCCATTCAACGAAAGAGATGGGTTTGACGGCGGGGCTTCCAGGGTGGCCTGCATGCTCTCAGAATGTCGATACCGGAGGCGTTTGGAAACCAGGCAAGTGCATAGGAACCAGTCAAATGCCGCTGGGTTGGATGGTTCCATACCGTCGCGGGCAACTCTTCGGGTCGATCCAATCCCACATTGCTTTACTAAATGCGGCTGGAGCCAACGGTGTAATCTTTCAAGTGCTCGAATGCGAATACCGTGCGGCACCGGCGTCTGAAACCTGAAACCATCGCGCGCGGTTCACTGCGTACGCCTTTGCTCGTCGCGGCAGCGTTGGTTGCGCTCGTCAAGTCGATCGAATTTGCCGTGGATTCGCAGGCAATCTTCTTCGTCGACTCCGGGGCCTACATGTTAAATGCGCTGCGGCTGGCGTTCGTCCCTTTTCGGTCTTATGTGTATGGGGATCTCATCCGCGTCTTCGCTCTGCCATTCCATTCCCTCTCCGCCATTGTCGCGATGCAGATCACCATGGGTGGGCTGACAGCATGGATTCTCGCGTTCGCGCTCCTGCGGTTTTTTGGTGTGCGCGCAGCGATCGCCATCGCGGCCGCCATAGTATTTGCGGTGGACCCCGTGCAGATCGTGCACGAGCATTTGGTGCTGTCGGAAACCGCCGCAATGCTTGCGACAGCAGTATTTCTGGTGGCAGCACTCAAATATCTGAGCGCCCCCGCGCCCTGGTGGCTGGTAGTCCTTTCGTTTGCCGGAATGTGTCTTGTCAGCTTGCGGATGGTCTACCTGCCGGTGATTCTGATTGCCGCTGTGCTGCTTCCGCCGGCAGCTTATTTTCCCGAATCGGCCCCCGGCGTTTCCCGCAGGAAGCGTCTGCGGCTGCTGGCGTTGGCGCTAATGGTGAGCTGCGGTTCGACGTTCGTATTTCAATCGGGATACCGGCATTGGACAGGGCGTCTCGCGGGCAGGGAACCAGCCTGGCACTATTCGACCGGCTATTTCCTGCTGGCCGCCGTGTCGCCGATTGTCGAGTCCCGGGATACCGCCGATAGACGCGTGGCGGATGCCATCACGGCGCAGAACGAAAATGGGCTACCGCTTATCACTGCCCTGCGAAATGCGCAGTTGTGGGAAGACGCCGGCCTCATCGCCAGACTACGCCAGGTGTTGGGTGGCGACAAGGCAGCGGACGAAGCCGCGCAGCAGGTTGCCCGCGCCGCGATCCGGCGAAATCCGCTAGGGTTTCTCCGGCTGGGTCTGGTGAACTACGTGAATTTCTGGCTTCAGATCCCGAAGGTGCGCCGGATGCTGGAAGAAGAAAACGGGATGCGTGCGCCACCTTCCATGTCTCCGCGCGAAGGCTTCGCCATTTCCTCGGCGTTCGGCGAGGATGTATCGCATCAGGACACCTGGCGCACGCCGAGCCGCCGGTATCATATCGCCGCCGGCTATTGGAATGTGTTCCTGCTGCTATCGCCTTTTCTGGCCGCGCTTGCTTTTTGGCGGGGTCGGGCTAATCCGAAAGCCAATCCAAAAGGTCTTGCGCTGTTGCTCGTTTGGAGCTGTTTGCTATTGACGGCCACGTGCCTCGGAGGCGTGGAGTCGGCATATCGATTCCTCCATCCGTTTTCCTTTACTGGCATTGCGGCCACGGCAGTGCTGGCCGAGATCGCGGCCGGCCGCGAACGGGGATCGGGCCACGCATTGTGAAGCCGCGGTGCCATCGACCGCTCGATTTTCCGTCAATATGGAAAGTACAAATCACCATGCGAAAGATGTGGCAGTTGCTTCCGATCATCCTGGCGGGCGTTCCGGCGCAACTTCCCGATGGCGCGGCGTCCGGCTCAGCCGCGGCCGGCTTAAACTCGAAAAGAAACAGACTACACTCGATATCCTCGTAGTCGATCACGCGGAGAAGATTTCCCCCGCGAACCAGGGAGTGTTGCCGATGCGCTCAATCGTCGTTCTTATCCTTTCCGCGGCGTCACTTCTCGCCCAGACCGTCGCGCCACCAAAAGTCAAATCTGTCCGGCTATACGTTTTCGATTGCGGCAGACTGAAAAGCGGCAACCCGGCAGTGCTGATCGAGCGCGGCGTCACCACGACCGATATGTCGGTCGAAGCCTTCCTGATCGTCGATCCGCGCGGCACGCTGCTTTGGGATTCCGGCGTAATTCCCGATGAGCTGGTGAAGCCTGAAGGAACCGTGGAGGCGCGGGCGACTGTTCATACGACCCTCAAGGATCAGTTAGCCGCAGTTGGCTACAAACCCGCCGACATTACTTATCTCGCGCTCTCGCACAATCACTACGACCACTCGGCGAACGGGAATAACTTCGCCGGATCCACGTGGCTGGTACAGCGGCCCGAGCGCGCGTTCATGTTTCCGGATACGCCGCCCACCACGCCGATCAACGGCGCTGAGCGCTGGAGCCGGCTGAAGACCAGCAGGACGAAGATTCTCGACGGCGACTACGACGTTTTCGGCGATGGATCGGTCGTGATCATTTCGACGCCTGGGCATACGCCCGGCCATCAGTCGCTTCTCGTGAATCTGAAGAAGACCGGTCCGGTGGTGCTGAGCGGCGACCTCTATCACTACCCGGCCGAACGTGAGTTGAAGAACTTCACGCCCTTTGCCAATCTTGGTGATCCCGCGCAGGAAGTCGTGTCGAAGGCGAAGGTCGAGGCGCTGCTGAAACAGAAGCACGCGAAACTATGGATCCAGCACGACATCATCGCCGACGCGAAGCTGCGCAAGTCCCCCGCTTATTACGAGTGAGGGGATACAATTGGCAAACTTATGGACAAACAAACGTACGAAAAAGGTCTGGCCATCCGCCGCGAAGTGCTTGGGGCCGAGTATGTGGACAACGCGATTGCCAACGCGGACGATTTCAGTTTGCCGATCCAGCAGCTCTCGACGCAGTATTGCTGGGGCGAGGTCTGGGGACGTCCGGGACTCGAGCGCAAAACGCGCAGCTTCATCAATCTGGCAATGATCGCGGCGTTGAACAGGCCGCACGAGCTGCGCCTGCATATCAAGGCCGCCATGACCAACGGACTCACCAAAGAAGACATCAAGGAAGTCTTCCTGCAGGTGGCGATTTATTGCGGCATTCCCGCTGGGATCGACAGCTTCCGTGCCGCGAAAGAAGTATTCAAAGAGATGGGAATCTGAACCGAAACCGCCGTGCGTCGCAATCCGTCGTTCCGGGCGTGCGGCGGGTTTCGGCAAGGGCGTTGACGAGGTTGCGCTGAAACCGACAACGCATAGAAACCTGGTTTACACCTCATCCCACCTTTTCCTCGATCAGGTCGGAACGACGACTCAGAACCAGGTCCGGGCTTTTCAGGATGTGGCATCTTCACTCGTCAAATCCGCAAACTCGCGTTCGAGGACTCCCTGGGGCTTCGGCCCCGCGTGTCGAATCGTAATCAATAACGACCGGCCTGCGCCACGCAACCAACTTCCGCACGTGGACGGTAAGCGGCGCGCGGCCGCTACTTCGCCGCCAGAATCTCCAGCAGCGCGCCTGACACCGCATCCGGCTTTTCCCGCGGCATGAAGTGACCGGAGCCGGGGACGATCCGCCGCGCGACCAGCGACGTGAACGAAGCTCGTTCGGCGGCGGTCGCTTCCGTTGGAGCGCGGTCGAGCGCATCGTCCGCGCCGTGCAGAACGATCGTCGGGACCTGGATCTTCGGACGTGTCGCGAGCTGCCGTTCCACCTCTATAAACCGGTCTTCCCCCGGCGCGTTTCCCAACCGATGGCGATAGGAGTGAATCACGATGTCGACGAAATCCGGATTGTCGAATGATGGCGCGGTCCGGTTATAAGTGTCCTCGGTGAAGTGCCACGTCGGAGACCATTCCTGCCAGAGCAATTTGCAGAAAGCCTTGCGATTGGCCTTGAGACCGGCGCGTCCGCGCTCCGTGTTGAAATACCACTGGTACCAGAATCTTCTTTCCGACTCCGGTGGCCCGGGCTGTCCCACGCCGAAAACATTCTGAATGGAATAACCGGCGATCAGGACAGCCGCGCGGACGCGATCCGGATGTAGCGCTGCAGCGACGCCTGCGGCGCGCCCGCCCCAGTCATAGCCCGCGACGGCGAAGCGCGGCAACTTCAGGGCGTCGGCGAAATCCATAAGGTCCTGACCGATGGCGGCTTGTTCGCCCGTCCGGGGCGCGCCGGCATCGCGGAAGCGCGTCGGTCCGTAGCCGCGAAGATATGGCACGAGGACGCGATGACCCGCACCGGCAAGCGGAGGCGCGACATCGTCCCAGGCATGGATATCGTCCGGGAAGCCATGGAGAAGGATGATCGGGAATCCCTGCGGATTGCCGCTTTCTTCATAGGCTATGTTGAGGATTGGCGTGTCGACGAATTTTGCAGTGGGCATCTGGGCGATCGCGCGGCCGGTATTGAAAGCCACGCCTGTTGCGATGGCCGAATGGAGGAAAGCTCTCCGGCTTGGCGGCATGCGGCTATTCTACCCGCAGAATCCGCATCCACCAGCCGAAAATATTTCTCAGCCCGGCAGTCAACCTTTCCCGGAAACTGGCGTATTGCTATAGGGAGACTCCGATGAAGAAACTTGCGCTTTGGCTTGCGATGGCTTCGGCGGTGTTCGCCCAGACCAAAGAACCGAAAAATCAGGCAGAGTTCGAAGTCGCCTCCGTTCGCCTGGCCCTTGACGACGGGAGCCACGACATCGACGGCGACAAGGCTTTCTACAAAATTCACAACCTCACCCTGAAACGCCTGATCGCGCAGGCGTGGGAAATCGATGAGACCGCGATTTTCGGCGGTCCGAGCTGGCTGAATTCGGATGGCTACGACATCACCGCGCGAATCCCGCATGCGGAGACCCCACAGACCTCAGAGCAGCTACATCAGATGCTCCAGAGCCTGCTCGTCGATCGATTCCATCTCGCAATACATCGCGAATCGCGTCAGACGTCGGGTTATGCGCTTCTCCTCGCGAAAAGGGGATCGAAAATGGAGCCTGCGAAGCCGGACGGGAAGGGCTCCGAAAGCCGCGGGAGCAACTCGCACCTCAGCGCGACCAACGTGACGATGGAAGGCTTCGCGAAGCGGCTCTCCCGGAATCGCGATATCGCAAAACCGGTCGTCGACAGAACGGGGTTGAAGGGCGGCTTCAATTTCGCCCTGGACTGGACGCCGCAAAGTATCGAACCCGCACGGGACAGCTCGCCTGATGTGTCCCCGGCGATTTTCGCGGCACTGCAGGAACAGCTTGGCCTCAGATTGGAATCCGCAAAGGTGCCGGTTCTGGCGGTTGTGATCGATAGGGTCGATAAGCCCGACCTCGATCAATAATTTTGGAAATGGCGGCACTGTTGGCAACTTTGAGAGAATGGGGGCCATGTTTCGGCTCCCTGTGTTGCTCTGTTGCCTCCTGATTCCTGCCTTTGCGCAAGCCCCTGATGGTAAAGCCCTGTTCGCGGCCAACTGTTCGATGTGCCATGCGCCCGGTGGTGACACTCGGGCGCCGCTTCCCGAAGTCCTGCAGCAGCGACCGAATGAATCCATCGTCGTGGCTCTCGAAGCAGGCGCGATGCGATCGCAGGGCGCTCGAATGACATCGGCCGAACGCCGTGCCGTAGCTGACTATCTTTCACCGAAAACGGCGGCATCCGAAAATCCGGGCAAGCCGAACCCGTGCGCGCCGGGACCCCATCCTCTGACCGGCCTCGAAGGTTGGAACGGTTGGGGCGTCGATCTGACCAACAGCCGCATGCAGACCAACAAAGGCGCTGGACTGACCACCGCCGACATCCCCAGACTCAAAGTGAAGTGGGCCTTCGGAATTCCCTACGAAGTCACTGTCGAAGCCCAGCCCACCGTTGTCGGAGGCCGCGTCTTCTTCGGCAGCGCGACCGGTGCGGTCTATTCGCTCGACGCCAAAACCGGATGCCAGTACTGGATGTTCAAAGCTGACACCCGCATGCGCACCGCCCTCAACATCGCTTCGACGGGCCGCGGCCAGTACGCCGCATACTTTGGCGACTCCGAGACCAACCTCTACGCGGTGAACGCCGAGACCGGCAAACTGCTCTGGAAGCGGCGGCTCGACGAACACCCCATGGCCGGCATTACCGGTACCCCGAAGCTTTACAACGGCAGGCTCTACATCGGCGTTCGTTCGTCTTCCGAAGAGGTAGCGGCGGGCGATCCGAAGTACCCGTGCTGCACCTTCCGTGGCAGCATGGTGGCGCTCGACAGCAGGAACGGCGAAGTGATCTGGAAGACCTACACGGTACCGGAGAATAAACCGACCAAAGTGAGTTCCGCCGGCACCCAGCTCTATGGACCTTCCGGCGTCGGCATCTGGGCGTCTCCGGCGATCGACGTCAAGCGCAAGCTCGTCTATGCGGGAACAGGCAACAACTATTCCGATCCGCCGACCCATACGTCCGACGCCGTCCTGGCGTTCGACATGGAATCCGGCTCCCTCAAATGGTCGAAGCAGTTGACCGAAGACGCCTGGAACGCCAGTTGCGGACGTCCCGGCAAGCCGAGTTGTCCAGCGAATCCGGATCGCGATGTGGATATCGGGTCGGCACCCATTCTGCACGCGCTGCCCGGCGGCAAGGATATTCTGCTGGTCGGTCAGAAGTCGGGCGTCGTCTTCGGACTCGATCCCGATCGCAAAGGCGACATCGTCTGGCAGAAAACGGTAAGCAAGGGCGGCGCGAACGGCGGCATCCAGTGGGGCATCGCCGCGGATGCGGATAACGTCTACGCGCCCATCTCCGACATCTTCCCAGGCCCTGGCGGCGGCTTGTTTGCGCTGAAGGCCGCGAGCGGTGAGCAGGTCTGGTATGCGCCTCCAGCCGAACCGGCGTGCAAGGGAAAGCGCGGCTGCAGTCCCGCGCAACTGGCCGCCGCGACACTGCTTCCCGGCGTCGTCTTTTCAGGCTCGATGGATGGGCACCTGCGCGCGCACTCGACCACCGATGGCAAGATGATCTGGGACCTCGATACGGTCCAGGATTTCGAAACCGTCAACGGCGTCAAGGCCCACGGCGGTTCCATGAATATGGCTGGGCCGGCCATCGCGGGCGGAATGTTATTTGTGAATTCCGGCTACAACGTGATGATCGGGATGCCTGGCAACGTTCTGCTGGCGCTTTCAGTCGACGGGAAATAGTGCGATAGGATGCATTGAGATGAGAGCCGCAATATCAGTTTCGATCGTCCTCGCCGCTTTTCCCTTCGCATTGTCCGCTCAGTGGCCGGACTATCCCACGCCCAATGTCCCCAAAACTGCCGATGGCAAGCCGAATCTCACTGCACCAGCTCCCCGGACAGCCGACGGCCATCCCGACTTTTCCGGCGTCTGGGAAAACGTGCGCGGCAATATCGGACGCCCGCCGAGGGGATTTCCGCCGCCGGAGGGAGGCGCTGCCGTACGGCCGCCCGCTCCTCCACCCCCGCCCGCTCAAACAGGACCGCCAGCCGCGACTTTCTTCAACATTGGCGCAGGATTTCCCGGGGGCAAGCTGCCCCTCAAGCCTTGGGCCGCGGATCTGCTCGCGAAGCGCATCGCCGGGAACAGCAAGGACAATCCCGACGCGCACTGCCTGCCGATGGGCCTTGGCCAGTTACACGAACATCCGCAGCCCCGCAAAATTATCCAGACGCCGGCGGTGACAGTGATCATCTACGAAGCCAACTCGGGCCTGCGCCAGATCTTCACTGACGGCCGCCCGTCACCGCCCAAAGATGTTCAGCCGTGGTGGTACGGCTATTCGGTTGGGCATTGGGATGGCGATACGCTCGTTGTGGAAACCACCGGCTTCCGCGACGATGTGTGGCTCGACGTGAACGGGAGTCCGCTGACCAACGCCGGGAAGATGATCGAGAAATTCCGCCGGCCGACCTATGGACGTCTGGAAATCGAGGAAACCGTTGACGATCCATCCGCCTACACGAAGCCGTTTACCGTGAAGGTCACGCAGCAGATCATGCTGAACACCGACCTGATCGAGTTCATCTGTTCGGAGAATGAACGCAGCGACTCGCATCTGGTAGGTAAGTAACGAAATTTCTGCATCTCCCGCACCAGGCAGGCTGGGGCGCCTAGACGGCATCCGAGAAATCGCGCTTACGCTCCTCCCGGTAAGTGGTTGTCTATTCTTTGGAGATGGATGCTGTTGAGATTCTGCACAGTTACCACGGCGCGCAGGATCGGCGTTGAGCGGGTTCCCGCCGCGACAGTGCCCGGATATCATCGTTAGAGCACTTCAGCACACTCGAAACGATGACCGTCGCCATCCTCCACCCCGGTGAAATGGGCGCGGCTATCGGAGCCTGTCTGGTTTCACGCGGGATACGCGTGGTCTGGGCCTCCGAAAGCCGCAGTGCGGAGTCGCGTAAACGCGCCGAGTGCGCCGGCTTTGAAGACCTCGGCACTCTTGACCACACCCTCGCAACCGCGGATGTTGCGCTCTCGATATGTGTTCCGAGCGGAGCGCACGATCTGGCACTGCAGGTTGCTGTGCGCAAGTTC
>DATAZF010000363.1:0-13266 GCA_036272235.1 Bryobacteraceae bacterium | reverse complement strand
ATAGACGAAGTCCGCCGATTTCCCGGCTTCGAAATCGCCGGTTTCGTTTTCGATCCCGAAAGCTTCGGCGCCCGCTCGGGTCGCAAGGTAAAGCATTTGCGCCGGACTCAGTGTGTTCGCCTGCGCCGCCACACGCTGCATCAGATAGGCCTGCAGCGCCTCTTTGAGCATGCCGAAGCCGGTGCCGCCGCCGACATCGGTGCCCAGGGCGATCCGGACGCCTGCCTCCAGGTGGCGAGCCATCGGGAAGATGCCACTGCCCAGCGCGGCGTTGCTGCATGGGCAATGCGCAATCGAAGCGCGGGCCTCCGCGAGCCGTCCCAGCTGGCTGCCGCTGGCGTGAACGTTGTGCGCGAGGATCGAATTCCGGCCGATCAATCCGAACCGCTCGTAAACATCCAGATAATCTTTTGCCCACGGGAAGAGTTTGGCGACTTCTTCGATTTCGCGGAGGTTCTCATTGATATGCGTTGTAAACAGCAGCCGCGGATTTTCGCGCAGCAAAGTGGCGCAGACATCCAGCATCGCTTCTGAGGCCGATAGCGCGAATCTCGGGGTGACCGCGTAGCGGGGAAAACGATCGAGCAGCGATTTGCAATCGCGATAAGCGGCATCGGGCGCCTGATTCAGCTCGGGCCGGACAGACCGGTCCGAAAGCACGAGTCCGCTGAAGATACGCAGGCCGCGGCGTTCGGCGGCGTCAAACAGCGAGGCGGTGGCGGCAGCGAAGTGCGAGCCGAAAACGAGCGCCGTAGTCGTACCGTGAGAAGCCAGCGCGGCAACGAATTCTGTCGCGAGCATGGAGGCGTATGCGGTATCCGCCAGGCACGCTTCTTCAGGGAGCGTGAGTTGTTCCAGCCAGTCGAGCAGGCTGTACCCGAGCCCGCCGAGGATTCGGACCTGCGGAAAATGGACGTGCGCGTCAATGAATCCAGGAAGAATATAACCGTTGCGAAGATCGCGAACGTCCGCATGCGGATAGGTTCGCTGAACCGCGCTATAGTCTCCGCAAGCCACGACCTTGCCGCCTTCGATAGCGAGCCCGCCGTCGGCAAGAGCCACGAGAGCGTTCGATTCGAGAAACGGATTGCGGGGTGTGTGGGAAATCGCCGCTCGGAGAATGTTCACCCGCGAACCGCTCCGGCGGCTGGCGAAACGGGCGCTTTACGCGAGGCCCGCGCGGCTTCAATAGCCCGATAGATGCGCTCCGGCGTAGCCGGGCTGTCAAGTTCCACAACGCCCTGCTCGCCGAAAGCCGCGATCGCATCGCGAATCGCTTCGCGTACCGAGAAGGCCAGCATCAGCGGTGGCTCACCTACCGCTTTGCTGCCGAAGACGACGCCGGGCTCGGCCGCTCTTTCGAGAAACGCGACGTTGAAAACTTCGGGCATCTCAGGCCACGACGGAAGCTTGTAGGTCGAAGCGCCGGCTGTGGCGACACGGCCCTGGGCATCCCATAAAAGCTCTTCCACGGTCAGCCAGCCGATGCCCTGCAGAAAGCCGCCTTCGACCTGGCCGAGATCGACCAGTGGGGAAACGGAATTCCCGACATCTTCCAAAAGATCGGCGCGCAGGATGCGATGTTCACCGGTAAAACCGTCGATCTCCACTTCGCTTGCGGCCGCGCCATACGCGAAATAGTGAAACGGTTTGCCGGTCGCTGTCTTCGGATCGAAGTGAATCTCGGGCGTGCGGTAGCAGCCATGCGCGAAGAGGGGGACGCGGGCTCGGTAGGCGTGATCGACGACCTTCGCCAGCGGCAGCGAGTTCGCGTTTCCGAGAACCATGCCGTTTTCAAATCGGACGGCGGCATCATCGCATGCGAGCAGACCCGCTGCAATCGGAACCAGACGCGCCTGAATCTGCCGGCAGGCATCGACGACAGCGGCACCGTTCAAATCCGTGCCGGCGGATGCGGCAGTGGCGGAGGTATTCGGCACTTTATCGGTGCGCGTCGGCATAACGCGAACGGCGTCGAGCGCGATCCCCAGCTGGTCCGCCGCGAGTTGCCGGATCTTCGTGTGAAGACCCTGCCCCATTTCGGTGCCGCCGTGATTCACCTGCACGCTGCCGTCGCGATACATGAGGACCAGCGCCCCAGCCTGATTGAAAAATGTCGCCGTGAACGAAATGCCGAATTTGACCGGAGTGATGGCGATACCGCGCCTGGCATGCGGCGTGACAGCGTTGAAGCCGGCAATGGCCTGGCGGCGGGCTTCGAAATCGCTCGACTGTTTCAGCTCGGTCCAGATTCTCCCGATGCGGGCCGCATCCTTCACAGGCTGGCCGTAGTGGGTCACATCTCCTTCGCGATAGAAGTTCCGCTCGCGAACGCGGGCTGGCTCGAGTCCGAGGGTGCGGGCGATGCGGTCGAGAATGTCCTCTATCACCATCATTCCCTGCGGACCGCCGAAGCCGCGAAAGGCCGTCTGAGAGGTCTTGTGCGTTTTGCAAACCCATCCGGCGGCGTCAAGCGCGGGGATCAGATAGGCGTTGTCGCAATGAAAGAGCGCGCGCCACAATACGGGGTCGGAAAGATCGAGGCTCCAGCCCCCATCCGAGTAGAGCTTGAGATCGACCCCGCGCAGGCCGCCGTCGCCGTCGAAGCCGACGGTGAATTTCGCGAGGAAGGGGTGCCGCTTCCCGGTCAGCGCCATGTCGAGATGCCGCGGCAATCGCACGCGTACCGGCCGCTTCGTCTTCCATGCCCCAAGAGCCGCGATCGCAGCCCAGGGATTGGCCTGCACTTCCTTGCCGCCAAATGCGCCGCCCATGCGGACGCACTGCACGCTCACCTGATGCCGCGCGATGCCGAGGACGCGCGCGACGATCTCCTGGGTCTCCGACGGGTGCTGGGTCGAAGAATCAACGAGGAGTCCGCCGGTTTCGTCGAAGCGAGCGATGGAACACTGGGTCTCGAGATAGAAATGCTCCTGGCCACCGATCGCAAGCTGTCCCGCGATGCGGTGCGGACTGCGCGCAATGGCAGAATCGGCGGCACCATCCGAGGAACTGCGCCGCATGCGGAACGGACCGGAATGAAAGCTTTCCGCCGCGATCGCGTCCTCGATGGTCAGGATTGGCGTTAGCGCGCGATATTCCACGGCGACCCGTGCGGCGCCGAGACGCGCGGCCTCAAGGGTATCGCCGAGAACCCAGGCTACCGGCTGCGAGTGGTAGGTGACTTCGCTCGGAAACAACGGTTCATCATGCCGATTTGACCCGGAATCGCCCTCGCCGGGAACGTCGGCCAAAGTCAATGTCGCGGCGACGCCCGGTTCCCGCAAGGCGGCGTTCGCATCGAGGCGCACCACCAACGCATGGGCGTGTGGGGCCAGCACGGGCCAGGCGTGCAGCAGGTTGGAAAAGCGGGGGACAAGGTCGTCAGTGTAGAGCGCTTCGCCGGTGGCGTGCTCGCGAGCGCTTTCGTGGGAAAGGGGCTGGCCGGAGAACGTCATCTTTGATTACTCCGACGATCACTCTCGGTCGACCAGAAGAATTTGTCGAGCAGGCTTTGGGCCATTGCCAGCCTGTATGCGGAAGAGCCCCGGTGATCGCTCATCGGATGCAGAGTTCGGCGGAGGATTTCTTTGACGCGCGAAAGATCGGGAGCGTGGGCGCCCACGATAGCATCTTCGGCTTCGAACACGCGAAGCGGGACCGGGCCAACGCCGCCAAAGGCAAGGCGCGCGGCGGCGATCGAGCCGGAGTCGTCGAAACGAAGGGAGATGCCTGCCGCCACGGTGCTGATATCGTCGACCCGGCGTTTGGCCACTTTGTAGAAATGCGTCACCGCCGGCAACGGCTTGGGGATGCGCACGGATCGCAGGACTTCTCCGCGATCGAGAGAAGTCCGGCGATAGTCAGGGAAGAACGAATGCAGAGGAACTGCGCGCTCACCTTCAGGTCCTGCGATGCACAACTCAGCGTCGAGGGCGAGCAGCAGCGGCGCGGAATCGCCGATGGGCGAGGCGGTCGCGAGATTCCCGCCGAGGGTCGCGCGATTGCGGATCAAGGGCGAGGCAAACAAGCGCAGCCAGTCGTGGAAGAAATCGGGCGCTTCGCCCCAGCGCTCTTCGATTTCCGTCAGAGTTAATCCCGCGCCGATTTCAACGCACCGCGGCCCGTCGTGAAACTCCCGCAATTCCGGCACACCCTCCAGACTGATCAGATGGGGGAATCGCGCGTGGCGAAGGTTCGTCATCACCCCGAGATCGGTATTGCCGGCAACGAATCGCGAGGCGGGGTCACCGGCCGCGAGCTTCAGGCATTCGGACAGATTGCATGGCCGCGAAAACCTTCCGGCGGGCGATTCATAATCGACAGGGAGAACGGCCGGCGCCGCGGAGCCAAGCCGCCGGCGCAGCGGCGTGTCGCGGGGCGGTCCGAGAGATTGCATCGCTTCGCGGATCGGCCGGTAACCGGTGCAGCGGCACAGATTTCCCCCGAGCGCCGCGGGGTCGAATCGGCCCACGTGACCGGCTTGCTGTTGCGCGAACATACTGACGATGAATCCCGGCGTGCAATAGCCGCATTGCGATCCGCCGCGCTCGGCCATGGCGCGCTGGGGGTCGGCAAGTTCGCCGCATTCGGTGAGGGCCTCGACTGTGTAGAGTTCCTGACCGGCTACAGCAGGAAGCGGAACAAGACAACTGTTGACGGATTGATAAGCCGCGCCGTTCAAGCCCGCTTTGACGAAAAGCACCGCGCAGGCACCGCATTCGCCCTCGGCGCAACCTTCCTTGGCGCCCGTAAGTCCGCGTCCCCGGATGTAGTCGAGCAGCGTTGTCTGAGGCGCTATCCCGCTCTCCTGGACGGGTTCGCCGTTCAGAACGAACTCGAGACCAGCGCTCGCGGACGTCATGATGAATTTTACTGCATCCGCGACCTGCGCCGGACTCTGGCGACGGGACGCTTCAAAACAGCCAGCCCTGCGCATCTTCCCGCGCAGGAAGCTCCCGGCGAGGCGGGCTGGAATTGAGCCCGTATTTGTCGCGGATCGCCGCGATTCTGTCCCGGATCATCTCCTTGTAAGGCCCCTTCAGGTACGCGTCGCGCTCGTATTTTTCCTGATAACGCCGCAGCAGATGGGGGAAGTGCTGCGCGACAAACGGAAAGAAAACTTTGCGAGAACACGGCATCAGGAAGAGCACGCCGCCTCCGAAATATGTGGCGCCGTGATCGCGGGCAGCCTTTGCCAGGCGGTCGAGACGATTCTCCTGATCGGTGATCAACGGCATAATCGGGTTCGGGAAAACGCCTGCCGGGATACCTGCCTCCGCCAGCGCCCGCACTGCTTTGAGCCGCAGTTCGGGCCGCGGCGCGCGGGGTTCGAGCAGCCGCGCGAGCGCGCTGTCGAGCGTGGTAATCGTCATGTTCACGCAGATGGAATTGCGTTTGGCGATTTCCTGCAGCAGCGCGACATCGCGGGCCACGAGGTTTGATTTGGTCGTGATCGAAAGCGCCAGTCCTGAGTGTTGCGCGAAGACTTCGAGCGCGTCGCGCGTCCGATGGAACCGCCGCTCGGCAGGCTGATATGGATCGGTTGCGGTGCCGATCGCGATCCCCTTACTGCCGTCTATGCGCTTCAGCTCGCGGCGCAGGATTGGGCCAATGCCGGACTTGGCATAGATCTTGTCCTCGAAGTCGACGCTTTCGCGCAATTCCATGAACTCATGCGTGTAGCGCGCATAACAGTAGCGGCAGCCGAACTCGCACCCCCGATACGGATTCAGGCCCCATTCAAACGGCATACCGGGCCTGATGCGATTGAGGACGCTGCGCGACTCCAGCTCGAAATAGCGGACGACACGCTTGGCTTCCAGAACTTCGCTTTGGGCCGCCAGTCTGGCGATCCCGACCAGGCCCGGCGAGGGAGAATCGCCGAACAGCATAAAGCCAGTATTCGCCTTTTGTTCGCCAATGTCAACCAGCCGATTTCCGAAGAAATTCCCGCAGGCGAGTCTGGCGGGTCAGGCTCAGGAGATCGGGCCGAGAAGCCACAAATCCACCTCGCGTGCCCGATCGACCCGGACTGGCTGATCGACCGCGCAACCGAACGCAACTCCATCGACGCGCGTGCTTACTGTCCTGTCGAGACTTCATCAATCAATCATGTGTAATGCGAAGGCGGCGGCGCAAAGAACTTCGTCGGGACCGCTGTTGAGACGCGTGTATCCCCGCATGAAGGAGAACTGCGACGCCCGGCGGAAACTTACCGGCTCGCTGGTCGCGCTGAAATACGATCGACGCCTCGACCGGCCCGGAACCAACCGACTGCGTGACTGCCGTGCCATAAAACGCTTCGCGCCGCGGGTGATCGGGGACATTGGCGGGAGTGTAGTTCAGCACGCCGCGCGTGCGGATCGCAATTATATGCCCGTTGCGAACGATGAGAGTCCCATCCTCGATGACGGTGCTTCCATCGCGCGCCGGTGTAGGCGATTGTTTGGGATGGGAACCGCTGTTGCGGGTACGCGGCTGGAGCCAACGCCAGCACAAGCACAGCGATCGGATACGCAAACCGGTTTGCCCGAGTCTCAGTATGGGGGAGTCGCTACGAAGTGAGTTTCTTCATGACGAGGCTGAGCGCATCCTGATCCGGCGAGCCAGATCCGCACGCCGTCGCCTCTACTCGCCAAAGCCTTTCGGCGAGCGACAACACGCCCTCGGCAATTTCGTTTGTAACGTGGGCGGGCATTTTTCCCACAGTCGTCGTTTTCGCGGCGTTGAGCAACTGCTGGTTTTCTTCCGAGTGCAGAACCGAATTCCGGGACGGGTCCTTCGACACACATTGATCGAGTGCGGCGCTCGTCATCTCAAGGATACGGATGCTGCGCCGGTATTTCTCCGCGGAAGTCAGTTGGCGCAGGGTTGGGTCGAGCCCGGTTACGGTGTTCAGCGTCTGCAGATGCGCGCGCACGGATTCGCTGCCGGCATCCAGCAGAGAAGCGCGGAGGAAGGCTTCGCGCGCCGGGCCGTACTGTCCCTGTTCCAGCTCGGCTTCTCCCAGTCCTTCGTAAGCCGGGATTGAGCCCGGGCTCTTTGCAACCATTGCCCGATAAACGGTCGCGGCGCGGGCCGGCGCATTGGCTACAAGGAATAGCTCCCCAAGCCGTTTCTGGATTTCTCCGCTCGTCGGGGACTCAGCCTCGAGAGAAATCAACTCCGCAAGCAGTTCCTGCTTTTGATTCTTCGCGGCGAGCATTTCAATGAGCTCCATGCGGGCGGATACACGGTGCCCGTTCGGATCTCGGGACCATTCGCCATAAATCGCCCGGTGATAATAAGCCTCCGCTTCGGCAGCGTTTCCATTTCGGGTCATCACACGCGCCGCGATGAGATTGGCGCGGCCGTCATTCGGTTCACGCAGAAGAACTTCTGTCAGCGGCGGTTCCGCCGCCGCGATGTTGCCCGCAGCTGTCAGCGCCTCCACCAGCTGCAGTTCGTAATCGCCGTTTTGCCGATCCAGAGAATGTGCTTCGCGCAGAGAATCGATTGCCTCCCCGGGCTTGCCGTCCTGAAGCAGGCGGGACCCGGTCAGATAAGATCGTTGGGCTGTATTTCTGACTTCGGCCGATTCGACGCGCGCGAGAAACTGGTCCACCGCGGCCAGACCGACAACAATCGCGAAGATCGTAGCGCTGGTGAGTCCCCAGTTTGTTCCGGCGGGCTTCAACCGGGCATACTCCTTGAGAAGAACGCGGACTCAGGAACGCCGTACTCGGCCAGAATTTCGCGGAGCCCGATGAACCCGCAAATCTCATGAATGTTAGCCCGGCTCACGACGGGCACCACATCCACGCCACCCTCGCGCATCCGCTCCAGTGCATAACTGACCGGGTGATCAGGATGCACATAGGGAAATTTACCGTCTGGTTCGATAAGCTGGCGGAGCGTTTTTGTTCCTGGTTGAGCATCTTTTGCTGATTGAGCATCCTCGATGTCACGTCTGTTGATCACCCCGGTGACGAAACTCCCTACGCCAACCGGCCAGGAGTTGCATTGCCTGCTATCCAGAAATGCCTGTGCGGTTTTGAGATCCGAGTCGAGATCGAGTAACCTGGCTTCTTCGCTCTCCGTTATCATCACTTCGCTGACCTCAGCGCCGGAAAGTTCCTCACGCGATTCTCCGGTCGGCAAGTAGACTCCTTCCTGCAGAGCCAGCGCTTCGTAGATTGGTTCGGGCTGCAGTTGCCGGGAAATGAAGAAGCTGATCAGATTGGAGATCATCAGCGGGACGATAATGGCGTAGTCCCGCGTCATCTCGAAGATCATGATCACCGAGGTTAACGGCGTACGCACGATGCCTGCGAATGCGGTTCCCATGCCGACGAGCGCGTAGGCTCCGGGGTTCGCGGTCAGGTTGGGGAGAAACGCGTGCGCTATGGCGCCGGTAGTCCCTCCGAGCATTGCCCCGATGAACAGACTCGGCCCAAAGATGCCGCCCGCGTTGCCGGACGAGTAACACGCGGGAGTGGCAACAATTTTCATTACGGCAAGAATTGCCAGGGTTTTGACGGGAACATCACCGCCGAGGACGCGGTCCACGTAGTCATATCCCACGCCCAACACTTGCGGGGTCCACCATCCAAAGAGTCCGACGAGCAACCCTCCGGCCGCGGGCTGCAGCCAGACGGTGGCTGCGGGGAAGCGCTTGAACAACGTACGCAGTTTCAACAGGAGCTTCACAAAACAAACCGACCCAAGGCCTCCGACCACGCCGAGGATCACGTAGATAGCGAACTCGAGTGGATGCACCAATTGATACGAAGGCACGTGGAACAAGGGCTGATCCCCGAGGATCAAGTGCAGGACCATCCAGGACGTCGCCGAACTCAATACAACGGAGCCCAGCACGGGCGCGTGCATATCGCCCAGGATCTCCTCCAGCGAAAACAGGACCGCGGCGATCGGCGTGTTGAAAGCAGCCGCCAGAGCTGCCGCGCAACCTACGGGCACGAGGGCCTTCACATTTGCCGGGCTCAGACCGAAACGCCTGCCGATGGCGGAGGCGATGCCTGCGCCTATCTGGACCGAAGGACCTTCACGACCGAGTGCGATGCCGCTTGCCAGCGAGATCGAGCAGCAAATGAATTTGCCGATGACGGTTCGCAGCGAGATTACGCCGTGCCGAATGAAGAGGGCAAATTTTGTCTGCGGAATTCCGCTCCCGCGAGCATTCGGAAAAAACCGGAAGAGGAGGTACCCACTGACAAGCGAGCCCGCGGTGGGAACCAGAATGCGGCGCCAGGCAGCGCTGTTTGACGGGTACATCCGCGCTGCCAGCCGGCCGGTCAGCAGTATGAAAGCGACGACCGTGAGTCCGACGATCAGACCGATCAGCAAGCTCAAAACGATCATTAGTTGATCGTCGCGGCTGCGAAAACCGGTCCACTGTCCGAGGCGAGCGCGAATGCGCGCGGTTGCGGCTGATCTTTCCCTCAATTTAAAAGGTATCAGTTGCGCAATAGAGTCGCATGACGAGAGTGTCTTATTTCAGCCGGGAGCCGATTGGGGCCGCCCCAGTGGACCGCGGCGATTGTCCGGTGTTGCTATCCCCGCAGCAGGCCCAGAGGATCCCCGGGCTGGTAGCCAGGAAAGACGGGACTCAGATCCTTCTGGCCCAGATGGCCGCGGATCAGTTCGCTTAACACTGTGCGATAGTCGGTGGTCACGGCGAGGTCGCGGCCCTCGAAGAGCTGCTCGGCTTCGAGGCCGGGCCACTGGCCGTAAACCTTGCCCCCCTGCACCGAGCCGCCCAAAACCATCATCAGACTTCCGTGACCGTGATCGGTTCCGGCGTTGCCGTTCTCAGCCGCGGTGCGGCCGAATTCGGACATGGTAACGAGCACGATATCTTCCATGCGATCACCCATATCCTGACTGAAGGCCGCGAGCGCTGTCGAGAATTGGCGCAGCAGGTTCGACAGCTGCTGGTTCTCGCTGCTGTGGTGATCCCAACCGTCGATCTCGGCGAAAGCGGCTTCGACGCCCGCATCGGCTTTGATCAGGCGGGCGAGCTGCTGTAGATTGCGACCCAGTTCCCCGCCTTGCGCGTATTGCGTGCCGTTCGCCGGCTCGGCTGACGTCTTGTTGATGGACTGGATCAACTTCATCGCTTCAAATGCGTCTTTGCCGGTGCGCCCCCACTGTGCGTCGGCTGATGTCGCATACATATTTTGCAGGATGGCGGCGGCGTCCTGATTCGCGATGGTGAACTGCCGGGCATCACCGATCGCGATGGCTTCGCGGTCGCCTCGCAGCGTACGCGCAACCTGCTTACCAAGGGCGACGGCGCGCAGCGGGGATGTCCCGGCATCGGCAGGCGGCAGCGCGCGATTGAGCCAGCCGTCGCCCACGATCCTGCCATCCGCGGATTTGCCGGATGTGCCCGATTCCATGTAATCCTGCGCGTCGAAGTGAGAACGCGACGAGTCGGGTGAACCCGTTGCTTCGACGATCGCCAGCTGTTGTTTGTCCCAGAGTGCTTTCAACGGCTGCATCGCACCGTTCAATGCGAAGCGGCCATCCAGATCGATGGCGTTTCCATTGAACGGGCCGATGGCGCCGCTGGTCTGGCCGGAAGGAGGCGCGATGCCGAGAGTCGGGCGTAATTCCTGATACCGCTTTTCGGCGAAGGGCACGACGATGTTCAATCCGTCGGCGGCGCCGCGCTGAAAAATCACCACGAGGGTCTTGCGTTTTCTTCCTTCGACAGAGGCGGCGCGGGCAAGCCATCCGGGAACGGAGCCCATGCCCGCCATCACCAGCGCGGAACCGCGCAGAAAAATTCGCCGCGTCAACATAGCCGTTTTACCTCCTCTGAAATTCAGGTGAGCCGATCACCAGCGAGGCGATCAGCAGAGGGGCGTGGTCTTTGCCTTCCAGTCCCTTTTCAATCGCAGCCTCCGTTGAGGACGAGGCGTCGCGCCCAAGCAGGCTCCGCGCAATCGCGGAATTGTCTTTTCCGGAGAGGCGTGACGAATCGACCTTAATTCCCGGAACCTTGCCCGCGGTCAGATCCGCCGCGAAGTTCAGCCGGCCCATAATACCCACAGTGCTGAACCACGACTCGCCCGTATTGGGATACCCGTTTGGTTCGAGTTTGTTGTAGAGGGGCTGGCCCAGATCGGCGAGCTTCTGCACCAGCGTGAACGGATCCGACACTTCACCACCGACCGCGCGGACCGCGCTCACGACCATTTCGAACGGCGATTTCACTTTGGCCTGCCATGCACCTTCCGAAAAAAACTCCGGCGAAGTGAACATCGTTTCGAGCACGGCGCGCAGATCGCCATCGGTCTTTGTGAATGTCTTCGCCATCCGGTCCACCAGAGCCGGGGGCGGATCGTCTGCCACGAAGCGCTGGGCGAGCTCACGCGAAATAAACCGCGCGGTGGAAGGATGACGGGCGAGTATGTCGAGCGCCTGAATGCCATCCTGCTCGCCGCCGCCGGCGGGGATTTTGTGCCCCAGCAAGGTCTTCTCGCCGAAGTCGTGCATAAAAGAAGCGAAAAGGAACTCAGGATCTTCCGGATTGCGGACTGTCCAGCCGGTGAAGCAGCGGGCCAGGGCTATAACGTCGGCCTGAGTGTAGCCGCCGTTGACGCCCAGCGTGTGCAGCTCCATTACTTCACGGCCGTAATTTTCGTTGAGACCGTGGGCTTGCCGATCGAAAAGCGAGGGAATAATGGAATTCGGCACCCCATTTACCGTGGCGCGATTGGGCGCGAAGGGGCCAACCTGAAACGCGCCGGGCGCAACGGATTCCCAGTTGTCGAGATAGTAGAGCATCGCGGGGTGGCGGGCTGTGGCTAGCAGCAGATCCCGGAAATGACCCAGGACGTGCGGGCGGATGGCATCGCGCTCGTAGCTTCCGATCAGCAGATGGATCAGGTTTGGCGCAGTCTGCGTGGCGCTTTTGGCCTGATCCACATTGAAGTGGTTGAACCAGAAATCCACCAGCACTTCTTCCAATTGCCGGTTGGACTCGATGGCGCGAAAAACCTTGGCTTCTTTGGCGTCTTCGCTCGCGACAAGACGGGGCGCGCGCTTGAAATTTCCTTCCCGGCGCAGCTCCGGGAAAGCAGCCGCCTTCTGTGGCGGAAGCATAGCGGCCACCAATGGGCGCTTTTCCGGATCGAGACTCGCGAACAACGCCGTGAGCTCTTCCGGACTACCGGACCTCGCGACCTTCATCTGCTCGGGATCGAGAATATCCTGCAGCCGCGGGTTCGCACGACGGGCCTGTTTTTGTATCTCCTCCTGCTGCATTTTCCGGGCGTCTTCCGCTTCCTGCTTGTATTCGGGAAGGTCGTCGATACTATCCCGGGGAACGCGCATAAGGGCTTGCCGCCGCTTGTCTTCCGGGAGCGAAGCAAGGAGGGCCTTGCGCTGCTCGGCCGTTCCCGTCCGGAGCTTGCGCATCTCGTCCTGCGGCAGCGGATTGGTCGTCATGCTGGCCATCATGAGAGGTTGTTGCGGTGCCGGAGTATATTTTGTGACGATCTCGGGCAGGCTCATCCGCAGCGTCTCGAGCGGCTTGAGCTTCGCGTCGAGGTCCGGATTTTCGGGGATGCGCTCGGGGTGCAGCTGGAGCTCGATCCATTTGGCTACTCCCATGCGCCGCACTTCTTCGACGTCGCCGGGACGTGGACCGAAGGCCAGGCGGTTCAAGGCTTGTAAAACCTGCCGGTCCGGAGAGAGGCGCTGGTCGAAGGGTCCGGAAGCAGTGCCGGGATGGGAGACGGTGGTGATCAGGAGCGCCGCGGTGGCGATTATCAATCCCAGGCGTTCCATCGACGCGAGCACCTCCGCGAGAGATTTACCGAGGCTTTGGTAGCCGGACGAGTTCACCGGCTGGGATTCAGTATACCTCGAAAAATGGGGATTTATGGGGGTTGCAAGCCCTTATTTACCGCATTTACCGCGCTCCGTCAGCCGATGTTCCTTCGCACGGGTCATGCTTTTGATGAAGGTGGCACGCCGGAAGCGAATTGCCGACCAATCCTCGTCGATCGCCACCATCCGGACCGGCTCAAACCCTTCGCGGCCAAAAACATTCCAGCCGTTGTCCCGATTAATCCGGGACTTGTATTTCTTTGAAGTCCCTTTCGGATATGCGAACCACACGATGGCATCGCCCTCGGCCTTGCGAGCGATGGCGGGCGCCAGGACATCGATCTCTTCCTGCGCAATCACGAACGCGAGGGAAAACGCCACTTGTTTGGCTTTCTTCAAATCGCGGACGATCTCGACACCCTT
>DATAZF010000362.1:0-3755 GCA_036272235.1 Bryobacteraceae bacterium | reverse complement strand
CGAGAGATTCATTGCGTCCGATCGGCTTCGCCCGGAACAGAAGCGTGTCGTCGAATTCGTGCTCGATTCACGTGACCAAGTGGTCGCCATCTCGGGTGCGGCAGGCACGGGCAAGACGGCGACGTTGCAGGAACTACGGCGTGGTCTGCTGGAAGCACGTCGCAAAGTTCTCGCTGTCGCCCCGACCATGAGCGCAGTCGAGGAGTTACAGAAAGTCGGGTTCGCTGATGCGATGACATTGGAGCGGCTGTTGCAAGACAGAACGGCGCAACAGGCACTTCGTCACAAGGTGTTGATACTTGACGAAGCTGGCATGGTTTCGGGGCGGCAGATGACTGAGTTTCTCCGGCTCGCCGCCGAGCGGGACGCGCGGGTCGTATTCAGCGGCGATACCCGGCAGATTCAAAGCGTCGAGGCGTGCGATGCCTTGCGGATTCTTGAAAAGGAGTCGCGGCTGAAGAGCACCGCCTTAATCCAGGTGCAGAGACAATCACAACTGGATTACCGTGATGCCATTCAGGAATTGCGTCGTGACCCGGAACGTGGCTTCGAGAAGCTGGATGCCATGGGTGCGGTGCGCGAGGTTACGCACGCCGACCGCGCTCAGGAAGTGGCGCGACAATATTCGGCGGCGCTGGAGACGCAGGCGTCCGTTCTTGTGGTCTGTGCAACACACAACGAAATCGAGCTGGTTACATCGGCTATCCGTGCGGACCGAATTCGAGGGGGCCGCCTTGTGGAGGGCGCGCAACTGACTCGCGACGTACCCCTCAACTGGACCACGGCACAAAAGAGCGCTCCCCGGAATTTCTCGACTGGACAGGTGCTGGGATTCAATCGCGCCGTCAAAGGCATTGCGAAGAACGAGACGCTGGAGGTGGTTCGGGTTTCCGACAAAGGCGTGGTTGTTCGCGATGCCGTCGGTGAGGAACGCGCCCTCACAGGGAAACAGGCGAAGTCCTTCGACCTATACGAACGACGGTCCATCGAAGTCGCCACCGGCGACCGGCTGCTGCTTACGGCCAACCGACGTGAGAACGGCTTCAGGGTCACTAACGGGGAAATTGTGACGGTCGCGGAAGTTGACCGGGCAGGTCGCATTTGCCTGGAGGATGGGCGGACGCTGCCTGTTGGTTTCAGGCACTTCGCGCACGGATATGCGGTAACCGCGCACCGAAGTCAGGGAAAGTCCGTGGATGCGGTCATCATCTCCGGCGACGGGATGCGGAAGGAACTATTTTACGTCGCGGCTTCGAGAGGGCGGCAGAGCGTTCGGGTCGTCACGAGCGACAAAGAATCACTCCGCGAATCCGTGGCTCGATCGTCGATGCGGAAATCAGCCTCCGAGCTGGCGCGCAAAGCGGGAACGGTTTTCGTGCGCGGTGCGTGCCGCGGAATCAAGGCGGCGCGGCACCTGGCGAGGCGGTTGAGTGTGCGTGAAACCGAACCGGTACCGGCCGAGATCAGCTACCAAAACGAGCCCAGAACGGAGCGCCATCGTGAACGCGGTATCGGTCGATAGACGGCGCAATTGGAAAGCAATTGCGCCCGAGCGCCAGACCGGGCTGGAGATTGTCCTGCTGAAACGGACGTATGTGTTTCCCTGGAGCCAGTTTCTTTACGCCGAGGGTGGCGACGACGAAATACGGGCGGTGTTCACCACACATGACGTGATCGTCAGAGGCACAGCATTGACCGGAATGCTCGCCGAACTTGCGGGCCAGCGGATTGCCCGGCTGCAGGAACCGGCACGCACAGATCGGTTCGAGGAACCGTCGGGGCCAGTCGTTCGGCAACTCATCGTCGAACGGGTTCAGGAAGCGCGAGTCTGACCCGCAAAAAGGGGAGCGAGCTATGCGAAACACCGCCAGCGGCGACAATGGCACCCGGTACAATAAAGGGGCCATGGCGATACATCTTGAAGCCGTTTACGAGCAGGGCGTATTGCGCCCTCTTGAACCGCTTGCCCTGGCAGAGCATCAGCGAGTTCACGTAACCGTGGATGAGCGGAAGCGCCCGCTTAGTTGGGAATCCGCACAACAACCTGATGACAGTCGGGCCGAACTCGACTGGCTTGCCAACGAATCGCGTCACTACACAGGCGAATGGGTTGCGCTCGACGGCAACCGGCTGGTCGCGCACGGGCCGAAGCTAGCGGCAGTTAAAGCGGCGGCGCAAGCTGCGGGAGTTTCGCGGCCCTTTTTCGCCAGTGTGCCCGACGATGATCGGCCATTTGGCGGCTGGTAGCTGTGCACCAGATCGAGTTCACCACCGTTCATTCCTACGGCAGTGAGGGGGAAGGTATCTCCATTCCCGTTGTGTTGAAGGCTGGCGAAAACAGCGTGCGTCTGGCAGCAAGCATCGACACTGGCGCAACGTTTTGTATCTTTAGAAACGAGTTGGCAGACGCCCTCGGTTTGGACCTGACGAATGCGACCCTGAAGCGCTTCCGGACGGCGAACAGCAGCTTTGAAGCGTTCGGGCACGAGATCGAGATTTCGGTTCTCGGCGTGACGACGGTTTCAATCGTGTACTTCTTCGCAGATGCGTCGATCAATAAGAATGTCCTCGGGCGAGTCGGGTGGCTGGATCGCGTACGGCTGGGGTTGGTTGACCACGATACGACGATGTACCTCGCGCCGTACGATACCGAGTGAACCCCGCGATTTCGCTGGATTCCCCCGAAGTTCAATGAAAGAGACACCATCCCTAAGCCTTCGGCTTAGGTTTGCGGCGGCCACCACCGGGTTTGTCCATCAAGTATTTGTCAAGTACATATCGAGTGTCTGTCAAGTACTCGTCAAGAAGACGTTGGGCGTCGCACTATAATGCGGAGGGGCTCCCAGACTGATCACAATGGACACCGACCTGAAGAAAATTCTGGCCGAACTGCCAATCAAGCCGCCGCGCTCCCGCCTTGAGCCGTACCGTGAATTCATAGAGGAGCTTCGGAGCAGGGGTCGGACGTATCGTGACATCGCCGAGATACTCGCGGAAAAATGTGCCCTCCAGGTGACCGCCAGCGGAGTCCACGATTTCGTGCGGACCCGGACGCGCGCCAAAGACAGCTTAGCTGGACGTGGCACCAAATCGAACCCGCTCCCAGTCAGCAACCCAGTGGCGGCGGAAACTTCGCCGGCGTCTGCATCCAGCGAGGAAGTACAACGCAAGATCGCGGCACTCAAAGCGCGTAACACGGCGGCGGAACCGGGCCCGCCTGTGTTTGAGTACGACCCGGACCGGCCGCTCCGGCTTAAGCGATCAACACGCGAGTAGATCCAATTGCCTATCCTGCCTTTGCGATCACACTCATCAAACAACCACGACATTCTTTGCTCCGGCGCTGCTCCGAATGAGGCCCCGGCAGATCTGCCGGGGAATTGCGGCGAAGCGACGATGATGGCGGCATCCTTGAACTGCGCTTCAATGAGGCCCCGGCAGATCTGCCGGGGAATTTTGGCGTGTTCGCTGTAGTTATCAGACACTTTCTTGCTTCAATGAGGCCCCGGCAGATCTGCCGGGGAATTAACACGATCTTGTCTGCGGTATTCCAGCGCGAGAATGGCTTCAATGAGGCCCCGGCAGATCTGCCGGGGAATTCAGTTCCCGGCCGATGCCCAGTCCTACTCCGAAAAGGGGCTTCAATGAGGCCCCGGCAGATCTGCCGGGGAATTAGAAATAACCTCAGATTCTAACCATTCTGCTCCTTGCTTCAATGAGGCCCCGGCAGATCTGCCGGGGAATTCGCCGTTACG
>DATAZF010000361.1:0-26996 GCA_036272235.1 Bryobacteraceae bacterium | reverse complement strand
ACTGGAATTCCCGATTGTCGGCGCTGCTCTCCCCGCGCCTGAATCCCCGTAAACGGGCCTGAAACAGCGAATGCTGCGTGCTGGTGTCTTCCTTTTCGGTCTTCTTGAAAGCGCTCGTATCCACTAATGGGATATTAGGCTTCTTGCCCGCGAACAGCCCGGCGAAGCTCAGTATCTGGAGCTTGGGGTATTTGCCGTAGGGCGTCTCATAGAAACCAGCTTTGCCGGCTTCGGTGAGCATGGGCTAAACCAACTGAGCTACGCGCCCTGAATGGCGAGCAAACCCCAATTCCGGTACGCGCCCCGGTATCGACACTCGGCCCATCTCAGGACCTCCGCTAAGCTGGCGTTGATGGATAAGGCCGCGACGCCGCGCGCAATTTACGCCAATCGACTCGCCGAACGCGCACACAGTCTTGAAGCCGGCATGCGCAAACGCGGCCGCATCGGTAACCTTCGCCTGCTCGTTTTCCTCGGCGCCGCCGCCATCGTCTGGTATGCCTTCCAGGGCCTCTCGATCTGGTGGATCGCCGCTCCGATCGTTGTTTTCATCGGGCTGGTCTGGTGGCAGTCGCGCATGGAACGCGACGCCGAGTGCTTCCGTCGCGGAATCCGTTTCCACGAACGGGGACTTGCCCGCCTCGACAATCGCTGGCAAGGCGGCGGCGAACAAGGTGAGCGATTCATCGATCCCCATCACCCGTGCGCCTCAGACCTCGATTTATTCGGCCGCGCCAGCCTTTTCGAACTACTGTCGACGGCGCGGACCCGCGGTGGCGAGGAACGGCTGGCCGCCTGGCTCAAGTCCGCATCGAGCGCCGGGGTGGCCGTCGGCCAACTCGTCGCTCGACACGAAGCCATCGACGAACTCCGCCCCATGCTCGACTTGCGTGAGCAAATCGCGGTGCTCGGCGACGACTTCCGGACGGGCGTCGACCCCGCCCATTTGACCGGCTGGTCCGGAAAGCCCGCGCAACTGTTCCCACGCTGGCAACGGCTTCTCGCGCTGGCATTCTCCCTGGTCACAGCCGCCCTGCTGATCTGGTGGATCGCGACGGATCTCACCGATCCCAATGCCCGCCTGGCCGTAGTGATCGTTTGCGCGATCGAAGGGCTGTTCGCTCTTTCCATGAGGGGAAGAATTATCGCCCTCGTCCAGTCTGTCGAAGAACCCGCGCGTGACCTTGCCTTGTTGTCGCAAATTCTTGCCGCCCTCGAAAAGCAGCGGTTTCATTCCCCGCTCCTCGCTTCACTCCGGAAGGCGATCGCTGTGGATGGAAAACCCGCGTCGCATCGAATCGCCCGCCTGCGACGCCTGAGCGAGATGATCGATTCCCGCGACAACCCCTTCGTGCGCGCTTTCGGGCCATTGTTTCTCTGGACAACCCAGCTCGGAATGGCGATCGAGGGCTGGCGCGCCGCGAACGGTCCTCAGGTAGCCGGATGGCTCGATGCCGTGAGTGAAATGGAAGCGCTTTCATCGCTGGCAAACTATGTGTGGGAGCACCCGGACGATCCGTTCCCTCAGGTCACGGAAAGTACGCCGGGCCCGCTGTTCGATGGCGAGGAAATGGGCCATCCTCTTCTTCCCGAAGTTCAATGCGTGCGGAACAGCGTCAAACTGATCGCGCCGATGCAACTTCTCGTCGTCAGCGGGTCCAACATGTCCGGCAAGAGTACGCTGCTGCGTACCGTCGGCGTCAACACAGTGCTCGCGCTGGCTGGCGGCCCTGTGCGGGCGCGGCGCCTGACGCTTTCGCGTCTTGCTTTGGGCGCGTCGATCCACACCACCGATTCTCTGGAAGAGGGGCACTCGCGGTTCATGGCCGAGATTTTGAGGCTCAAGCAAGTGCTTGAATTACCGCCGCCAGCCTTGTTCCTCCTCGACGAACTCCTCGGCGGGACCAATTCGCACGATCGCGCACTGGGATCGGAAGGGCTCATCCGCGCTCTGCTCGCGCGCGGCGCGATCGGACTCGTCACAACCCACGACCTCTCGCTCTCTCGCATCGCGAATGAACTGGCGCCGGCGGCCGCGAACGTTCATTTCGAAGATCGTCTCGAGAACGGGCGCCTCGTTTTCGATTACCGGATGCGCCCAGGCGTGGTGGATCGAAGCAACGCGCTCGACCTGATGCGCGCCGTGGGCCTGGATGTTTAACCTGGACGCCTGAAGCGCTCCCAAACCAAAGCTCCCAAACCAACAGGTTGTATTCTGGGAGTTGAATGTCATCTTTCCCGGCCACGCTCGCCACGCGCACAGCGCCGGGGAAACTCCAGCAAGTGGAAAATGCCATCGGCCTGAGTGTTCGAGGCAAGGCAGAAGCCGTCCGGATGGCGCTGGTATGCCTTCTGGCGCGTGGCCACCTGTTGATTGAGGATGTACCGGGCGTCGGAAAAACCACCCTCGCCCAATCGATGGCGCGCACCGTCGATGGTGCCTTTCATCGCCTCCAGTTCACCAGCGATATGCTGCCGTCGGACGTCCTGGGCGTGACCGTTTACAACGCACACACCGAAGAGTTCGAATTTAAGCCCGGGCCGGTATTTACCAACTTTCTGCTCGCCGACGAAATCAACCGCACCACGCCGAAGACGCAGTCCGCCCTCCTCGAAGCGATGAACGAGCAGCAGGTCTCCATCGAAGGCCGCACCCTTCCCTTGCCAGAGCCTTTCATGGTGATCGCGACCCAGAACCCCGCCGACCACCACGGGACTTATCCGCTGCCGGAATCGCAGCTCGATCGATTCCTGATGCGTTTGCGGATTGGTTACCCGGACGCGCAGAGCGAGCGTGAAATCATCCGGCAAACGGAAGGCCGGCATGGAGAAACCACTCCGTGCGTTCTCGATCGCGCGGAACTACGCGAGCTCCAGTGCGCAGTCACGCAGATACCGGTGGACGAGTCGATTGTGGATTACATGCTCGCCCTGATCGAGCGCACCCGGTCGCACGAAGGGCTCGCGCTTGGCGTGAGTCCACGCGGATCCCAGGCGCTTTATCGAGCGGTGCAGGCAAACGCACTGGTCGAAGGCCGTGGTTACGCATTGCCGGACGATGTGAAGGTGCTGGCCCCGAAAGTACTCGGCCATCGCGTAACGCCCGCGGCGAAGTCCTCGCTCGCCGCCCGGCGCGATTCCCGCGGGGCCGCCTCTGGCGAACGAATCATTGAAGAAATTCTCGCCCAGATCGAAGTGCCTCTTTGATGTGCTGTTTCGGGACCTTCCGTTCCGGCCCAGCCCCCGGCATATTGCACGATAAAAAAATGAAGGGCGACAGCCCCAGCGATTATATGGAATGAAAACAGCAATCATCGGCCTGCCAATGGTGGGCAAGACATCCCTCTTTACAATCCTCACCGGCGTGACCCAGGAAACCCGCATGGGCTCCACCGCGGTCCGCACGGGCATCGCGAAAGTTCCCGATGCGCGAGTCGACGCGCTGTCGGAGCTTTATCAGCCCCCGAAGATCACCTATGCAACCGTCGAGTACATCGACGCGCCCGCGATCTCCAAAGAAACCCTGCGCGATCCGGCGTATTTGGCAAGCCTCCGTGTCGTCGACGCCTTCGCTCACGTATTGCGGATCTTCCAGGACGAAACGGTTCCCCACGAACACGGCTCGGTCGATCCGGCCCGCGACTTCGACGATGTGGAAACGGAGCTCATCCTCAGCGATCTGGTAGTCGTCGAAAAGCGGATCGACCGCGTGGATAAAGACCGCAAGAAGACCCGCAATCCCGACCTCGACAAGGAGTACGAGCTTCTGATCCGCTGCAAGGAGGCGCTTGAAGCCAACACGCCTCTGCGCAATCTGCAGTTCGACGGCGAGGATGAAAAACGCATTCGCGGCTTTCAGTTTCTCTCGCAGAAGCCGATGCTGCTGGTGCTCAATCTCGGCGAAGAAGATGCCTCGCGCCTGCACGAGGTCGAGGAACAATACCGCGGCGGACCGCTGTCGGGCAAGGCTAACACGGCCGTAGCAGCGGTGTGCGGCAAGATCGAGGCCGAACTCGCGGAACTCTCGGCCGCCGAAGCCCGCGAGTATCTCGTCAGCTATGGTCTGGGTGAAAGCGGTCTGCAGCGCATCATCGAGGCCACCTATCGTTTGCTCGGAACCATGAGCTTCCTCACGGCGGGAGACACGGAGGTGCGCGCCTGGACGATCCCGATCGACAGCACCGCAGTAAAAGCCGCGGGCGCCATCCACTCGGATTTCGAAAAGAAATTCATTCGCGCCGAGGTCGTCAACTGGAAGAATCTGGTTGATCTGGGCGGCTATCCCGGCGTCCGCGAAAAGGGCTTGTTGCGGCTGGAAGGCAAGGAGTACATCGTCAAGGATGGCGACGTTCTCGTAATACGGCACTCATAAGGCACGGGGCGGCGATCAACGCGCACAACGCGACGAACCAGTCGCCGAAGCGCGTGTACACAGTTTGGCGATCGCGATAACGATATTGGAAGCGCGCCGCGAGTTCGGCATATTCCTGCGTGCTCCGCACCACACGCCCCGCGGGATCGATTACCGTCGTCACGCCATTGTCCGTGGCGCGCAGAATCCACCGCGCATTCTCGGCCGCTCGCATCCGGACGATCTGCAGATGCTGGTAACGCGCGGCGCTCTTCCCAAACCAGCTGTCGTTCGAAATATTAAAGAGAACCTCAGCGCCCGACGCCGCGAATCTGCGGATGTAACTCGGAAATACGGATTCGTAGCAGATGAACGTTCCGATCCCGTGACCGTCGACCGATGAAACAACCACACGGCTGCCGGCCGCGAAGTCTCCCGCTTCCGCCGACACTTTTCTGGTCAACAACCCGAAAGGCCACGGCACGAATTCCCCGAACGGCACAAGATTGACTTTGTCGTATCGGCTGATCTTCCTGCCATCCGGACCGATGAGCAGGGCGGAATTCAGCGGCGCGCCATCGGCGGCCCGCGATACGATCCCGGTCAACACGGCCGCCCCCGACGTACGAGCCACCGAAGCAACGACGCGGAGAAAGTCAGGGTCGGCTTCTTCGAAAGGTGCCGGCACCTCCGGCCATACGATCACATCCACCGCGCGCTCACCGTTCACGACCGGGCTCAAAGACAAAATTGCCATCTGCTGCTCGGTGCGGTTCAGCAGTTCGGGGGTCCAGTCGGTTTCGTCGTCGATGTTGGGCTGCACGAGGATCGCGGAAGCAGTCCCCCGCTCTGCAACAGGCACTTCGGGCAGGAAGATCATCGCGGGCAGCAAGAGCAGCCACAGGATATGCAGGCGCCGCCTGCGCAGGATCACCGATGCCATCGCCGCCGACATCAATGCAAAAACGAATGAGATTCCCCACACACCCGTGAACGGGGCCAGCCGCAGCGGAATCGACATATTGCTGCCGGCGTTGCCAAGATTGAGCCATTCGAAGCCGGTATATGAATGTGTCCATTCGATCGCAACCCAAAGTGCGCCGATGGCCGGTAAGGCAAGCGGGGACCTCATCAACGGACCGGCCAGCGCCGCGAACAAGCCCATCTGCAGCGCCTTCGCCAGGCAGAACAACGCGAACAAAAACCACGCGACTACAGCATTCACGCCCGCGTGGTGCGCGAGAGTCCACTGGATCCAGTTGCAGAGTCCAAACCAGTAGGCAACTCCCGCCGCGTAGCCCATGGCGAATCGCCATCGCCATCGCGTCTCCCGGGCGCAGGCGATCAACAAAGGAGTCAGCGCGATGGGAGCCAGCCAGATCCAGCTGAAGCGGGGAAACAGCAGTACCAGCAATGCGGAAGAGAGCAGCGCAAGGCCCCAGTTCAGAATCACGCGCGCGAGGCCTCTTCGCTTACCAGATCCGCCATGTAGGAACTACGCACCAGCGGACCGCTGAAGACCATGCGGAATCCGAGCCCGAGACCGAAATCGCGATAGCGCTCGAATTGTTCCGGCGCAACGTACTCCGCCACTGGCAGATGCCGACGCGTCGGTTGCAGGTATTGCCCGATCGTCGCCACATCGGCGTCCTGTTCGCGCAGATCGCGGAGGAGTTGCTCCACTTCACCCGCCGTCTCGCCGAGCCCCACCATAAAGCCGGATTTCGTCAGGACGCCGGGACGATGCCCGCGCGCGAACCGAAGCACTTCCAGCGACTGCCGGTAGTTCGCCTGGGGACGCACCCGGCGGTACAGGCGCGGCACTGTTTCCATGTTGTGGTTGAATACGTCCGGCGCCGCATCGAGGACGCGAGCCACCGCCTGCATGTCTCCGTTGAAATCCGGCGTCAGCACTTCCACACGCGCTTCCGGAAGCCCGTTCCGGATCGCAAGCACCGTCTCTGCAAAGTGCGTCGAACCGCCGTCGGGAAGATCGTCGCGATTCACGCTGGTGACGACGACATAGCGGAGCTGCATCTCCGCGGCCATGCGCGCGACATTCGCGGGTTCAGCGGGATCGAGCCGCATGTCGTGCTTTCGTGGATTCCCCTTCGGAACCGAGCAGAACCCGCAGCCCCGCGTGCACAGGTTGCCGAGGATCATGAACGTCGCAGCCCCGCGATGGAAGCATTCATGGATGTTCGGACAGCGCGCGGACTCGCAGACCGTATGCAAATTGCGCGCCCGCAGCTCCGATTTCAGTTTGTTCAGCGATTCGAAATGTGTCGCGCTCTTTCGCGCCCACTCCGGCAGATGCGGCCGGACTGCCGAATCAATGTGAACAAGCGCCTGCAAGTTCGATTATAGGGACACGCGACGAAGGTCGTGTCTGGTCTACAGTTCCAGCTTGCCGTTGAACATCATATCCTTGAGCCGGAATTTGTATTTCAGCGCCACGTCGCCCAGCTTCGTCGCGAAGTCGACCTCTTTGTCGTCGAGCGTGAACGGGGTCGTGCGCGGAAAAGCCATGTCGATCTCCATCGTCCGTCGATCGCCACCGATCTGGATTTCAGCCGGTTTGAGCGGACTCCTGCCCTTCGCCGAAAGCGAGGTCCCATCCATCAGCGCTTGTTTCAATGCCTCAGGATTGCCGCGCAGGAACGGCTGCAATGTACCGCTGAGAACGAGTACGTAGCTCGGTTCTTCGTGCGCAAGTATCTGCTTCGCTTCATCGGATGAATCGGCCTTCTCGCCGAATTTCAGCCGTACCCTGGCTTCTTTAATCGGCCGTGCGGATTGCCATCGCGCAACGATCGTGATGCCCACGCCCCCGCCCACCGGGGTATCGGCCGCTGGTGCGCCGCCACCACCACGTCCTCCGCGCCCACCACCACCGCCACCGGCGCTGATCGGTTGCGGAGCCGCTGTGTCGTCGACGGTGCCGCCGCTCCTGCCTACCGACGGCGGCGTCGGTCCCGAGAGAGTCAGACTCTCCGGTCGCGCCCATGGTGAATTATTCATCATCTTCTGGAGATCTTTATCGCTCCATTCGGCCGATGGCTTCGACCAGAAATCCGCCGCTGCCAGACCGAAGGCGCAGACAAAAAGAACCGCAATCAGTTTTTTCATTAGTAAGGTTGAGAATATAACAGTCCTGCGGCTACTGCCGCGCCAGCCGGTAATCGCCGGAGACATGCTTGATCCGCAAGCCGGTCACGGTGCCTTTGCTGTCCAGGTCGAACTCGATCCCGAGCCCGGAGAACCCGGAAAAGCTCGTCAGAGAACTCGCGTACTGGCGCTCGGGCCCTCTTCCGTCGAGGTTGCCATAGAGAATGCCACCCTTGAATGTGATCTCAACCACGCGCGGCACAATTCTCCAGAGTGGTGGTTGTTCCACATACCTGCCGGCGTATTTCGCCAGAATCGACGCGTCGACCCGAGCTTCCGTCTTCGCCTCATCGGACGCCTTGCCGACCCAATGGCCCATGTCGCTGCGTTCTTCATTGCAAACGTATTCGATCAGTCCGGTATCTGCGGCGAGTTCCGCTCGCACCGCCACGGTCCATGGCCGGGTATAAGCAGCGGGATCCTGGTAAGTGATCTCGAGCTCGAGATTTCCGAAGTTCCGTCGGCGGTAGCGTTCTGTAGTCCGAAGACCTTCCGTGTGAGGATGGCCGCTGGTATCGAGCCACGTCCTGTCGTTGAACCCGAAGCTCTCCACCACCAGCGTGTCAGCCTCCCAGTGCCCGACCGAATACCCCATCCAGCTCGGATTCGGCGCCGCCTCCAGCGCGCGCCCGTCCATGAAGACCTGCCGGTACGTCAGATCGGGATTGAGAATAACGATCACTCCTGGCGTCTGAATGATCTTCATCATTCCGCCCGCCGTGCTGTCGGAGTCGGTTGCATAGGCCGGACCGGACGGCAGGCAGAGCGCATTCATCGCGCCCCTGCCGAGATCTTCGATGCGCTGATCAACCAACGCCTTCGCCCACGGCTGAATTTCGCCGGGCTTCAGATCCGCTGTGATGTTGACGCGATATTTTGGCGAGATCCGATTCCACAGGCCTGAAAAGTCGGGCTTGCCGTCTGCACCGCGCGGCGCAGGCGCGGCAAAATTCGGTTTGCCGTTCAGCAAGCGCGGAATTCCGGGGGTCGGATAATTTACCCATTGAGCGCAAAGGACCGACGCCAGCAGTAGAGAAACGGCCAGTAGCCGCGTCATGAAATTCATCCCCATAACCTCTCCGAAGCCAGCCGCGCGCCATCCCGCAGAGCCTCGAATTTGGCCCAGACCACGGATGGATGTACCTCTGTGTTGTAAGTAGCCTGCGAGGAAAACCCGCAATCGGCGCCGGCCATCACATTCTCCCGGCCCACGAGCTTCGCAAAGCGCATGATCCGCTCCGCGATCAACTCGGGGTGCTCCACGATGTTGCTCGCGTGGGTGATCACGCCGGGTATCAGGGCCTTTCCCTCCGGAAGTTTCAACGTTTCCCACAAGTGATATTCGTGCTCATGCCGCGCATTCGCCGCTTCAAAGCTGTAAGCCCAGGCGTTCACGCGAAGCATGTGCCCCGCCACTTCGGCCAGCGAGGCCTCGTGAATGCGTGGACCCTCGTTGATCCCGTAGCAGGTGTGCAAACGCACTCGCTCCTGCGGAATGCCGCGCAGGCTTTCATTGATGGCCTCAACGTAGATCGCCGCGCGTTTTTGCCGTTGCGCGGCGTCAAGGGATGGATCGCCAAAATTCTCCGAAAGAAACGGATCGTCGATTTGCAGCACGAATCCTGCGTCTACGATGGCCTTGTACTCCGTGCGCAGCGCGGCCCCGACTGCGTGGAAAAATTCCTCGTCGCTCCGATAGTATTCATTGCCCCCGACGCCGCTGGGTGCGACGGACGGCATGAATACCGCTTGATGTTCACAGCTTCCCGCGGCCGCTCTTAGATTTTCGATGTCGCGCCTCAGAGCTTCCCCGCCCCGATAGCTGATGGGACCCGTACAGACGAGCGGAACTGTGGGAACGACGGCGCCACCCAGCATCGCTTCTTTGAAATACCGCTCGTAATATTCGGGAAAGGCGGAGACTTCCGCCTGGAACTTTTCCGAGCGCTGGCCGGGCCGCTCCTCGAAGCCGGCGAGGCGCTCCCGGACATAAGAAAAGAATCCCGGCTTCGACTGTTCGCCGTCCGTCAAAATATCGATGCCGGTTTCGGCCTGTCTGCGAACGCACTCGGTGACGGCGTCCCGTACTTGAGTTTCGTACTGCTCAGAATCGACGGTACGCCCATCCGCCCGGGCCTTCATCAGATCGAGCAAAGCCGGAGGACGGGGCATGCTGCCCACATGCGTAGTCAGTATCCGGTGGTTGCTCATCTCTGTGTACCGCTGGCGGTCTTGCCGCCGGCGCCTTTACCTGATAATCGCCTGCATAGCGGCATTCTCAAAACCGCCGTTCAACTCACGATTGGGATTGTCCCCGTGGATCATCAGAATCCCGACCATCACAGAACGCGCCGCCCCACCCATAGCTTCCATTGGAGATCCGTGTAGTCGAGAAGCCCTAAGCGCCCGGCGCCCCGGAATTCCGCGATCTGGACAGACTGCCGGTTCAGTTGATGGCGCCGCGGAGCTCAGTCGTCGATTTCGCAATTCGGTCACATATCATTCGGTCACATGTCATTGGAACTCAGGAAGTAGACGATTCTCGGCCTGGATTTTTCGGTTTCAAAGCCACACACGGAAGTTCGCGGGAAATTCGATGCAGGCACACTTCGCTCTCAGCGGGCCGGTGCTGCCGCCGTTCCCCGGCCGCGGCCCGGTGTCTGGCCTGGCGGCTTGGGATGCGCGCGCTCGAAGCGCGAGTTCTCGATATAGCCGCGAATAGCCATATTCCCTTCGTGGCAGGCGTACTCGTACATCTGATACTTATTATCCAGCTTCATCGGATAAGCGACCGTGAACGAACTTTCGATGATCTCCGGGTCCTCGACCTTCATTTGAAAATCGATTGTGTCGTTGTCGGTTCGCGTGAAGCGCTCCGTGATCTTCAGGTTTTCGCTGGCCGGGTTTAGCGGCGGAGATCCGGGTACGCCCGCATTGGTGAGGTCCGTCTTGCCGTTGAAATTTGTGGTTTCGACAACAAGCGTATTCCCATCCCAGCGGCCACGCGACTCGCCTAACCATTCCTTGATCGATTTATCGAGCGCCGGGCGTCCGTTGGTTGGAATGATGCGGACTTCATGCGCCATTTCGAGCACGATCATCACATAGCCCGGAGACTGCATGATCCGGATGCCGTTGTTGTAATTGCGCGGTTCCATCGAAACGGGCATGCCGCGAGTGATGCACCGGTCCCAGCTATCGAAATCGTCGGGGCTGTCGAAAACCGTCTGGCCCGGCTTGTAGCTGCCGTGCATTTTGTCGTACAGCTCTTTACCCTTTGGCGTGAGAGCCGGAAAACGCCCGTTCGGCGGATCGCTCAACAACGACGTTATCTGCATCACCGCTGTGCCTGAGTCTGCCTGCGGTATGGCCCCGGACTCGAACCGCTTGTTGCGGGCATCCGCGCTCTTCTTCGCGGCGGCGAGTTCGTCCTCGGTCAGGAAGCGGCGGTTACCATACTTCTCCGCCCGCTGGAATGGCGTGGAAATCAGGTGGTTGAGAGGCCACATACCCTGCAGGTCAGGCTCTCCCCAAGGCGTCCTGGGCGGCGTCCACTTCTTACCGGCCGCGGCTTTTTGAGCAGACGGTTTTGCCGGGGCTTTCGCTGGCTGCTGAGGAACCTGCGCGGCTGCCGGGCTTGGCATGAGGCTTATGCCGATGCTCAATCCGCCTACTGCCAGAATCTGTTTGATCATCTTAAGACTCCTCGCGCTCCGAGAGGATAATATCATGTGATCGCGGGCTTCACCTTTCCATCTCGGACCGGCGGATGGCTGTCCTGTGCGCCTGCGACCACAAGGAGATTTATGAGAATCGCGCCCACCCTGCTCCTGGCCGCTTCGGGTTTGCTGCTGGCAACGGCGGCGGCTCAGAATGCCAACGATAACGATAGTACCGATGCGCATTTCGCTGCCGCGAAAGCCGCGGCGGGGGAAGATTTTCAGAATCTGTTTAACTTTCAATGCAATGGGCCTGGCCCTGGAGGTCAGCGGGCGCCGGCAGGCGCGGGCCGTGGGCAGGGCGGCGGTGGGCGCGCCGCAGCACCGAGGCAACCGGGACCGCCGGACCGGTCGACATGGCATGTGGAACCGGTGAAGGTCTTCGACAACCTCTACTTTTTCGGCCAGTCCGAGTACGCCGTGTGGGCGATCACGACTTCCCAGGGCATCATCGTCCTCGACACGATCTTCGACTATTCGGTTGAAGACGAAGTCGTCGACGGAATGAAAAAGCTGGGACTGGACCCAGCCAACATCAAGTACGCGGTTGTCAGTCACGCTCACCCCGATCACGATGGCGGCGCGAGGTTTCTGCAGGATCACTACGGCACACGGGTCATCATGTCGCCGGCGGACTGGGATGTGCTCGACCACAGAACGAACGGCACGCGGCCGAAGCGGGACCTCGAGGCCACCGACGGCCAGAAACTCACGCTCGGCGACACCACAGTGACGCTCTACATCACACCAGGCCATACGCCCGGCACCATATCCAGCGTGTTTCCGGTGAAGGACCATGGGATGACACACATTGCCGCTCTTTGGGGCGGCGTGGGGCTCAATCAGGACCGGGCGTCAGTTGAGAAATACATCCAGTCGGCACAACGATTCAGCGGCATTGTGAAGCAGGCCGGAGCGGATATCATCCTTGCCAATCACACCGATTGGGATCGTTCGAAGATCAACCTGCCGCTGCTGGCGAAAGGCGCTGGAAGCAACCCGAATCCCTACATCGTGGGGAATGCAAAAGCGCTGAACTTCCTGAAGGTCGCCGAAGAATGCGCCGAGGGCCGCATAAAGGCGGCGAACTGACGGAACCAGGGACTGAATGGGCCCGGCATTGTGCGAAGGTGCGTTCGAAACGCATGTTAGACTAGGTTTCAGATCGCGGAGAGGTGGCAGAGCGGTTGAATGCGGCGGTCTCGAAAACCGTTGTACCTTTACGGGTATCGGGAGTTCGAATCTCCCCCTCTCCGCCATAACTGCAACACCCCCACTGTAATGCCCGTGTCCGCCGGGCTCAACAAAAGCGCGGCCGCATTTCATCGCTTACCTGATATGCTTTGAAGAATTCGCGTGAGCCTGGGTTCGTCGTACCCGGATCACCTGCAGGCGTAACGGGCTCTGATATCCTGATGAACCAAATATGACCCAGCGGCGTCCTCTACCGAAGATTTGTATCGCGCTCGGTCTGCCGGATGTTCCTCGCCTGCTCGAGCAGGCCCGCCGCGAGGCCGAGGCCGGCGAAAATTTTCTCGAGTTCCGCCTCGACTATCTGCGCGATCCGGCGTTTGGCGCGCGTGTCATCGAAGATTTTCTGCACGACTATCCGAACTGCACGATTCTCGCGACGTGCCGGCGCCATCAGAACCACGGCAAATTCAATGGCAGTATCGAAGAGCAGCTTTGCATTCTCGATGTGGCGATCGAGCACGGCGCGCGTGCCATCGACATCGAAGTCGAAACAGCCGAAGTGGTCCCGGCTCGTTGCGCGGCACTGCGAACGAGGGCGCAGCTGGTGATTTCGTGGCATCATTTCGAAACGACCCCACCACTCGATCCCGTGCTCAAGCGTATGCGAAAGGTCCCGGCGGACGTTTACAAGATCGTCAGCACGGCGCGGAAGCCGAGCGATACGGGGCGTATTCTGGCGGCGAGCCGGATGAGTCCGAAGGTCCCGCTGGTGACGCTGGCAATGGGGGAACTCGGATTTCCCTCACGCGTACTATCGACGGGTTTCGGAGCTGTCTATACTTACGCCGCTCCGGCGCACGTGCAGGGCACGGCATCAGGGCAGGTGAATGCGCGACAACTGCGATCGCTCTATCGGATCGACAAGTTCACGAAAGCCGCGAAGATCTTCGCCGTGATCGCAGACCCCGTACGGCAATCGGTGTCGCCGCACGTGCACAACCGGGCTTTTCAATCGCGCCGCATCGATGCCGTCTATGTCCCACTGCTGGTGAATGCGAACCAGCTCCGCGATTTTTTCCAATTCGCCAGAGACCTGCCCATTTCCGGATTCAGCGTGACGATCCCACACAAGCGCAGGATCATGCGGTATCTCGATCAAATCGATCCCCTCGCCCGCAGGATAGGCGCCGTAAATACGGTGTGGCGGAAGGCTGGGAAGTGGCGCGGGGCGAATACGGATGCGGAAGCGATCTCGGGTCCGTTGACGAAACTCATCAAGCTGCCGAAATCGTCGGTGTTGATTATCGGGAATGGCGGCGCAGCAAGAAGCGCGGCATGCGCGCTTGCCGACGCCGGTGCGAAAGTGGCGCTGACAGGGCGAAACGCGGATCGCGTGCGCGCGCTGGCGCGGCTGGTGGGTGGAGAGCCGATGTCGCACGATCAGCTTCTGGCGCGACACTTCGACGTCGTGATCAACGCGACGCCGGTGGGGATGTGGCCCAACGTCAACGACTGCTACTTCGATGACCGCATCCCGGCCGAGATTGTTTTCGACCTCGTGTACAACCCGCTTGAGACGGCGCTGATCCGGCGCGCAAGGGACCAGGGAAAGCAGGTGGTACCGGGGCTCAGAATGTTTATCGAGCAGGCCGTGCGCCAGTTTGAAATCTGGACCGGCGAAACAGCCCCCCGCGCCGCCATGGAGGCCGCCGCGCTCGACGCGCTCGAAACGAAGTATTCTGAACAAAAGGTATGAAGATCACGCGCAGGCAACTGGCGGCGGTCGCCGCCGGGTCCGCCGCGGTTTCTTTTACGGCGATCACGGCGCAAACCCCCGAATCCGATTGGGATAAAGCCGCCCGCGAATCTCATCGCGAGAATTCCGATGTCCTGCGGAAATTTGAGATTCCGATGGCCACGGAACCCGCTTTCCACTTCAAGGCATGACCGACGACATTTTCTTTGCCGGAATCGCCGATCTCAACGCCCGCCTGAGGAAGCGGGAATTCTCAACAGTCGAACTGGTTCGCGCGTTCGCCGAACGGTTGGAAAAGCTCGGGCCACGTTACAACGCACTGGCTTTGCCGCTGACCCAGGTGGCTGTGAAGCGCGCAAAGCAGGTTGACGATGAGCTGAAGCGCGAACGTTTTCGCGGCCCCTTGCAAGGCATTCCGTATGGGGCGAAAGACCTGCTGGCGTTCGCAGGACATCCGACGACGTGGGGCGCGAAGCCGTTTGCCAGCCAGGTTTTCGATGAGACGGCGACGGTGCTCCAGAAGCTCGACAAGACGGGCTCCGTCCTGGTCGGGAAGCTTGCGATGGTCGAGCTCGCGGGCGGTGGGGGCTATCGGACGGCGGCGGCATCGCTGTTCGGGCCGGGCTTGAATCCGTGGGACCGCAGTCGCTGGTCAGGAGGGTCATCCAGCGGCTCGGCGAGTGCGGTTGCGGCGGGGCTGGTGCCGTTCGCGCTTGGTTCCGAGACGTCGGGCTCGATCATCACCCCATCGGCTTACTGCGGCGTCACGGGGCTTCGCCCCACATATGGGCTGGTCAGCCGCCACGGTGCGATGGCATTGTCGTGGACGATGGACAAGCTTGGTCCGATGTGCCGCAGTGCGGAAGACTGCGGTCTGGTTCTGCAGACAATCGCGGGTTCCGATTCGAAAGATCCGGGTTCCGCCGACAAGAGTTTTTATTACACGGAGCAGTACTCGCGCCAGCTCAGCGACCTGAAGGTCGGCTTCGCCGCTTCCGATTTGGGCTGGGCGGATGCGGCGGCGCGTCCAGCATTTGAGACGGCAATGCAGGTGCTTCGCGACGCGGGCGTGCAGTTGGTTGAAGTCAGCTTGCCGGATTTGCCGTACGGTGTGCTGGCGGATGTCATCATCGGCGCCGAAGAGGCCTCCGTTTTCGAGACGCTGATTACAAGCGGAAAAGTAAACGACCTCGCCGACCCGAGCCAGGCAGCGGGGCTGCGCGCGAATCTTGACATTCCCGCGACAGAGTATTTGAAAGCGATGCGCATCCGGTCGCTCGTAAAGCAGAAATTCCGCGAGCTCTTTGCCGGCCTGGATGTTCTCGTCGCGCCCGCGCGCTATGGCGTAGCTCCGAAGATCACCGAACCTCTGGACGGCCCCGATCCGATTCCAGTGCCGCTCCCCGCGCTGCCGGGAATGCGAAGGTTGATCCAGGCGGGTAACCTCGCGGGCATACCGGCACTCTCGATGCCTTGTGGCTTCGCCGGAAATCTTCCGCTTGCTCTCCAACTTGTAGGTCCCGCATTTTCGGAAAACACTTTGCTCGCTTTGGGCAGGGAGTTTCAGAAACGAACCGACTGGCATAAGCGGCGGCCTCCGCTGGCGGAATGAAGACCAGCTGCTGCTTCTTCGTGCAGCGCCGGCGGCGGTTGGTATCCTGACGGCATGAGTTCCGGAACCAGCAGCAATACAGCGCAACAGGGTGCGATTCCCGAAGGCGCGCGAAAAGTTTTTTGCGTGAAATTCCAGCGCGAGATGCAGGGGCTGGACGAAGTACCATTCGACGGCCATCCTCTCGGTCAGCGCATCTATGACAACGTTTCGAAAGATGCCTGGGGGATGTGGGTCGAGCACATGAAAATGCTCATGAATGAGTACAGGCTGAACCTCGGTACCACTGAGGCTCAGGAATTTCTGCTGCAGCAGATGGAGCAATACTTTTTCGGCGAAGGCGCAGCCCTTCCTCCCGACTTCGTTGCTCCGCAGCATAAGTAAGCCAATTTCGCGAGTCGAAAATCCTGAAGCCAACATTCAAGCATATGGGCAAGTGATCTTGTCACTGGCGTTTTCGCGAACGAACGAAAGGTAGACCACTCGAAGGACGGGACGCTCAGGCAGTGTCGTAGCGGAGACAAAAAAGGAAAAGGCGCCAGCATCTTTCGATGCGGCGCCCTTTTCAGCTTGAAGGTATTCCAGTGAGCTAGTTAAAAGCTCCTAAACGCCCGGAACTGACTGTGGGATTGTTGGAACTGAAACCGCCGGCTGCTGCAGTTCCGCCGACGGCAACAGCCGCCGCCGCTGCCACACCAGCGACTACCGCCGTCGTCGTGCTGATGCCCGCCGCAGCGCCTGCCGCAGCTCCACCGGCGCCCGCTGCCGCCGCGCCACCAGCTGCGGCCGCCGCAGTGCCAGCCTTACAGGGTCCGCCGACTTGCTTGACACTGGTTACGTTGATTACCTGAGTCGCGGGGCTCGGGGGCGTCGAGTTGGGCACCATCGTGCCGCTGATCTGCACACGCCGGCCGGTCCGCACGGAGCTACCTTTGAGTTGCACGGTCACATTGGAAGTCTCATCCGTGAGGATGGTGTTGCCGCCGGCTTTCACCGCGCAACCGACCAGCGATGACGGGGCGCTCGCGCCGGCATCCTGCGGGCGCAAATCCAACGCTCGACCCGGCAGCAGATTGGCGACATTCATCCCGGCCGCATTGAAGATGTGCACGCTACCGGAAAGAGCCGCGATCTCGATGACTCCCTGGTCGCGCATTGATACCGTTGCCGAAGAGTTTCGATCAGCGCGGACGTTCAATCCACTGGCGCTCGCGGCATAGCCTGCAATCCGGGCGCTCCCTTTCTGCAGATTCACGTGGTCTGTAAACACAGTGCCCCGCGAATCCGAAGACAGCCGCAATTGCGCGCCGCCGTTCAGACGTACCTGAGAAGAAGCCGACTGTGTCTCAACAGTGCTCCCATCGAATATCGTCGCGTTTCCCGCTGTTTGCGAACTATTGATAAGGATGTTTCCCTGCGACATCGCAATCCCGATACCCGGCGTGGCAGCCGAGAGAAGTCCGATACTCGAGAAAGCACAAACTATAACCGCCGTCGAATTCCTGAAAGCCATTGGATACCCCTCCATGACACTTTGCAAAATACTATCATGCGAGTGGACAGTAATCGAAGTCAAGTCTATTTAATCCAGCCCAGACCCCGGATTGTCACCAGGACATCAGGCGTAGCCGCTGCAATCGATCGGCGATGTGTTACGATCGTTCAACAATAGAGGGCTGATGGGAATCGTGCGAGTGAAACCGCGTCGATTTGGTCCATAATTGTGAATGGTGATTTCAATCACATTTATAGAAATCGCAACACGATGCAGGTAATGCCATGATCTGTCCGAACTGTAGCAAGAACCGCGCTCACCGTTCTCACCGATCACTTACCGACCGGATTGTGAGTTGGCTGTCATTAAAGCCCTATCGCTGCCGCGACTGCCACCATCGGTTTTATGCCTTTCGCGGTGGAATGGAGTCGGCCAAATTACGGACTCCCGAAGAGCGGCGGATTATGAAGCTGCGCCGGAGTATCCGCTGGAAGCGCACGCGTGGAGAACTGGTTCTTTACGCAATCAGCTCTCTGATATTTCTCGCCATCCTCTACTACATCATCCAGCAGCGGACCATCCCGAGCAGCGAGTAGAGAGCCGAGTCGCGAGTAGCGGGTTCAACCAGCTGGGCGCTGGAAAAAAATCAATCCTTGAGAGGCTTGTAATACCGGCTGTAATACTTCCCGTAATAACCGTAGTAGTAATAGCGTTCGCTCATGTCGGCGCGGACTTCGTTAAGCGCCAGTCCAATGACATTCGCTTTCAGCCGCCGCAGGTTCGTCAGCACACTCGCGACCGCGTTACGTTCCGTCTGCCCGGCAAGAGCCACTACGACGACCCCATCAACGAGCTTGGCAATTTGCAGGGATTCGGCGAAACCCAGTAACGGCGGGGCATCGCAAACAATCAGGTCGTACTCCTTCACTGCGCTGGCGAAAAGCTCCTTCAGCGTCGTTCCCAGCCCGTCGGCCGCGCGTCGCGACGCCGGGCCGGCCGGCAGGACCGTCAGATACGGAAGAGCTTCCGAGTTCTGCAGCGCATCTCGCCACTCCACTTCCCCATTGACGACATTGGACAATCCCCGATCATTGGAGACGCCGAGATACTGATAGATGCTCGGCCGCCGCAAGTCGGCGTCGATCAACAACGTCTTGCGTTTCTGCTGGCTGTGCACCACAGCGAGGTGAACGGCTGTGGTTGATTTTCCTTCGCGCGGTGTCGCGGATGTCATCAGGAGCGTGCGCGGACGTCGGTCAGCGCTCGGCAGCAGAATGGAATCGCGCAGCGTCCGGATTGCCTCCTCGTAGGAACTGGCGAGCCCTTTCGCCAGACCGAAAAGCTCCTTCGGCTGCATTCCCTCCGTACTTTTTCCAGGCAGATGGCCGCGCCAGGCTTTGACAACAGGCAGGGATCCAAGCACCTCTGTCTGGAGTTGACGTGCAATTTGCTCCGGATCCCGCAGCGTATGATCCATGCTGTCGGAAATAAACACAACGACAATTCCCAGCAGAGCTGAGGCGAAGAATGCAATCAGTGCATTGGTTCTGATCTTCGGGAATACCGGCCGGAATGCAGGCCGCGCCGCATCCGCCAGCCGAATGGAACTGTCCTGGAAGCCGGCATTGATCCCCGCCTCCTGAATTTTCCGCGTGAGCTCTTCGTAAAGCTTTCTGTCCGCATCGGCGTCGCGTTTTTTATTGGCGTATTCGAGGGCCTTCCCGTCCAGCCCGTCAAGTTCTGCTTTGGCTTCATCGCGCGCCTGCAGCAGTGTCGCCTCGCGATTGGCGGCTTCTCTGTATTCGACATCCATGCGCTCGGCCGAACTGGCCTTCAGCGCGTCGAGTTGTTTCAATAATTCGGCCTGGCTGCTGGCGGCTTTTTTATATTCAGGATGATTTGGGGCATAATGAGCCTTGATTGTCGCGAACTTCTGATTATCATCGTTGATTTTGTCAACCAATCTCCGGATTTGTTCACCCTGCTCCGAGACTTCGACAGCTTCAAGGGAGCCGGTCGCGGCTGACTTTGCCGCCACCTCTTTTTTCACCCGCTCGGCCTGCGCGTTGGTGTATTCCGTATTCAACTGAATCAGCCTTGCGGACTGAATATTCGTCTTCTCGTCCGGGTTGATGACGTTCAGTTCCTTCTGGAACTGCGTCAGCGCAGCACCGGAGCGCTCCATTTTCGCCTGCAAATCTTCCAGTTGCTTCGTCATGAAAGAAGATTGCATGGTTGCCGCCTGGTAGCGGATTGCATAGCTGTGATTGATGAAGCTGTCCGCAATGGCATTTGCCACGTCCGCGGCGAAACGCGGGTTCGGCGAGCGGTAACTGATCTGGAGAAGGTAGGTCCTCGTCGGTCGCGTGATAGTAAGGTACTTAAGCGTGACAGGCGCGTCAGGCCGGCCCTCAGCCAGCGGAATCTTTAACTTCAGAGCCACCGGACGAAGCACGGAATCCGATTGGAGCAACTTCACCTGCGTCGAAAGAAACAAATCCGAATCGTTGTTTGTGGCAGCCCTCGACGAAGCTTCCTGGCCGATGACGGCCGTTGGAACCATGCGATCCACGTCTACAGTCGCCGTCGATTCATAATAGGGCGTCAGTCGGGAAGAGACGATTATGGTGGCTGCGACAGCAAAAACCACGAAAATCAACAACGGCCATTTGCGCCGGCGAAGAATCCAGAGATAGTGCGAAAGGGGGGCCTGCGAGTCCGAGCTCTCGGATTCGTCAGGGGGTGCAGGAGCCTTATAATAGCTCCCTCGTTCAGCCCTCGCCGGGGAGGCCTCGTGGGAGGATGGAACAGTAAGAGATTTATTTTCTTCAGACATGAAGTTCTGAACCCGCTATCGCTCTGCGAAAGGGGAACGGGACCGAAAGACCGTTTCCCGACCCTGTTTTTCCACCTATCGTAGCACGGCCATTCTTATCGGTAGTCGCAAATTAATTTAACATAATGGCGCCCGGGCGGCTCCCGCTCCAACTATCCAGTGTCATAAACAGCACCCGCGTTTCAGAGAATCTGCGGATATATCCGGCTAACCACCGATCAAATCAGGCCACGGATTCCCGTGGGTGTTGGGTCCGCCTTCTACCTCTTCCGTGGAACTGCGCCACTGCACCCGCCAGCGCGAACCACAGGAATGAGAGAACCGGCTCGCGCAGAGGATAATCGAAATAGCTGTGCGCCGCTACGCACAGCAGGCCCAGTCCCCAGATCGATTGGACCGCCGGTTTGGCGATCCGGATGACCAGGGCGGCCATGAAAATCGCAAAAGGAATTCCACCTTCGGCTGCCCACTGCACCCAATCGTTGTGCGCCTCGTTGGCAAGCAGCGCCAGATCGAACGTCGCCACATGCGGATACACCGCGCGCCACGTCCCCATGCCATAGCCGGATATCGGCCTCTCGGCGATCAGCCGTACCGTGGAATCCCGTAATTCCCGCCGGACGGCGAGCGGATTCTTGTCCTCGAAGCGGGCCCTGATCTGATCCGTCCCCGCGATGCCTGCAGCCACGCCCACCAGCACTGCAAGACCGACCAGTATCGACGCTGTTACCTTCGCTTCGCGCCTGCCGGTGAAAAGGACCATACAGACCGACACAATCGTCCCGCCGACGACCAGTATGACTCCGGCCCGCGATGACGCGGTGATGGTCGCCGCCAGAATCATCGCGTAGCACAAAGCTCCGGCCACGGCGTTTCGTGAGAACATGTGCCACAGCGCGATTGGCGCCGCCAGTTCCATCAGGGCGGCAAACTGGTTTCTCGAAAGAAACGTCCCAAACACCGCTTCGTCGGCCGGAAATAAACCAAAAACCTGCCTGGTATTTCCGTAAAACTGAAACATCGCCAGAACAGCCAGAACACTCAAGGACCACATCAGCAACGACAGAAACAAATCGCGCGCCGCTCGTTCCCGCAGGATCCCGGTTCCAAGCACGAAACAGGCCGCGCTCAACGCCCAGACAATGGAGCTGTCGAGCGTCAATTGCGGCAGGACCGTCCTGTGAAAGGCAATCTGCAGGTACCCCCAGCCTCCAATCAGCAGAAGCAGCGCAAACTGCAGCAGCCGTTCCGGAGATTTGATGCGAGCAACGTCGACGCCGGTGGTCCATAACGGAAGAGCGAACGCAACCCGGCAAATCGTCACGATCGAGATGGCGCTTATCGCCACGGCGACTGCCCAATAGCGCGGCGACCAGGCCACCAGAATGCCCGCGAGGAGAGCGGCCCACAACGCCACCGGCCACAAAAGCGAGGTTTGAGAGAAAGAGGTTCGATGCGCGCTCAATGGCCCAGCTCCAGGTGAGCCGAAGTCAGCTCCAGTATGCCGGAAACGCGCGTTGTCCCGGATGCCCGAATGTACTGTAGTTCGATCGTGGCAGTCGAGGCGCGATCCTGCTCATGGCCCGCCTGCGCCTCGAAATCGCAGCTGCTCAATCCATCGGCGTCCAGCAGCGGCGGGCATTTCGTGATCCGATCGCCGGGCTGTTCCACGATCCGAAAGGCAAAACCCGGGTCGTGGGCCGAACTGAGCCGCGAACCGTCGCTGTTCCAGACCAACCGATACCGGGCGGATGGAATTACCGGAGCGAGCACCGACAAAATTCTGAATTCCTGAGGTTCGTCGCCGCTTATCTCGAGGCGCGCGGAGCCCGCGAACCCGCTCGCAAAAACGCCCGGAACGTCCGCGAGATGCCAGCCGAAAAGCATAGTCCCCGGCGTTGAGTGGAACCCAGGGTCCGCAATCGCGACACCCTTCGCGAGATCGAGGTGCCCCGCATGAATAACCTTGTGGTCGATGAGCTGATTCCACACCTTGACCGACTCCGCTACGTGATCCGCTCGCAGCAGGAAATCGGGAAAGCCTGCCAATACCGGGCCGGCGCTCACGTCGGCGGAATTTTCGTCTGCGGCCAGCACCGTCGGCCAGGCGTCCAGAGCCGCTTCCACCCGGTGAGTCGTCATCAGGAACTGCAGGTATTGAACCTGTCTGATACCTCGCGCCGGGATCAGCCTGAAGATGTTTCGGTAATCGTCGTTCTGGCTCCAGATGAGCTCGAAGACGGGCGCCGGGTCGAAACCGAGGGGCTCGAGATTCAACATGCGCTGAATGAACGGTGCGGCCTTATCGGGCTGGTTGTTGCGGTAATAGTAGTTCGCCAGAGTCCAGGCGGGCTTGAATTGATGGTCGATTTCGGCGGCCTTGACGAGGTCGGCTTCAGCCGCCGCCGGGTCGAGGGCGATTTCTTCCCGCAGCCCGAGGGCGATCAGCAGACCAGAATCCAGAAGATTCAATCGCGCTGCGCTTCTCAGTTCCTTGACATCGGTCGCCGGTGAATCTCCGCTGTCGCTGCGGAACAGCGCGACGCGGGCGAGCAAGGCCGCATTATCGGGCACGACTCGCCGGGCGCGCTCGAGGCCATCCAGAGTGCCCGCGCTTGCCAGCCAGTCGGCTCTGGCGATTCGCATCGAATGCACGACGGCCCATCCGCAAAATGCGGCCAGCAGGATACGGCAAAGCAATATGAGGGATGCTTTAACGCGCAATGCTCAAGCTTATCGCGCATTGCGTGATGGGATCGGCTGATTTGATCAGCGTGATTTGATCAGCGTGACGTGACCAGCGTGACGCACTCGCGAGTAAATCCAAAAGCCATTTGGCTTCGCACTCGATGGCCCGGGATCTAATAGCAGGATGTTCTTCTTTCTTCGCAAGCTGGCGGAAGCTCTGCTGTTGCCCATCGGAATGGCCAGCCTTCTTGCGATTTTGGGAGTCGTGCTGCGGCGCCGCTGGCTGACTATTGTCGGCGTCACTCTCCTCTATTCGTTCAGCACGCCGGTAGTCGCCGGTCTGCTGGTCAAATCGCTGGAGCGGCACTATGAATCGAAGTCCGTCGCCGCGAGCCCCACTGCCGACGCAATAGTCGTTCTGAGCGGGTCAAACGTCAGAGGACTCACCGCCTCCGGTATCCAATGGGGAGAAAGCGCGAATCGCTACTTCGCAGGCTTCGATCTCGCCATGGCCGGCAAGGCAAAAGTACTCGTATTTTCAGCCGCTGGAACGGAAAATCCGCGTGGTCCCGATCAAGGCGCGATTTCCCGGCTGGCTGCCCTCAGCCATGGCCTGCCGGCGGATCGCATCATCGTGACACCTCGGGTCCTCACTACGGAGGACGAGGCCCGTGCGGTCTCGAAGATTCCGGGCCTTCACTCCATCCTGCTCGTCACCAGCGCCTTTCACATGCCCCGCGCCGTCCTGCTTTTCCGCGCAAGGGGTCTGGATGTCAGGCCGTTTCCGACAGACGAGCGCATCCTCAGGCCTCTGAGTATGTCCCGTGGGTCACTGATTCCGGCAGCCGGTCAACTGCGCAATTCCGAAATGGCGATGCGGGAGTTCTACGGTTTGACGGTTTACCGCATTCTTCTGCTCTTGCGGCCCGCCAGTCTGCAAGACTGAGCCGTTGGAGACTTTCAGCAAATAATTCGTTCTCCGGTGACGCCGCTTGGAAACCAATCGTCAAATCCTGTGCTTTATTACATCAGGAACAGCATTACATCAGGAACATCCGATACGAGCAGGTAAAGGTGACGTTTGTTGGTATGCTATAAAAATCGCAATCTCAACCAAAACTCACCCGATTTGTGGGTGGGATAGCGTGAGCTGTGGAAAAAATGTAAATATCTCCCCTTCCCGCAGGCAAAATTGCCCCAATTTTTTTACGGGATCAATCTTTTGGCTGCCTTGGGAGTTTTCTCATGATTTTCTACCCTTTGAAAGGGATTTCCCAGCGCCATGCCTAGAATTTTGCTCTCGGTTCCTCACATGGCTGGTCCCGAGCAAACCTACGCAAACGAGGCGTTCACGCTGAACTGGGTGTCGACCGCGGGGCCTAATCTCGCTGCGTTTGAGCAGGCGTTCACCAGCCGGGTTGGGCTCCCATCCGTGTGCCTGGCAAGCGGTACCGCGGCCATCCATCTCGGCCTGCGCCTTCTCGGCGTCGGACCCGGGGATGAAGTCTTTTGCTCATCCCTGACCTTCGCCGCGAGTGCCAACCCGATTCTCTATCTCGGCGCGAAGCCGGTCTTCATAGACAGCGATCGCCTTACCTGGAACATCGATCCGCTCTTACTCTCGGACGCGTTGACCGAACGGGCTTCGCGCAACCGGCTTCCGAAAGCCCTGATCGTAGTGCATCTCTACGGGCAGTGCGCCGACATGGATCCAATCCTCGACATCTGCAATGCGTTCGGCGTGCCGGTTCTTGAGGATGCCGCTGAAGCCCTTGGAGCAAACTACAAAGGTCGACCTGCGGGTTCTATGGGCAAGCTCGCGGCCTTCTCTTTCAACGGCAACAAAATTATTACTACGGGTGGCGGCGGCATGCTCGTGGGCCACGATCCGCGCTTAATCGAAAAAGCGCGCTTCTGGTCAACCCAGGCCAAGGATCCGGGGCTGGCATATGAGCATTCCGAAATCGGTTACAACTACCGGATGAGCAATGTGCTCGCCGGCATCGGCCGCGGCCAACTCGAGGTTCTGGACCTCCGCGTCGAGCAGCGCCGGGCCGTTGCTTTCCGTTATCGCGACGCCTTCGCCGATGTGCCTGGCATTTCGTTTATGCCGCAGGCGCCGTACGGATTCTCCACAAACTGGCTGAGTTGTTTTCTGATCGAGCCCGCCGGGTTTGGCTGCTCCCGCGACGCTCTCATTCACGCCCTCGACGCTGCTGGAATCGAGTCGCGGCCCGTTTGGAAGCCGATGCATCTCCAGCGGCTCTTCTCGGATTGCCCGTGTTATGGCGGCGAGGTTTCACGGGACTTGTACGAGCGCGGCCTCTGCCTTCCGAGTTCCAGTTCCCTCTCGCCATCGGACCAGGCATACATCATCGACCACGTGAGAAAGACTGCCGGCTTGAGCACTACCGTACCAGCGAGCGCACAGGCCGAAGGTCCGCTGTGCGGGGTCGCGGAAAGATCGAGCGCACAGGCCGAAGGGCCGTCGTGCGCGGTCACGGAAAGATCGAGCGCACAGGCCGAAGGTCCGTTGTGCCCGGTCACGGAAAGATCGAGCGCACAGGCCGAAGGTCCGTTGTGCGCGGTCGCGGAAAGATCGAGCGCACAGGCCGAAGGTCCGTTGTGCGCGGTCGCAGGAGAGGATATTGCCTCGCTTGTCTGAACGGAATATTCATGCGGCCAGCGGCCGCGTCTACTCAGGGTCGGAAAGCAGTCCATTTGTTGTATTCGGCATCGAGATCGCGACCGTCCTCGTTTCGGCCGTTTTTGCCTTCCTCCTGCGTTTCGATTTCAGGATTCCGGGGCGCTACTTAAATACCCTGATCCTTGCCTCCCTCGTCTGGGTTCCCGTCAAGCTCACTTCTTTCAAGCTCCTGGGTCTGGACCGGCGATGGGCCAGATATGTCTCCCTCTCCGATCTCGTAATACTCGCCGCGAGCAGCCTGATTGGAAGCACGTTGTCCCTGATAATCCTTCTCGTTGCAGGCAGTGGCGTCCCGCGGTCTGTATATGCCATCGATCTCCTTTTGTGTGTGATGCTGACCGCAAGTTTGCGCGTCGGTATCCGTCTGGCGTCCGAATGGAGCGTTTCGCGCAAGTCCCCGTCAAACCGCAAGCGCACCATCGTGTATGGTGCCGGAAATGCCGGAGCCTCCCTGCTGCGGGATCTTCGCCACAACGCAGCCCTGAACTACGATGTCTGCGGTCTGGTCGACGACAATCCCCGTAAGCTCGGACTTGTTCTGCACGGCGTGCAAGTCCTCGGCAGCGGCGCCGACCTGGAGATCATAGCCAGGAAGCACAGGGTGGAATTTGTGTTGATTGCAATCCCGTCCTCGACCGGCCCTCAGATGAAGGACATATTGGAATGCTGCGCGGGCGCGGGTATTCCTTACAAAACCATTCCAGGTCTCGCGGAAATAATCGACGAACATGCTCTGTCGCGCCAGATTCGCGACGTCGCGGTGGAGGATCTGCTGGGCCGCACGCCGGTCAACCTGGAACACGATCGCATTTCCGGAAAGCTTCGCGGCCAGACCATTCTCGTCACAGGCGCCGCCGGCTCCATCGGCTCCGAGATTTGCCGTCAGGTAGCCCGCTTTCACCCTGCGGCGATCATCGGTTATGAGATTGCCGAGTCCCCTCTTTTTCATCTGGGAATCGAGATCGCGCGGGATTTCCCCGGCTGCGTCTTTCATTCGGAAATCGGTAGTATCCAGAATGCCGCGCGCCTCCGCGAAGTGTTTGACCGCTATCGCCCGTCAGTTGTGTATCATGCGGCGGCTTACAAACATGTCCCGTTAATGGAAGCGCACGTTTTCGAGGCCGTCGAGAATAACGTCTTCGGGACCTTGAATGTTGTTGAGGCCGCTCGCGAGCACGGCGTCGCCGAGTTCGTCATGATCTCATCCGATAAAGCCGTGCGGCCCTCCAGCATTATGGGGGCCACCAAGCGGCTTGCGGAATTACTCGTTCGCTCCCCACAGCCGGAAGGTAGCGCCTATGTTTCGGTCCGCTTCGGAAACGTACTGGGCAGCAACGGCAGCGTTGTGCCGATCTTTAAGGACCAGATCGCCCGCGGCGGCCCGGTTACCGTCACTCACCCGGATATGCGGCGGTATTTCATGACGATACCGGAGGCGTGTCAGCTTGTGCTCCAGGCATCGACCATGGG
>DATAZF010000360.1:0-44989 GCA_036272235.1 Bryobacteraceae bacterium | reverse complement strand
GGACAATTACGGAGCGAATAGCCAATGCCCGATAATGAGTTGTGGGGCAGGTTGGTAACCTGGTTGCCCAATTGTGCCGGATTGTCAATCCCGCTCCCCTTGAGCGCTCCTATGCCTCCCACTTCGTCGCTCTCCCACTTCGATCCACTCGTCGCCGAATGGTTCACCAATCGCTTCGGTAATCCCACCGAGCCTCAACTCGCCGGATGGCGCGAAATTCGCACCGGCCGCAACGTCCTTATCTCCGCCCCCACCGGCTCCGGTAAAACGCTCGCGGCGTTCCTCATCTGTCTCGATGGCCTGGTCCGCGCGGCCCGCGAAGTCAATCTGCCGGATGAAACCCAGGTCCTGTACGTTTCCCCGCTCAAAGCTCTTTCCAACGACGTTCGCCGCAATCTCGACGCGCCTCTCGCCGAAATTGCTGAGCTTGCCCAACTCCGGGGTGTCAAACTCGCGCCGATCCACACCGCCGTTCGCACGGGCGACACACCCGCCGCGGACCGCCAGCGCATGCGCAAACAGGCACCGCACATCCTCGTGACCACGCCCGAGTCTCTCTTCATTCTGCTCACCGCGGAGCGCTCGCGTGAAATGCTGCGCACCGTCCGCACCGTGATCGTGGACGAAATCCACGCCATCGCCGACGACAAACGCGGCTCCCATCTCGCCCTCACACTTGCACGGCTCAATGCCGTCACAAACCAGCCCGCGCAACGCATAGGACTCTCCGCCACCGTCCGCCCCATCGAAGAAGTCGCGGCCTACCTGTCTGGCGGGGATCAAACAAAGCCCACCAGCATCATCGACATCGGTCATCGCCGTGAAATGGACCTCGCCGTCGAAATCACCAACGACGAGCTCGGCGCCATCGCCACCAGCGAAATGTGGGAGGAAATCTACGACCGCCTCACCGCCCACATCCTGCGTGAGCGCACGACTCTCGTCTTCGTCAATACCCGCCGCCTTTCCGAGCGTGTCGCCCACGCTCTTGCGGAACGCCTCGGACCCAACGCCGTGCTCCCCCACCACGGCAGCCTTTCCCGTACGCTGCGCCTCGACGCCGAGCAGCGCCTCAAGAACGGTGAGCTGCGCGCGGTCGTTGCCACCGCCTCGCTTGAACTTGGTATCGATATCGGAACCGTCGATCTTGCCATCCAGATTGGTTCCCCGCGCTCCATCGCCGTCGCGTTGCAGCGTATCGGCCGATCCGGCCACTGGGTCGGCGCGAAGCCGCGCGGCATTCTCTTTCCCACCACGCGCGACGAGCTGATCGAATGCGCCGCTATCATCCACGCCATCCACGGTGGAGATCTCGAGCGTATCGAGATTCCGCAGAACGGGCTCGACATCCTCGCCCAACAAATCGTCGCGGAAACTTCGTGCCAGCAGTGGGGTGAGGCCGAGCTTTACGACCTCTTCCGCACCGCATATCCCTATCGGAACCTGCCGCTGCACGACTACGAGGCCATTCTGGAAATGCTCTCGGAGGGCATTGCGACATCTCGCGGACGCAGCGGCGCCATGGTCCATCGCGATCAGGTCAACCACAAACTGCGCGGGCGTCGCGGCGCCAAACTTGCGGCTATCACGTCGGGCGGCGCCATTCCGGAAAGCGCTGCCTACGCCGTGATCGCCGAACCCGAAGGCAAAGTCGTCGGCACGCTGGATGAGGATTTCGCCGTCGAGAGTCTCACCGGCGACGTGTTCCTGCTCGGCACTCACTCCTGGCGCATCCGCCACGTGGGCCAGGGCAAAGTGCGCGTCGAGGATGCCCACGGCGCCAAGCCCTCGCTCCCGTTCTGGCTCGGCGAAGCACCCGGCCGGTCGGGCGAACTTTCGACAGCCGTCAGCCAGGTCCGCGAATTGTTGTCAGGTGAGACATCTTCGCCCGACGTCGCATTGCCGCCGGCCGCTCTCGTTCAGGCGATCGCTTACATCAACTCCGGCGCGAACTCTCTTGGAGCGCTTCCGGCCTGCGACGCCGTCGTCGCCGAGCGCTTCTTCGACGAATCGGGCGGACAGCAGCTCATCCTCCACGCCCCCTTCGGCGCCCGCATCAACCGCGCCTGGGGACTCGCGCTCCGCAAGCGATTCTGCCGCACCTTCAACTTCGAACTGCAGGCGGCCGCCACCGACAACGGCATCGTCATCTCACTGAGCGAGCAGCACGCCTTCCCGCTCGAATCGGTCTTCGAGTTCCTGCACTCCTCGAGCGTCGAGGGCGTGCTCCGCGAAGCGCTCCTCGCCGCCCCGATGTTCGGAGTCCGCTGGCGCTGGAACGCAAGCCGTGCACTCACGATTCTGCGTTTTCGCGGCGGCATGAAAGTTCCCCCGCCCATCCAGCGCATGCGCGCCGAAGATCTTCTCGCCTCTGTCTTTCCCGACCAGGTGGCCTGCGCGGAAAATCTCACTGGACCCATTCGCATCCCCGACCATCCCCTCGTCAACGAAACCATCGACAACTGCCTCCATGAAGCGATGGATGTCGACGGACTCAAGCGCGTCCTCGCCGGCCTCGAAAGTGGAGCCATCCGCCGCGTTGCCGTCGAGAACCCGATGCCATCGGTGTTCTCGCACGAGATCCTCAACGCGAACCCCTACGCCTTTCTGGATGACGCTCCACTCGAAGAGCGGCGCGCACGCGCCGTCCAACTTCGCAGCACGTCGCGGACGGATGTCGCGAACGGCATCCTCGACGCCGCGGCTATCGAGCAGGTGGCCTCCGAAGTCTGGCCGGATCCGCGGGATCCGGATGAGCTTCACGACGCACTGCTCACCTTCATTACCGGCCCCGCCGTCTCTGAGTGGCGCGCATGGTTCGATGAGTTGGTTGCATCCGGACGCGCGCAGGCTTTCCAGCGGAACGCGGTCGAATTCTGGGTAGCGACAGAACGCCGCGATGCCATCGACGATACCGTCGCGATAGTCCGCGGCTGGATGGAGTGTCTGGGGCCGATAACGGCCGAGGCTTTGTCGGAACGTCTCAAGCTCAAACTCGACGACGTTCAGATTGCCCTGGCCACGCTCGAATCCGAAGGCCAGATCTTTCAGGGCCGTTATAGCGCGAAGCCCCACGAGCCAATCGAATGGTGCAACCGCCGCATCCTCGCCCGCATCCACCACCTCACGCTCGGCCGCCTGCGCCGCGAGATTGCCCCAGTCACGGCGGCCCAATTCCATCAGTTCCTCGCCCGCTGGCAGCACCTGGCCACGTCGACACAACTGCACGGCGCGGACGGCGTCCTGCAGATCGTGCGTCAACTCCAGGGTTTCGAAATTCCGGCCTCGGCCTGGGAAGAAAGCGTCCTCAGCCGTCGCATCTCCGAATACTCCCCCGAAAACCTCGACGACCTCTGCCTCTCCGGCGAAGTCGCGTGGGCGCGCTTGTCTCCGCACCCCGCGTTGCTCGACGCGGACCGCCGCGTGCGCCCCACGCGCATCGCACCGATATCCTTCTTCGCCCGCGAAGATGCCGACTGGCTCATCGACCCATCCTTCGGACTCGTCGAAACCGTGGGTCTCTCGCACCCCGCACGCGAAGTCTTCGACGCTTTGACCTTACGCGGCGCATCGTTCTTCGCGGACCTCGTCCGCGAAACCCGCCGCCTCCCCAGCGAAGTCGAAGATGCCCTTTGGGAGCTTACCGCCGGAGGACTCGTTTCCGCCGATGGCTTCGAAAACCTCCGCGCCCTGATCGACCCCAAACGCCGACGCGGTGAGGGCCGCGGCCATACTCGCCGTCCGCGTCACGCCGCCGGACGCTGGGCGCTCGTCACTCGCTCCGCAACCGTAATCGCGCCGGAAGACCGCGTCCGCAAATTCGCCGCCCAGTTGCTGCTGCGCTGGGGCGTTCTCTTCCGCGATCTTCTCGCGCGCGAATCGGTGTCACCACCATGGCGCGAACTCCTCCCGATGCTCCGCCGCATGGAAGCACAGGGCGAAATTCGCGGCGGACGTTTTGTCGAAGGTTTCACCGGAGAACAATTCGCGCGCCCGGAAGCGATCGATCTTCTGCGGGCCGTGCGCCGCGAACAAACCACCGATCATCCTCGCATCGATGTCGCTCCGGCTGACCCACTGAACCTCACAGGCATTATCCTGCCGGGACCGCGCGTCAGTGCGACTTCAATCGTGGGGCCTTCAATTGCAGAAGTGCACCAAAACCAATGATCCGATTCGTGGCGCTCCTCACTTTATCCTGCGCGGCTTTCGCGCAGGTGCCGATCACCGCACCGACACCTGCAGCGCCGGCCCAAACGAAAGATCCGCGCGGCCGCGAGACCCCGCAGTCTGCCATCTATGAGTTCCTCGAAGCATGCCATGCCCGCGATTACACGCGTGCCGTTTACTATCTCGACCGCCGCAGCATGAGTCAGGCCGACCGGCAGAAAGCTCCCGACCTCGCCCGCCAGTTGGAAGACCTGCTCGACGACACACCCTTCGACATCGCGACGCTGAGCCGCGAGCCGGAAGGCGATCGGTCCGACGGGCTCCCGGCCAATATCGATCAGCTTGCAACATTCCACGTTCGCGACAAGACTCTCGCGATGCAACTGGAACGGGTGCAGCGCGAGGGTGGAGCCCGGGTATGGCTCGTCTCTGCCGCAAGCGTGGCCATGATCCCGCTCGCTCACCAGGTTATCGCGGAAACTCCATTCGAGAAATTACTGCCGCAGCCGCTCGTGACGATCGAACTCTTCGAAACGCCGGTCTGGCGCTGGATCGCGCTGATTCTGATGGCCACGGTGATCTGGATCCTCGCCGGCCTCGTGGCGCGCCTGCTTGTCCGGTTCCTCAGCCGCCTCGCGCGGAGCACCGAACTCGTGAGCCCCGTTCGCCTCTGTCTGGCAGTGGCTGTGTTTCGCGCAGCAATGGAACTCGCTCCGCCGGCCACGCTCTCCCGCATGTTTATCAGCCGCGGACTTGGCATGCTCTTCTCCCTGGGCCTCGCCTGGGCCGGCGCCGAACTGATCGAGCTTGGCGCCGGGCGCTGGCACTCCCGGCTCGATCCACGCGTACAAGCCGTGAGCTATTCGGTCCTGCCGCTGGGCACGCAGGTTCTGAAGGTCGTCATTTTTCTGATAGCAATCCTGAGCGTGATCAGCGCATGGGGTTACAATACGTCGACCATTCTCGCCGGCCTGGGCGTTGGCGGACTGGCTGTCGCTCTCGCCGCGCAGAAGACGATTGAGAATCTTTTCGGCGGCGTCTCCGTGATCGGCGATCGCCCTGTTCTCGTCGGCGATGATTGCCGGTTCGGCGATCGCACAGGAACCGTTATGCACATCGGCCTGCGATCAACGCGGATTCGCACGGCGGACCGCACCATCATCAGCGTCCCGAACGCGCAGTTCTCCGCCATGTCGCTCGAGAATCTTTCCGGACGTGACAAGATCTGGTTCCACCCCACGTTGAACCTGCGCCGCGACACGACGACCGACCAATTGTCCAAAGTGCTGGCGTCGATTCAGGAGATTCTGGCGAAGACTCCGAAAGTCGAGGTGGGCAAGATCCCCGTGCGCTTCACAGGCGTCGGCCCGTATTCGCTCGATGTCGAAATCGCGGCCTACGTGCAGACATCGAACGGTGAGGAATTCCTCGCGATCCAGCAGAGTCTGTTGCTGGCCATCCTGCAGGCGATAGAACAAGCGGGCACGGCGCTCGCGGTCCCGCTGCAGGAGAGGTTCGCGGCCGCCGCCAAACCGGGGTAGGCTCAGGCCTATTTCGCCGCGGCCTTCAGTTGTTCCGCGCGGCGCAAGGTGAAGGCGGTCTCATTGATGTCGATCTCCTTCTTGTAACCCGCGGGATCGATGAATGGATTCGGACCCTTGCCTGCCGCACTGGTCAACCGGGCGTACTTCTCCATCATGTTGTACATCGCCGGGTGCGAGCCGAGTGGAATGTCGCACGGAAGCGAACGCAGGATTTTGAAGCTCCGCGTATATTCCTCGGCGATCCCCGGGACCTCCCTGTTATCGACAAGCTGGTAACCGGGATTCACGCCAACGCTGCAAATGACGACGACGTCGTAAGTCTTGCCCGCGTCCGCGATTTTCGTGGTCCAGGTGGTGCAGCCCCGCGTGTGGCCCGGAGTGAGATGCGCAACCAGCGTTGTGCCGCCCAGCGAGACCGTATCGCCGTCGTGTAACACGCGATCGATCACGTGCGGTTTGTTGCCGGGAGTGATCTTCATAAGCGCCGGGATGTCCTCGGCCATCGCCATCAGTTTGGCGCCGGTCAGTTCCTTGACCATCGCATCGCCTTCCATGTGGTCCGCATGCGCGTGGCTGCCGAGCAGGATTTTGGTGTCCGAAAATTTGAAGCCCAGCTTTCCGATGGAATCGCGGATCACTGGCACGGTCGCTTCGTAATCGCTGTTGATCAGGATGTTGCCTTCCGGCGTCGTCAGTAGAAACGAGCCGAGGCTTTCGGTGCCGACATAGTAGAGGTTCCCAATGATTTTGTGGGGTGGAAACTGCTTGTTGAGCTGCTCGCGGGTGCCGATGTTGCGGCGGAAGAGATCTTCCGGCATCAGAACTTTTGCGTCCTGCGAGAAGAGGACGCTGGAAATAACCAGCAGCAGCGAAAACGATGGGATAGCGGCGCGCATACGAGAAACAGCGTAACAGCTTCGGGGTTCGTAAAATGGAAGTCGTGCAATATACCCAGCTCGGAAATACCGGCGTTTTCGTCTCTCGCATTTGCCTCGGCGCCATGACCTTCGGCGGCAAGGGCGGGATCTTTGAAACCATCGGCGGCCTCGGCCAGCACGATGTCGATACGCTCGTCGGCAACTCGCTCGATGCCGGCGTCAACTTCGTCGATACCGCCAATGTTTATGCCGCGGGCGAGTCAGAGACTCTCACCGGGAAGGCACTTGGGACGAAACGTAAAGATGTCGTCCTCGCGACAAAAGTTTTCGGGCGGATGGGATCCGGCGCCAATCAGGTCGGGCTCTCACGGCTGCATATCATGCAGGAGGCCGAAGCCAGCCTGCTCCGTCTCGGCACGGATTACATCGACTTGTATCAGATCCACCAGTTCGATCGGCTGACTCCGCTGGAAGAGACGCTGGGCGCGCTGACCGATCTCGTGCGGCAGGGAAAGGTCCGTTATATCGGCTGTTCGAACCTCGCCGCCTGGCAGATCATGAAATCGCTCGGGATCGCGGCTGCGGAGCATCTCGAAAAGTTCGTCACGCTGCAGGCTTATTATTCGATCGCGGGGCGGGAACTCGAACGCGAAATCGTACCGGCGCTGCTCGATCAAAAGATGGGGTTGCTGGTCTGGAGCCCGCTCGCCGGAGGCTTCCTGACCGGCAAGTTCACACGCGCCGGGAGCGTTGACGAGAATGCGCGCCGTAACAAATTCCGCTTTCCTCCGGTGAACCTCGAAAGAGGCTACGACATCGTCGACGCGATGAGCCAGGTTGCTTCGAAGCACAGTGCGACTGTTGCACAGGTCGCGCTTGCGTGGCTACTCCACAAGCCCGGCGTCACCAGCGTAATCATCGGGGCAAGGAACGCGCATCAATTGAAAGACAACCTGGGCTCAGTCGACATCGCGCTCGATGAAGCGGATGTGAAGGAACTCGACGATATCAGCCAACTGACCCCTGAGTATCCCGGCTGGATGATCGGCGGCGACGACCGCAGACCCGGACAAGTGCGCGACTGGTCGAAGCTCATGGCTCCTGAAAAGAAGTAAGAGCCGTCAGCCGCAGCTACATGTCGTCGTAACCAGGCAGAGGACGCCGCCCCGGAAGAACGAAATGATCGTCACAGCGGGGCTCGAGAGTCTCGTCTCCACCAATCTGAATTTGCGGACTGTCATACCTCCACAGCGTTCTCGCTCGATTTCAACTGATGATCCGCGTCGAAAGTCAGCGTGCGGGCGACTTCGGCAATGAGGCGTATTTCGCGCTTCCCGATCCCGAGTGCCGCGGAGATACTTGCGGGCGCCATACCCGAGCGAAGCATTTGCATAGCCTGCGCGCGCACCGCTCGTGTGAATCCGGCCCTCGACGCGTCGATAGTCTGAGAGCTCGATTCGAGCAGCGCAACACTTCGTCCGATCTGCGCGATCTGTTCAGAGCACTCAGCCTGCTGCGCGCGCAGCATTTCCTGCAATTCACCGCGCAGTTCCGCCCGGCTCTTCTCGGCGGCCAGCCGCCGCCGGCGCAGCAAAACCAGACAGACAATCCAGCCGAAAATCCCCCCGATTCCTGCCGCGACACTCGCAGTCAGGCTCAGATCGAGGCCGGTCAGACTCAAACCACCAGGATCGAGGCCACCGAACGGAACCGTCATCTTCGCCCCCCTTTGCGCATACCTTCCGCCATCCCCGACCGCAGCCGCTCCTCGCGGCTGGCCAGCTGATTGATCCGGACTCCGTAATTCCCATCCACCACCACCACCTCACCGCGCGCGATCACGCAGTCATTGACGATCACCTCCACAGGATCCGTAACGAACCGGTCGAGTTCCACAATCGAGCCTGTGTTGAGCTTCAGCACTTCGCGAATCTGCAGCGACGTTCTCCCGAACGAAACGGCAACAGGCAGCGCCACTTCGAGCAGAAGATCGAACGTTTTTGACATGGGCGGGTCTTTTGCGGCCGTGGTGGTGCCCTCCGGCCGCTGGCGTTCGCTGAGAGCCGCCAACTCCTGCTCCCACGCGGCCTTGAACGGCCACACGCGACCACCCTCCTCTACGGAAAAGGCCACCCATGCGAGGCCAGTCGGATCCTCATCGATCTCTGTGCCTTTGGACGCCGTGACATCCCGGGCCAGGTCAGCCGCCAGGGCACTGGCAATCCCCGCGGCCGTCTGTGTGACGATCTCGCGCCATGTCGACCGGCAGTCCTCTTCGGTCACTTCGTCGATGCCTGCAGCCTGGAGCGTGGCTTTTCCCAGCGCCTCCCAAAGGTCCTTGCCCGCCGCAATCCACAACGATGGCCCTTCGACGACTGAAAACGTCTGCTGCCATGTGATGGCGTCAACCAGTTCCGGCTCTTCCGTCGCGCCCCGATCGGCCGCAACGACAAATTCCGCGCCGGTCATACTGCCGATTACGCGAGCCAGCGCAGTCTCGAGGTACGGGATGAGTGTGAGGCTGATGTCTTCCTTCATGGCGTCCGTCCCTCTTTCATGGCGTGGTTCACGCGCGGGCCCCCGGCCAGCGCTTTACGATCGCCGTCCGCAGCCGCAGGATGGCCTGTGACTTGATCTGCGATACCCGTGAAAGATGAATTCCCATTACTCCCGCGATTTCCCGCAGCGTCAATTCTTCGTAGAAGTAAAGGCTGAGAACCGTTTTCTCAACTTTCGGAATTCGATCGATCGAAGACGAGATCAGTCCCTGCAGTTCTTCCCGCTCCATGGTGACGTCGGGTGTTTCCTCGCCCGCCGAGGCCGCGTATTTCAGGATCACCGGTGTCTCGTTCTCGTCACGCCCAAATTCCAGCTCCCCGATGTTCAGTGCTTCCATTTCCGTCAGCTTGTGCCGGTAGTCTTCGATGCTGAGATTCAACTCGCGCGCGATCTCGGCTTCTTCCGGCGTCCGGCCAAGCCGCTGTTCTGCTCGCGCGATTGCGGCTTCGAACTCTCTCGCCTGACGGCGTTTGAGCCGCGGCGCCCAGTCCGTCTCACGCAGGCTGTCGAGGATTGACCCGCGGATCCGGAATTCGGCATATGTCTTCAGCTTCACGTTCTGACGCGGATCGAAATGGTCAATCGCCTGGATCAGGCCGACCACGCCCGCCGACAGCAGATCATCGAAGCAGATCGTAGCCGGCAAACGTTCGTGGATCTTGCGTGCGACCAGACGCACCTGCGGCAGATGCTCGAGGATGAGCTTCTCGCGCTCGTCCTCGGACAAGGTTTCGGCTGTCCGATAGTAAGCCGCTGCCGTCAAATCCGCTCCCTACGCCGCCGCCCGGTGGGAGCGGCCCTGCGTCACCGGCGCCGCGCAGACCGCTCGCGCCAACCGGTCCGCACTCACTTCTTCCAGATCTTCGGGAATCTGCTGTCCGGTCCCGCAAAATGTGGCGGGAACGCTTCCGGCGATCAATGTTTCAACCACCGCATTCAACTGAAGCGCCTCGTCGATTCCCGTGAACAATAGCCGTGACGGCGCCAGCCCGGCGAAGCGTGACATCGTATGCGACATCTCGGCTGGAGCGGCGTCGGCTCGGAGCACCAGATGTTTTTCAATCTCAGCGCGGCCCGCCAAAAACCGCGTCAGCTCATCCAGTTCGTTTCGGTCCGCCGGAGAGATTCCCGGTGTATCGATGAGGATCAGCCCTTTCCATCCATCCCCGTTCAGCGCAAGGTTCAGGCTTGCAAGCGACTCGCACGTCTGGAAAGGCGTGCCGAGAATCGCCGCGTAGCGGGCTATCTGCTCCTGTGCCCCGATCGCGTGCGCCCCGGTACTATAGATCCGGACCGGCACGCGCCGCGCCAGCCCAAACTTAAGAGCGATCTTGATCAGCGAGGTGGTCTTGCCTCGCCCAGGGGGCCCGATAAATGCGAGGGTCCGGCATTCTCCTGCTTTCATTTCCACGAACGGCGCCACCGGAATCCTTCCGGCAATATCCCGCGCGCTGGATATTGCGAGGCCCGGTCCCGCCAGTTCACTGCGTCCCACTGCGCGCCGCAAAGCGGACAACTGCTGCCGGATCTCGTCCATCTCATTGGCCGGCTGGCGGTGCTCCTGCATCGTCTGTCCGGAAGGGGCCTGTTTGGAAGGGTCCCAGGCGAAAGTCACTTCAAGCCGCCCGAACCGCTGAGCCTCCATCGGCGCGGGCCGCGAACCGACCAGCAGCGCATTCTCCCCCAACTCCTGACGCGCAACCTCAAGGGCGGCCGGCACACTGCTTGCGAAATAAGCTTTGGTCTGCATTTACTGAATCACTCCCAGAGAAATTACTTTGATCCCGGCGGGAATCTCGCTGTGCGCCAGGAAGAACAGATTCGGAATCGTCGACTCCACGACCTGCCGCAAAAAATAGCGGCAAGCCGAACTCGTGATCACCACCCGCGCCGTTTCGAGCGGACCGACGCCGCGGCCGAGACGGTCCAGCAGATCGTGCAGCGCATTCGGCGCCAGCGCCAGGGAACTGTTCGATTCGCTGTGCTCCACTCCAGCCTCTGCGAAGCGTTCCAGCTGCGGCTCGAGGAAATATGCCGGCAGATCGCCGTTCGCATTCAAGTATGGCTTCACCACAACCCGCCGGATCGATTGCCGCACATAATCCGTTAGCAACACCGGGTTCCGCGTTGCCGGCGCGGCTTCTCCAAGCGCTTCCAGAATCGATACCGCATCGCGAATCGAGACGCGCTCCCGCAGCAGATTCTGAATCACGCGTTGCACCGTCGCCAGGGGCAGCAGCTTCGGAACCAGATCTTCGACCAGCCGGGCGTTTTCCACGCTGACCCGATCCAGCATCTTTCTGCCTTCCTGACGCGAGAACAACTCATAAGCGAAGCGCTTGATCAGTTCCGCGAGATGCGTGGTCATCACACTCAGCGGATCGATCACCGTATAGCCGCGCGCACGCACGCTCTCCGCCTGCGAAGCCGCAACCCACCATGCCGTCACACCGAACGCGGGGTCTTTGGTAGCCCTCCCCTCGGGCGGCGGCTCGGTCGCCGTCAGGGCAATCGCCAATTCGCTGCCCTGAGGCAGTTCGAACCGGGCGACCTCGATCCCTTTCAACCCGATCGCATATTCGCGCGCCTTCAGCCCGAGATTGTCCGTCACCCGCACCGCCGGGATGATGAAACCCAACTCGGCGGCGAGCTGTTTGCGGATACTGGCGATGCGCCGCAGAAGTGGCGAATTCGCACCCTCGGCGATAAAGGAAACCAGGCTGACCCCGACCTCGATCGACAGCGGCTCGACCCGGAGCAAATCGTCGAGATTCTCCTTCACGGGCCGCACCGGGCCCGCGGCTGCTGCGGGGGCGAGGCGTTTGGCTGCGGTGCTGCGCATGCGCCACCCTACGCTCGCGAGCCCCGAGCCCAGCAGCAGAAACGGGATTTTCGGCAAGCCCGGAAAGGCCGCCAGCGCAATCAGCACACCGCTGGCGAGAAGCAACGGTTGGTAAGAACCGAAAATCTGCTTCTGGAACTCCACGCCAATCCGATTTTCGGAGCTCGCGCGGGTAATAATCATCGCGCCCGAAATGGAAATCATGAGCGCCGGAATCACCGTCACCAGCCCGTCTCCGATCGTCAGCACCGTGTATGTCTCGAGCGCCTTCAGGACATCGACGCCGTGCTGGAAAACACCAATCAGCAGCCCGGCGATGATGTTGATCCCGGTGATCAGGATGCCGGCCACTGCGTCGCGCTGCGTGAATTTGCTCGCGCCATCCATCGCCCCGAAGAACTCCGCTTCGCCCGCCAGCTGTTTCCGCCGCCGCCGTGCTTCGGCTTCGTCGATCAGGCCGGCGTTGAGATCGGAATCGATCGACATCTGCTTGCCGGGCAGCGCATCGAGCGTGAACCGCGCCGTGACTTCCGAAATTCGCACCGCACCGTGGTTGATCACGATGTACTGAATGCCGATCAGGACCAGAAAAATCACCGCGCCGATAATGTAGTTCCCGCCCACCACGAAATTCCCGAAAGCCTGAATCACATCGCCGGCCGCGTTCGCGCCCGTATGCCCGTTCAGCAGAATCAGCCGGGACGACGACACGTTCAGCGCCAGCCGGAACAGCGTCAGCAATAGAAGTGTCGTCGGAAAGACGTTGAAATCCACCGGCTTCGTGATGTACATCGCGACCATCAGCACGATCACCGACATCATGATGTCCGCTACGATGAGCAGGTCGAGCAGAAAACCGGGCATCGGCGCGATCAACGCCACCACAATCGCGAGCACCGCTCCCGGGACGGCCAGTTCGCTAAGCGTTTCGATCGAGAACTTCGTATTCCGCGGCCGGTTCGCAGCCGCCACCGGAACCGCCGCCCCCACTCGTGCCTGCGCCGCGCTCGCCATTACTTACGCCCCGTCTGTCCCATGAGTTTGAAGATGTAAGCCAGAATCTCCGCCACCGCCCGATACAAGTGCGCCGGAATCTCCTGCCCGACGTCAACGGATTTATATAGTGCCTGCGCCAACGGAGGATTCTCAATAATCGGCACCAGATTTTCCGTCGCTCTCAAGCGGATGCGCGCAGCGAGATAATTCCGCCCCTTTGCCACCACTTGCGGCGCGGCCATCGTCCCCTGCTCGTACCGGATCGCCACTGCATAGTGGGTCGGATTAACAATGACGGCGGTAGCCCGGGCCACATCCCGCATCATGTTCCGCCGGCGCAGGTCGCGCTGCAGGCGCCTGATCCGGGCCCTGGTTTGCGGATTACCTTCCGTCTCTTTCATCTCGTCGCGCAAGTCCTGTTTGCTCATCCGCAATCGCCGGTTATAGCGGCCCCTTTCGCGGACCAGCATCGCGGCGCCCAGCACAAGCAGCGCGAGCGAGGCCTTGCGCAACGCGTCCTTCACCAAAAGACCCGCCGCGGCCGCGCCGGCCGTCACCGGCAGCATCGGCAGGCGGAGCAGCTCCGGCAACCGATCGCGTACGAGTGCCCAGGTGAGCCAGAACATAACCGGGATCATTACCGTCGCCTGAAACAAAGCCCCCAGATTATTTCCCGGCAGGTCCTGCAGCTTTCGAAGCACATTCAACCGATCGAATCGTGGACTCAGACGCGCCAGGCTGATCCCCATATTGGTCGTCGCCATCTGGAAGAAGATCGTGACCGCGAGCAGCGCGAGGCCCACCAGCGCCAGTGGCCGCAGCACCGCGACGGAAAGCCGCATGAAGATGGTCATCAGCTGGTTGGGTGTGAGCGTAGCGGAAAACGCCTGCCGCAGGCCCATCCGGAACGCCGGTTCCACCTTGTCAATCCAGCTGGGAAAGTAAGCCGCGGCCAGGAGTGTGAACGAAAAGAACTGGACAGCGGATACGAATTCGCGCGCCGCCGGAAAGTTGCCTTCCTGACGCGCCTTCTGCAGCCTTCGCGGGGTGGCGGCTTCAGTCCTTTGGGAGCTGTCGGCCATCTCAATGCGCGCTCCGCAGTATTCCTTCGACGAGCCGGGCCCACGACGTTATCAGCGATTCGAAGAAACCCGGCTGCAGGACAATTGTTGCCGAAAGTATCAGCATGGTCGCGGCCAGTTTCACCGGCATCGTAAGGCTGATCAGGTGAAGCTGCGCCTGTACCCGGCCCAGCACGGCGAGCGAGGCGTCGGCCAGCAGAAGCAGCGCGGTCATCGGCGCGGCAAGACGCAATCCCGCGCTGAAGATCGTGGCGCTGAACTGGATCAGCGCGGCGGCTCCGGTGCGGTCCGCTTTGAATGCATCCGGTGGCACCAGCCGCGCGCTCTCTGCCAGCGCTTTGACCAGGAGCCGGTCTGCACCAGACGCGAAGAACAACAATCCAGCGGTGAGTTGCGCGGTTGTCAGCAGCACCGTTGAATCGGCACCGCTCGTGGGATCGATCGTCGACGCGTACCCTAGTCCTGCCGTCAGACTGACGGTCTGCGCCGCCATTTGAAACACTTCGAAAACGACTGCGAGTGAAACGCCGATCGCGACACCCAGCGCCGCTTCGCCTGCCAGGGCCGCTACGATGCCGCCTATGGTGAGGCCCCCTGCGGGTATGAACTTCCACTGTGCTCGCAGCATCAACGTCATCGCGAGCGAAAGGACAATCTTCGGCGCATCCGGCGTCGCGCGGAAAGGCGCCAGCGGCAGAAAGGCGAAAACGCCCGATATCCGGGCCAGCATGAACAGAAATCCGAACAGCGTGGCTTCGCTGAATAACGGATCAACGCCCATAGCGGCTCAGGTTCCCGAGAATGTCGATCGTGTACGCCATCGCTCTGTGCACCATCCACGGCATCATCACCAGACTTCCCCCGAGAAACGCAATCAGCCGCGGGATGGCGTTGAACCCGCTGTCCTGGATGGATGTCAGCACCTGGACCAGACTGACCGCGATACCCGTCACAAAACCCAGCGCGAGCAAAGGGGCGCTGATCCAGAACGCCGCCACGAACATTTGCCCGACGATATGTGCGACCGCTTCAGGCGTCATGCGAAAAAGCCCTTCATCAGCGATCCGACGGTCAGGTTCCACCCGTCAACCAGCACGAACAATAGAAGCTTGAATGGCGCGGACACCATCGCCGGCGGTAGTTGCACCATCCCGATTGAGAGCGTCACCGAAGCCACGACAATGTCAATCAACAGGAACGGCAGGAAGATCACGGCGCCTATTTGAAAGCCGGCCCGCATTTCCGAAAGAATGTAGGCGGCGGCCAGCACCTGAAGATCCAGATCGGCCGGCGTACGTGGCGCGGGAGCGTGCGTCAGATCTACAAACAGCTTCACGTCCTTCTCCCGTACAAACCGGCTGAGGTGCGCCTTCAGTGGTTTGCTCCCGATGTCGTACGCCTGGGATGCCGAAATCTCCCCGCGTTCGGCCGGCTGCCACGCTTCTTTGTAAATCTGCGACAACAGGGGTTGTATCGTCACCGCCGTCAGAAAAAGCGCCAGCCCAACCAGCACCTGATTCGAAGGCGCGCTCTGCGTACCCAGCGCTTGCCGAAGGAAATGGAGCACGATGGAAATCCTCAGGAATGGCGTCACAGACATGATGATTGCGGGCAGCAGAGTGAGCGCCGTCATCAGCAGAATGATCTGCATCGGCGTGCTTAATGCGTTCTGACCTGCCGGTAACAAAGACGGCATCAAAGACGGTTTCATTCCTTCCCTTCACGATTCCCGCTGTGCGCGACGCCGTGCTCAAGCAGCTGACACGAACCAGGGGCGGTGGCAACCAGCAGCATCCGGTCGCCCGCCCGCACCAGATGCAACGCATGCTGCGGCCCCAGCGAAACCCGTTCCACGACCTCCAGCCTCCGCGATGCCGCCCCGGACGCAAACACAACCCGCCCGCGTTTTTTCAAAAACAGCAGGACGCCTCCCATCAGCGCCATAACCAGCACAATCGCCGCAAATGGTTGAATGGAATCCATGGTTGCCGGCGCGGCGATGCTACCGCTCCAGATTGAAGTCCGTAATCCGGACCCCCATCGTGCTTTCGATAATCACGATTTCTCCAAACGCGGCCAGCTTTTTGCCGATGAAGATGTCGATGTTTTCTCCCGCCGACCGGTTCATCTCGATGATGCTGCCTTCCTCCAGCGCCAGAATCTCCGACAGCTTCATCCACCGGCTGTCGAGCTGCACTTCTATCTCGATCGCCACATTGCCGATATGCGCGACCTCTTCCTGCGCCGTCATGCGGGTCCGTGCCGGCTACGGAGTGATCAGAGCGAGCGTCGTTTGCACCACCTGGTCTTCCGTGGTTACGACCTTCGAATTCGCCTGATACCCGCGTTCATATACCAGCAGGTTCGTAAATTCCTTCGCAATGTCGACCGTTGAAGATTCGATCGCGCCGCCGGTGATCCCCCCGCGCGATCCCGTGCCAGGCACTCCGATCGAGGGCACCGCTGTTGCCGAAGTCACCCCGAAGTTGTTGTCCCCGAGATCCGCCATCGAGCCCGGATTCAGCACCGATCCAACCGCAAGCTGCGCGACCGCGATATTATCGCCGTTTGAATAGGTGGCCGTGAGCTGACCGTTCGTGCCGATCGAAATTCCGGTCAACTGGCCGGCCAGCACGCCGTCCTGACTGCTCCCAAGATTCGCCGAAGCCTGATCGAATTGCGTAATTTGTGCTGTGCCCGTCGAGTCGTAAGCATTCCACGTGAGGTTCATGTCGGCCGCGCCGTCGCTAAGGCTCGAAATGGTCACAGGGATCGCGCCCGCGCCGACGGCTGGCGAAGCAAGATGTCCGTTGGAATCGAAAGTCAGCGTGCCCGAAGCCAGCGCGCCCGGCGGGTTGCCCGGATTGTTCAGGTCCCCGGGCGGCATGCTGATGGTGTAGTCCCAGCTGCCCGCTGTGGACTTCGTGTAATTGACCGTCAACACGTGCGTCGTGCCCTCGGAGTCGACGACCTGCATGGGGGAGCTGAACGAACCATCCGCTGACCCGACGGCCGCGTTCGCGTTCAGATTCAAATTAAGGCTGAACGCAGTCGTGGCGCTCGGCTGGCGAAGCCCTGCCACCGGAAGCACGATATCCGTCGTATTCGCATTGGTATTGAGAACGCCATTGACAGCGTTCCAGCCCTCCACGCTGTCGCCGTTCTGTGTGAGCAGGTGCCCCGTCGAATCGACGGTAAAGTTGCCGGCGCGTGTGAAGGCCTGCTGGCCGGTGGTGGTTTTCAGAACGAAGAAGCCGTTTCCCTGGATCGCCGCATCGTACGGCTGCCCGGTCGAGGTGACGGAGCCCTGGGAAAAAGACCGGTTCGAGATCGGGATCGCAGATCCTCCGACCAGGTTTGAACCGTTCGGCGCTGCGAGGCTTTCGGTGACGAGATCCTCGAACGAGACTTCGTTGGCCTTGTAGCCGAATGTATTTTGGTTTGCCAGATTGCCGCTGACGACGTCGATCGCCAGAGCGTTGGCAGTTAATCCGGAAAGCGCGTTTGAAAAGGCTGCTCCCATAAGTAGTGTCCTCTCTCGATTTATATGGCCGGCGCTGTTGACTGCGAAGCCGTGGGCTATGTCGTGCCGGTCGCCGGCGTCGTACCTGGCGTCGTACCTGGTGTCGTAACCGGTGTGGTGTTCTGGTCGATGTTGATCAACTGTTCGAGCTGGCTGTAAGAAGTCAGCTGCGAGACGAACTGCGTGCTGTCCGTCGGATTCAGCGGATCCTGATTTTGAAGCTGCGATACCAGCAGCTTGAGAAATGTGCTTTCATTGCCCAGCGGATCGGCCGGTGTCGATGTGGCTGCCGCCGGAGCCGGACTTGCGTTGGGCGACGTCGGATTCATTGGACTCATACGATCTCCTCAATTGGTTGGTGCACCATACCGCTGAATTCTTCCGCGCCCGCGGTTTCCGATCGGTGGCGCAAAGGCTTCTCGTCGTCGGCTTGCCGCCTCTGACTCTGTCCGCCTTGCCCATTTGGACTCCAGGCTTCGGCATCGTATCCTGCACGCGACAGAGATCCGACCAGGTCGTTCACTCCCTCGCGCACCCGACCGGCCAGTACGGGGTCAGTTCCGTGCAAAGAAATATGGACGTCGCCCGCGCGTTCGGATAGACGTACCTTGACATCCCCCGCGCCATCCGGGGTGAATTCGAGCGCAAGCGTCCGCATCGGCGCCTGACTCTTCGGCTCGGGATGCAGTGGCTCCTGCATCAACGGACCGCTCGCGGGCGAAGACTCTGCTTTGGCTTCGCGGACCGCGGGCAGCGAGGGCGCGGGTGTCGGAGTCGAGGACGGCGAAGACGGCGAAGACGCCGCGGCCGGCTCCGAAACAATCGCGCCATGGGCGGGCGGCGAAAGCGCTGGAGCACTGGTCTCGACTCTCGGATGGGGCGCCGCAATACCGGCAACGCGCGGCTGCGTTTCGACTGCGGGCTGACTCTCAGGCTGCGGCTGATCGGTTCGCGGATCGGCTGTCCCGCGGTCCTCATTCTGCTGCCGCCCGGGAAGATCATCGCGAGTTGACTGCTTACCCATCGCGGGCTGAATGGCAGGTAATTCGGCTGCGACCTCTCCGGGAGGTTTCAAAGTCGCGGTATTCGAAACGGCGGGACTCGACGCGGCCGTACGGGCCGCCGGTTGCGGTATCGCCGCCGCGCCCTGCACGACGGGTGCGGCCGGTTGTGCGAGCGGATTCAGGTGGATTCTCACTTCCAGAAGCGGCGTCGGCTGTACCGCCACTGCAGACGCGTCGCTCGCCGAAACAGCAGGGGCAGGCGCCGGCGGGGCTTCCACGGGCGTCGGTAGATTGCGCGTGACCTGGATTGGAAGGAGCGCGGGCACAAAAGCTATAACCGGCAGCGGCGCCTTGTTATCCTGCTTCGAAGCTGCTGTGGCTGCTGAATTGTCCCGGCCTGTCCGGGGCCGGGGAAGTGTGGTGTTCGTATCTGTGCCTTCGCCCAGCCGCCATGATTTGACGGGCGCCGGAAGTGTCGGATCCTGCGAGGTTCCAGGCTGAGTGGCGCCCCACCCCGCTGGAATCCGGAACCCTGTCGCCGCGCGAGTCGGAGCGCCCACTGCAGCGGGCAATGCGTTGCTGGAAGGGTCTGAGCCTTCCGAGTCGGCTACGATCTGCGCCACCAGATGTTTGAAAACCGTGACCGGATCGACGCCGGAATCGCTCGCCGCCGAGCCGGTGACATTACCGGTTTCGCCGGCAGCAGGCACGCCTGACTGGGCTGCGGCAAGTTGCGGCGCAAATACGACCGGCAAAATCACGCGGCGTCAAAAGCAGGTGCCGAGCCAAACCGGCGCGCTCAACGAATCAAACGCTTACGCCGCGCGGCAGCAGCCAGCATTTTGCCGCTCTGTCGGAAAACGCCAAAATTTTGGCGTTTCGATTCATCGGCTCATCGAGCTTATCGGCCGCCTCCGCATGATTTAGAGGGCTTTATCGAATTTCTTCGATTAGGCCCACCGGCTGCATTAACCGGTCCCGGAAAAACTATGGACGGTATCTCAACCGCCGCGGCAAGCGGTATGCGGGCCCGCATGGAATCTCTCGAAATGCTTGCCAACAACCTCGCCAACGTAGAAACCGGCGGCTTCAAAGCCGACCGCGAGTTCTTCAGTATCTATACAGGCGACGACGCGTCGAGCGATCCGCAGACCGGAGACATCTCCACACTTCCTCTTATAGAAACTCACTGGACAGATCTGACCCAGGGCACTATCCTCAATACCGCGAACCCTCTCGACTTCGCAATCGAAGGCGATGGCCTGTTCGCGGTCGATACGCAGGGAGGCCTTCGCTACACACGCAACGGCAAATTCCGTGTGAGCGCGAACGGTGTTCTCACCGCCGCCGATGGAAGCCCGGTGCGCGCACAGGGCGGCGGAGGAATACAACTCACGCCAGGTCTTCCGGTTGACGTTTTTCCGGACGGTACGGTTCAGCAATCCGGTGCATCTGTCGGGCGCTTCGATATTTCGTCGTTCACTCCCGGCGCTCTCGACAAAGCCGGCGCGAACTACTTCATTCCTCTCGATGGCGCAACGGCGAAACCGGCCACGGGGACTGTACTGCAGGGGAAGGTCGAGCAATCGAACGTGGGCGCCGCGGAGTCCGCCGTTCGTCTGGTCGCCATCATGCGGCAGTTCGAAATGCTGCAAAAGGCCATGAACATCGGGAATGAGCTGAACCGCAAGGCGATTGAAGAAGTGGCCCGCGTAGCGACCTGAGCGTTCTTATTACCCAACTTTCAAACAACAGGAGAAACCGATAAATGATCCGAGCTCTCTACAGCGCCGCCAGCGGCATGAACGCCCAGCAGCTGAACATCGACAACATCGCCAACAACCTGGCCAATTCGAACACCGTCGGATACAAATCCCGCCGCGCGCAATTTCAGGACCTGATGTACCAGACCACCATCCAGCCCGGCTCGCAAGCCGGCGCCACCACTGTCGTTCCCACCGGCCTCCAGCTCGGGCTCGGCGTGCGCGCCGTCTCCAACGAAATCATCCTCCAGCAGGGTGACTTCTCAAACACGGGCAATCCTCTGGATATGGTCATTCAGGGTCGCGGCTTCTTTCAGATCACGCAGGCGAATGGAGAAATCGCCTATACGCGCGCCGGCTCGTTCCATCTGGATGCAACCGGCAATCTCGTAACTGCCAACGGCGATCTTCTGCAGCCGCAGATCACCCTTCCGCCAGCCGCCCAGGCGGTCACCATTGCAGCCGACGGCACCGTCAGCTATACGCTTCCAGGCCAGACCGCAGCCCAAACCGGCGGTCAGATCACACTGGCTAACTTCCAGAACCCGGCCGGACTCGACTCCCTCGGCCAGGCCCTCTACTCTCCCACCGATGCCTCCGGAGCGGCTCTCATCGGGCCCCCCGGAGGCACCGACGGTCTCGGGACGATCCTGCAGGGCTACGTTGAGCAATCGAACGTCAGCGTTGTCGACGAATTTATCAACCTGATCAGCAGCCAGCGCGCTTACGAGGCGAATTCGAAGGTCGTGAAAGCCGCCGACGACATGTATTCACAAGTCAACAATCTCACCCGTTGAGCTCCATGCCCAGGTTTCTGCGCTCTCTGAGGCGTTTGAGGAGTCTGACAGCATTGATGGCCATCGCCGGCGCAATCCCGACAGCAGCGTTGATCGATGCCGCCTGCCTGCCGGTCACCGGGAACCGAATCCTGGGGCGCGATTTCGCGCTTGCCGACCCTCGTTTCTCCGTTCTTCCGGCAAGCCTGACCATCGGCTTCGCGCCGGCGCCCGGAACCAGGCGAACCTTCGCCTCTTCCGAACTGCAGCGCATCGCCCGCGCCAATGGAATTCCCGTCAGGAACTTCGACGACATCTGCTTCGAGTTGCCGATGATTCATCCGTCGGAAGCCGAGGTCGCGGTAGCAATGCGCCGCGCGCTCCCGGCGAACGCCACTCTTCGAATTGTGGAAATGGCCGGCTTCGATGTGCCGGCCGGCGTTCTTGAATTTCCGCTCGCGGGTTTGGAGACGCCAGGTCCGCTGAATCACGGCGTACAACTCTGGCGCGGCACTGTGACATACGCGGAGACGCGCCGTCTGACCTTTTGGGCGCGCGTCGAAATTTCCGTGCCATTCCTCGCGGTTGTTCCCGATAAGGATCTCCCCCAAGGCGTTCCGATCGAGGCCGGTTCGTTGCGAGTCGAGGCCAGAACCGGCCCGCTCGAACATGATAAAGCCGCGACTCGCATCGCAGAAGTTCAGGGACGGCTGCCCCGCCGGGCCGTAAAGGCCGGGTCGGCAATTCCGCTCGCAATCCTTGCGGATGCTCCGACGGTCCGCAAAGGCGATCCCGTCACGGTCGAAGTCGAGAGCGGGCGCGCCCGTCTTCTTTTCGAGGCTGTGGCCGAGGCTTCCGCGTGCGATGGAGAGATAGTGGCCTTGCGAAATCCCGCGAGCGGGAAAACCTTCAAAGCCAGACTCGAAGCAGGTTCGACAGCACTCCTCGTCATCGCCGGGAGGTTTGGCCAATGAAGCGTATCCCGGTAGCTTTGCTGTTGGCGTGTTCCTGCGCAATCGGGGCGACCCCCAATCCGAAGAAGAAGGCGAAAGTGCCGGAGCCTTCGACGCTGGACCGTTACCTTAAAAGCGCGTCCGCCATCCCCGATGACGCGACCGCGGGAGCATTGCCCGGCGCACTCTGGTCGCCCGCCGCCCGGTTGAACGATATGGCTCGCGACCTCCGCGCCAGCCAGGTAAATGACGTCGTCACCATTCTTGTGACCGAAACCATCAACGCGGCCGCGAGCGGCGCCAGCACCACGGAACGCGCGTCGAGCGCCAACGCCTCCATCACCTCTCTCGCCGGACCCAAGGCCGCTACCAGTGCGCTTTCGAACCTGCTCAACCAGTCCGGCGATCAGAAACTCAATGGGACCGGCACCACCACGCGCGCTGCAACTCTCAACGCCGTCCTCACTGCCCGCGTCGTCAAGGTGTTGCCCGGCGGCCTCCTCTACATCGAAGGCGCCAAGGATCTTCAAGTGAACTCCGAGCAGCAGGCCATCACGGTGCGTGGCATCATTCGGACCGACGACATCACCACGAACAACACGGTTGGCTCCACGCAGATTGCGGATATGGAGATCCGCGTCAACGGCAAGGGAATCGTCGGCGACGCCATCCGCCGCCCGAACTTCCTTTACCGCCTGATCCTCGGACTTCTCCCCTTTTAGCCATGCCCCATTCGACCGCCATCTTTGCACTCTTTTTCGCGCTTTCCCCCGGCGTGCGAGCCGAGTCCCGGCTCAAAGACCTGATCTCCGTCGAAGGTGTGCGTGAAAATCAGCTCGTCGGCTATGGAATCGTCGTCGGCCTGAACAAGACCGGCGACAAGGTCCAGACCATCTTCGGCACCCAGAGCCTGGCTAACATGCTTCAGCGTATGGGCGTGACCGTAAACCCCACGACGATCAAGGTCGCCAACACTGCAAGCGTAATGGTGACCGCGACCCTTCCAGCGTTCGCTCAACCGGGCACCAAAGTCGACGTCACGGCGGCCGCGATCGGCGACGCCACGAATCTGCAGGGCGGTCTGCTTCTGATGACGTCACTTCACGCCGCGAACGGACAAATCTTCGCCGTCGCTCAGGGACCTGTCGTCACCGGAGGCTTCGTTGCCGGCCGCGGCGGTAACGTCCAGACCGTGAACCACCCCACAGTCGGCCGCGTACCGAACGGCGCCAGCGTTGAGCGCGTAGCTCCTTCTGTCGAACCGACGGCCCATGTTCGCCTCCAGTTGCGCAATGGGGATTTCGCTACTGCCGTCCACATCGCCGATGTCATCAACAAGCAGTTCGGCGCGGAATCCGCAACGGGCAAGCCCGTCGCTCAGGCGGAAAATTCAGCCCTGGTCGACGTCGATACACCGTCTCTCTGGCGGCCGCGCATGGCCGAATTCATCGCCGCTCTGGGCGATCTGCGCGTCGAAGTGGACACACCCGCGAAGATCGTGGTCAACGAACGCACCGGCACGATCGTTATGGGGAAGGATGTCCGGATCGCGCCCGTCGCCATCCTGCACGGCAACCTGTCGGTTGAAATTCAAACCCGGCTGGAGGTCTCGCAGCCTGGCCCTTTGTCGCAGGGCAAGACCGAGGTGGTCCCCGACGTAACCGTGAAGGCGAAGGATGAACCTGCCAAAAACGTCGTGCTGAAGCAGGGCGCCACTGTCGATGAGCTGGTTCGAGGGTTGACGGCAATTGGATCTTCCGCCCGCGACATCATCGCCATTCTGCAGAACCTTCGCGCCGCCGGAGCCCTCGACGCCGAACTTGAGGTGATCTGAAGTGAAACCGCTAAGCCAGATTCCCGCCTTGATCGATTGGCCCGATCCATCCATCCGGCAGCCTCAGAAGACCGCGGGCGCCGCGCGCGATTTCGAAGCGCTTCTGATTGGGCAAATGCTTCATTCGGTCCGGGAGGAAGAATCGGGATGGCTCGGGACCGGTGACGACGATGCCAGCGCAGCCGCCTTTGGCTTCGGCGAAGACCAGTTGGCCAAAGCTCTCGCGAATGGAGGAGGGCTGGGTCTCGCGCGCATCATCGCCTCCGGCCTGGCGGCGAAAAGCGCTGAAGCAGACAACGCTGCCAACGCAGACGCGCCGACGCCTTAATTAATGCCCTTGGCAATCGTAGAGCGCTGGCGGTCTTGACCAGATACGAAGCAGCATGGAGCCAGTCTTGTCGCTGAGGCCCCTATGGAGAGGGCCAGTCAGCCGGGAATAACGTCGCCTTTCAGGCTGCGCCTTTGGCCAAGCCGGCGGGCCTGGTGAAACAAAGCGCGCAGAGTCCAGGTTAGTTGTGGAAGTGCTCTGGAAATGATATCGATGCTGGAACGCGATCAGTCCTGAAGCGCCAGCCGCGCCGTATCCTGGTATGGACGCGATAGCGAGTCCGGCGGAGGTCCATTTGCCGGATCTGGTGCGGCCCGCAGTTCTTCCGCTACACCTGCCCATGCATCCGCCAGGGTGGCCAGCAATCCAAGCACTTCGGCGAGCGGAGAATCCGCTTGCTCGAGATTCGCCTCGAGGAGCCGCCGCTGCATGTAGAGGTACAGCGCCTGAAGCCGTCCGGCCAGCTGTGGCGCCGTGTCGGGGCGCAACGCAACGAGCAACTCGTTGAGAGCCGCATAAGCCCGCATGATGGCCGCCGAACGCTCCGCGATTTTCCGGTTCCGCAGATGCTCGCGAGCATCGCGCACGCTCGACATACACCTCTGATAGACGATCCGCGTCAGTTCGACCGGATCTGCATTAAGAATCGTCTGTTCGAAATAGGGATTCATCCTGAATCTCGCACTGACTTTTGGTTTTCCGCCGCAAGCTGGAGCACGTATTCCGTCGGCCACTGTTGCAGCACTTCGTTGGTAGACGTCTCGACCACCTTGATTACCGGACGATGCGTCGCCTGATCCAGTGAAAACGTCACTTCTCGCCCTGCCCCCGCGTAGCCGACATCGTTCAATGTCTGGACCGCCGCCGAAACCGATCTATTGAATGCTCGCTCCTCCTTTGTGGGAGGCGCGCTTACAGCATCCGGCGAAGCCGGACCCGCTGTTGCCGCAACTGCAGCCGCAAACCCCGGCGACTGGGCGGCCGCAACCGAAAATTGAGCCATACTCTTCCTGCCTGAGGTTCTTATCGGCGGGTTAAGAAGTTGTTTGAGGCCTTTTGCCGCCGCCCTGCTCTCAAGCAGGGGGTGCGGCATGGGTGCGGCTGTGGCCGGCCGCTCTGCTATGGGCGTGCCTGTTGGAAAAGGCCTTAACGGCCCGGGACACCCATCCAGCCGCGCGTCCAGATATCGGCCATGGTGATAAACAGCAGCAGAAACAGCCAGAATATACTGGCCATGACGATCATCTTCGTCAGACGCGTGCTGTACCAGATGTGCATGAAGAACAACACGACGAGCGAGGCTTTACAGATCGCGATCGCCAGCGCCACGAAAATGTTCCATCGGCCCAGATCCACCGTCGAGATAAAGGTCGTTACCCACGTGAGGACAACGAGCGCGAAGAAGACCGCGAAGTAAATCCTCTTCGGTACGATATGGTGCTCGCCGCCGTGTGAGCTGATGTCGGTTTGAGATGTGTGAGACGCCATCTGTTTCAGCCTTTCATCCTATTTGGGAACCGCCGACCGGTCGATCAGATACAGCAATGGGAAGAGGAAGATCCAGATGATGTCGACAAAGTGCCAGTAGAGCCCGAATAACTCGACCGGGGTATGCCACGCGGGCCCGTACGCCCCCTTGTTCGCCTGCACGATCAGGAACAGGATAATCCCCACTCCGACGATCATGTGCAGCGCGTGCAGACCGGTCATCCCGAAATACAAGGCGAAAAATAATGGTGTGTGCCCGGCGTCGGTGCAGCCTTCGCAGTCGAAGTTATGTCCCGGCACTTCGTGATGCACCCATTTGTCGTGGTACTCGTACGCCTTGACGCTCAAAAACGTACCGCCCAGCAGCAGTGTCAGGATCAGGAAGAGAACGATGAGCGTCTTCTTCCCGATGGCCGCGAAGTGCACCGCGAGAGCCATCGTCAGGCTGCTGCAGATCAGTACGGTCGTGTTTGCCGCGCCGATGAGGAGGCTTGTCTTGTTGCTCGCCGACGCAAAGGCTGTGGGATAAGCCTGCCGGTAAACGAAATAAGCGAGGAACATCCCACCGAAGAACATGACTTCGGTGACCAGGAATACCCACATCCCGATCGTCGAGGCATCCTTCTGATGGTCCGCACTCTCGAAATGATGCTGAAGAGGCGTTGCCCCGGGAGCGATTGCGTGAGGATCTGCCGCTTGACTAGCCAACGTGAACAACCTCCTCTGTCGAATACGTGTACGCTTCCTGTGTCACCACCGGCGTGACCTCGAAGTTCTCCGTCGGCGGCGGCGACGAGGTCTGCCATTCGAGCGTGGTCGCGCCCCACGGATTGGGAGGCGCTATCGGACCATACTTCAGCGACCAGAGCAGATAGCAGAACGGAATCAGATACCCGATCCCCAGAATTGACGCGCCCGCCGAAGACAGCACGTTCAGCACCTGGAACTCAGGAGGATAAGCGTGGTAGCGTCGCGGCATCCCCATGTAGCCAAGCAGGAACTGCGGAAAGAATGTCAGATTGAAGCCGATGAAAACGATGATCGCCGAAATCTTCGACCAGCCTTCGTTGTACATTCTTCCGAAGATCTTGGGCCACCAGTAATGAATGCCTCCGAGGAAGCCCATGATCGCCCCGCCTACCATTACGTAATGGAAATGCGCGATCACAAAGTAGGTATCGGTCAGGTGGACGTCCATGCCGAGTGACGCCAGGAACAGCCCCGTCAGACCGCCGATCGTGAACAGTCCGATGAACCCCAGCGCATAGAGCATCGGCGTCGTCACCCGCACCGAGCCTTTGTACATGGTGGCCGTCCAGTTGAAAACTTTAATGGCGGAAGGAATCGCCACCACATAGCTCAGGATCGAGAACACCATTCCGGCGTAAACCGACTGGCCGCTGACGAACAGGTGATGACCCCACACGATGAAGCCGAAGACCGCGATCGCCACGCTCGAAAACGCGATGAACGTATATCCGAACGGCTTCTTCGAGCTGAAGGTCGTGATGATTTCCGTTACCACTCCCATCGACGGCAAAATCATGATGTAAACCGCCGGATGCGAGTAGAACCAGAACATATGCTGGAAGAGCACCGGATCTCCGCCGTAAGCCGGGTCGAAGAATCCGATGTGCAGCCCGCGCTCGAGCACCAGCAGGAACAGCGTCACGGCAATTACCGGAGTTCCCAGCACCTGAATCATGCTGGTTGCATAATGTGCCCAGATGAAGAGCGGCAGCCGGAACCAGGTCAGGCCCGGCGCACGCATCCGGTGAATCGTCACGATGAAGTTCAGTCCTGTAAGGATCGATGAGAACCCGGCAATAAAAATACCGAGCCCCGACGCAATGACATACCCGTTCGAGTAGGAAGAACTGAAGGGCGTGTAAAACGTCCAGCCTGTGTCCACTCCGCCGAGGAACAGAACGGTGATGATGAAACACCCACCGATCATGTAGATATACCAGCTCAGAAGGTTCAGCCTGGGGAACGCCACATCCTTCGCGCCGATCATCAGCGGGATCAGGAAATTCCCCATCACCGCCGGAATCGATGGGATCAGGAACAGGAACACCATGATGATCCCGTGCATGGTGAAGAACTTGTTGTAAGTGTTCGAGTCCACCAGATCGCCGGCCGGCGTGGCCAGTTCCAGACGGATCAGCACCGCGAACAAGCCGCCGAGAGCGAAGAAGAACGTGACGCCGAGCAGGTAGAGGATCGCAATTCGCTTGTGATCGTGCGTCAGCAGCCAGCTCTTCAGCCCTTCCGTCGCGTTGATGTAATTCTTTTTCGGTCTTTCCTGGGGTGTCGCCGTAATCATACAGATTTCCCTTGCAACTTACCGGTTCCCTGGCCGCGAATTCGCCTGCGGACTGGTCCTGTCCTGCGCGGGCGTTTTGGGCTGACTTGCGCTGGTTTCCACGGCAGCCGGCGTCGCCGAAGTTTGCGTTCCATTCGCCGGCCCGAGAGACTTCACGTATTCGACCAGCTTCAATAATCCATCTTCCGTCACCAGACCTTTGAACGTCGGCATGATGTCGTCGTATCCAGCCACGATCTTCGACTGCGGATAGAGAACCGATTCGCGGATATACGACTCGTCGAACCGGGTCTTCGACCCATCCTTCAGCTCGACCGTGGTCCCGAACAGGCCGTTCAGGTTCGGGCAGCGTCCGTTACCTTTGTTGATGGCGCTCGCGTGACACGTCGCGCAGCCGAGCTGGTTGAACAACGATTGACCCTGTTCCGCCATCGAACCTTCGCCGCTGCCCACTCCGAGCCAGGTATTGTAGTCCGCCTCGTTCATCACGTAGACGGTCCCGATCATGCCGGAATGCTTCGTCCCGCAGTACTCGGCGCAGAAGAGGTGGTACTGGCCCACCTTCGTCGGCCGGAACCACTCAGTAGTGTATCGGCCCGGCAGCACATCCGTTTTGGTACGAAACGCGGGCACCGAGAAATCGTGGATCACATCTTCGGAAGTCAGCGTCAATCGGATATCCCGGTTGACCGGCACATGCAGCTCGTTGATTTCCCGAGCGCCCTCGTTGTGCTGGATCTTCCACATCCACTGTTTGCCCGTCACGAAAATCTCCATCGCGTCCGCCGGCGGCCGCGACTCGGTGAAAAAGATACTCGCGCCCCATGCGAACATGACCATCGAGAGGCCCAGCGGAATCACCGACCAGACGATTTCGAGGACCATGCCTCCGATGCTGTGCTCGTCCACCGGCCTCGGGATCTCGTCGTTCCTGCGCCGGTACTTCACCGCGAAGAAGACGACCAGGAATGCAATCAGCAGCGAGAAAAACGCGCTGATCAGCACGAGGTATGCATACAGCCCGTCTACCTGGCCGGCGATGGACGACGCCGCTTCCGGAAAAAGCTGGAAACTCTTTGGCTCCATAATTGGTTAAGCGGCTCGATTCCCTTTCTGCCTGCTGTCGCGTCGCAGCATAATAAACACGAATCCCCCCAGCATCAACACCGTCGCCGCTCCCGCCGCGCGCAGGATCGCCATCGCCGCAAACGTATACTTTCCCGAAGTCGGATCGAAGTGGTAGCAGAAGAGCAGCACCTGATCCACTGCGTTTCCGATCTTGTGTTCGGAAGCCTCCACCAGCCCGAGACGCATTTCCTTCGGCGAATACTCGATCCCGTAAAAATACTTCGAAAGCTTGCCTTCCGGCGTCAGGACGTAAATCGCGCTCGCATGCGCAAACGTCGCGGTGTAAACGTCCCACTTGTACCGGAATCCGACCGCGTCGGTGACGCGCTTGATCGAGTCCGGATCGCCGGTCAGAAAATGCCACCCGTTGGCGGTCTCGGGATGCCCGTAGTCCTTCATGTAGACGGCCTTTTTCAACAGCGCCTGTTTTGGGCCCTCGCGCGCGTCGAAGCTGATGGCGACGACATCGTAATCCTTGCCCGGCGTAAAGGTCAGTACCTTCGCGGCCCGCACCATTCCATTCAGGATCTGCGTGCAGAGCATCGGGCACTCGTAATACACGAGCGCGAGCACTACCGGGCGCCCTTTGCCGAAATACTTACCCAACTGGACAGTCGCACCGTACTCATCTTTGAACGTGGCATCGAGAGGAAGCTGCGAATTCAACCGCTGCTCGATGGTTACGCCGGTGAGCGCACTGGGCCTGTCGACGCCCTTCATGTTCAGAAGGTCGCCCACGGGCGCGTTCCTCGGCCCGTTCAGCGTCGGACCAACATCCTGCGCGAAGAGAGTTACACCTGCGAGCAAAAGCGCCACACAGAGATGCAAGACAACCGAATTGGACAACACTTTGTTCATTGCGAAATTTTTTCCCGCGTCCTCCCGCTGCTCGAGTCCTCCGGAATCATTCGATAGCCGTCGTTATCCATGCCCGTGGGGCTGGGTTTCGAGGGCAAACCTTTTTGCGCCACGATATCAATCGCCTGCTCGATCGGGATCCGCACAATCCCTTTGTTCGGATCGATCCAGCCATAGCTCGACAGGATCGCGTCTTCGTCCGCCTTCAGATCCTTCAACTCAACCTTCGGCTGCGCCTGCAACCGCGGCTCGGGCGGCAGCTTCGAACGCTCGCTCATCATCGCGGCCGCGGGATTGCTTGCATTCTTCGCGTCCTCGCGTTTGAACAGGAAATCGAACATCGCCCACATTGCAAACACGACAACGATGCAGCCCAGCAACAGCCCAATGCCGAATGCCGAGATCTGAAAGACGTTGACGTCTCTCCGCTCATGCGAAACGGCGGGATTTGCCTCGTGCTCATGACCGTGTCCATGAGTGGGGTCGTGAGCTTTGTTATCGTGCGGATTTCTAGTGCTCTCTGCCATGATTCAAAGCCTTTTGAAGATCCGGCGCTCCGAGCGGCAGCAACGGCCGCGTCGGAAGCGTGCGGAAGAACATCGCCAGCCACAATCCGCCAAACCCGAGCGGAGCGGTGATATCCAGCCACGAAATGGCGAAGGCCGGATGATTCAGGTCGGTAAACGTCGGCTCCACCATCCAGAACGCATCGACGACGCGAATGCAAACGATGAAGATCGCGATCTTCGCGAGCGTATCTGCGTTCCTCTTGAACTGCTGCGACAGCAACAGGGCAAAGGGAAGAGCGAAGTGCAGAAGCAGAATCGCCAGTCCGACCCACTCCCAGCCGCCATTCAGACGCCGCACATACCACGTTACCTCCTGGGGAAGGTTACCCGAGTAGATGATCAGATATTGCGAGAACGCCATGTAGGCCCAGAACATCACCAGCGCCAGCATGAGCTTGCCCAGATCGTGCAAATGCTTCTTCGTGAGCGCCTCGTCGATGGGCGCGTACTTCGCGCACAGCACCAGCACCGCGACGACCAGCGCCATGGAGGACATCGCCTGCCCGGCCGCAATCAGAAATCCGTAAATCGTCGAGGCCCATGTCACATCGAGCGACATCAAATAATCGATCGCACAGAGCGCGATCGTATAGAAGTAAGCCACGATGCCGGGTGCGCTCAGCTTCTCGAGCTTGCTCGACCACTTCATCGACTTCGTCTCGTCCTCGAGCTTCGACCACTTATTGAGAAGAAAAGTCAGACCGAGCCATACGAATCCGTAGAACACCCAGCGGAGCCACATGAACGGCATGTTCAGGTAAAGATGTTTTTCCTGAACGATCTTGTCGGCCGCGTGCGCCTTGTTCGCCCAGGCGTAAAGCTGCGGAGCCATCAGCAGCAGCGGCAGAAACCCCAGCCACATGACGTAGAGTGTGCGTGTGCCCGCTTCAAGCGTGCGCCGGATCATCATGCCCCACGCTCCGCCCGCAACAAAATGGATCATCAAAAGGACGAGGCAGCCCATCCCCATCCCGAACCAGAAGAAAAAGCCCATCAGGTACGACCGCAGGAACTGCTGCGGACCCGCGATGAAATAGCCCGCCACCGTCGCCGCGAGGAAAATAAGTCCGATGAATGTCGCGATGAGCTGATATTTCTTCAGCTTCTCCGCCAGCTGCGGGGATGTTGCGTAACTCTTTTCGGTCGTCGTCATTATCGTTCCGGTTGTTTCCCCGGCACCGCCCCTGGCCCATGCGCCCCGGGAACTCCGGACGGAGTCGCGGGTTTCGCCGGAAAGTCTTCGAAATCGGAATCGGCCGGCACGATCGGCTCGTTCGCTTGTGCAGACGGCGGCGCCGCTCCGGCGGCCGGAACTCTGGCGCGGGCTTCCGCCGGCAAATCGTTGATATTGGCGTTCTCGCTGTACTGCAGCGCCCGGATGTAAGCGATAATCGCCCAGCGATCGCGCGGCTGGACCTGCGCCGCGTAGTTCAGCATGGCGCCGTATCCGTTCGAGACCACATCGTAGAAGTGGCCGACGGGGGCATTGCGCAAACGATCGATGTGGTACGAGGGCGGCTGTTTGAAGCCGCGCCTCACGATCATTCCCAGACCGTTTCCGATACGGCCGTGGCACGGTGCACAGTAAATGTCATAGCGGTTCTGGCCGCGTTCGATGACTGTTTTGTTGACAGCGATGGGAAATTCTTCTATGTCTTTGCCCGCCGCGTCTTTGCCTTCATAAAATGCCGTGTCGTCCTGGAGGGCGCCGCGCGCGATGGTGCCTTCGACCGGCTGCCGCTCGCTGCGTCCATCCGCAAAGAAGTCGCTCGGGCGCTGCGGCCGGTACTTCGGCTGGTCCTGCATGTCGAGGCGCGCGCAACCGGCGAGCAGACTCGCGGCGAAGAGAGCGGCGAACGCGATGCACCGCTGGGACCGATTCTTCATCGGGCCACTTCCGCGATCTCTTCAGGACCCAGGCTTTCCAGAAAACCCGCCGTCGCCAGCCTGTCGAATTTCGGATCGTCCGATTCGATGCACAGAAAGAATTTGTTTCGCGAGGCGTTGGAAAACCGCTCCACGTTGAAAACCGGGTGATAAGGCAGGGGCAGCCCGTTCATGATGATCATGCTGATGGCGGCGGTCAACCCTCCGAACAGCACTGTCAACTCGAATGTGATCGGTATATACATCGGAGCGCTGATGAAAGGCCGGCCGCCGATATTCAACGGCAGCGCCACGGCTTCCACCCAGCTGCACAGCCCGAAACCGGTCGCCGCCCCGACCATGCCGCCGATCAGAGTGAACAGCGAAACGCGGTTGTCGTGCAGATCCATGGCGTCATCGAGATCGTGGATCGGAAAGGGCGAATAGGCGTCGAATTTGCGGAAGCCGGCTTCCTGCGTGCTCCGCGCCGCGGCCACCAGTTCGCCCGCGGTTTCAAACTCCGCCATCAGCCCGTACAAAGGGTGCAGAACGTCGACCGAGTGCACGCTCATCTCGCGACCGGCTCCTTCTTCACTTGCGCCCCCGGCAGCAGGAGGCGAAGCTCAAAGATCGTAATCATCGGCAATATCCTGACAAAGATGAAGACCGCGGTGAGGAAGAACCCGATGGTTCCGATCAGCACCGCCCAGTCCCAGATCGTCGGCCAGTACATGCCCCAGCTCGAAGGCAGAAAGTCGCGGTGCAGGCTCACCACAACGATGACGAAGCGCTCGAGCCACATCCCGATATTCACTACGATCGAGAAGAACCACAAAACCAGCGGATTCGTCCGGATGCGCTTGAACCACAGGAACTGCGGCATGATGATGTTGCAGAGGACCAGCGTCCAGTAGAACGGCGCGTAGGGCCCGCCCATGCGATTCAGCGTTTCGAACTTTTCGTAGATATCGGCGCTGTAATAGCCGAAAAACGCTTCCGTGATGTACCCGTAGCCGACGATCAGGCCGGTCGCCAGCGTGACCTTGGCCATGTTGTTCAGATGCCGGATAGTGATGATGTCTTCGAGTCCGTAGAACCTCCGCGCGGGGATCATCAGGGTGAGCACCATGGCGAAGCCAGAGTAAATGGCGCCCGCCACGAAGTAAGGCGGGAAGATTGTGGTGTGCCAGCCCGGCAGTATCGCCACGGCAAAGTCGAAGCTCACCACCGTGTGGACCGAAAGCACCAGCGGTGTCGCCAGCCCGGCCAGCAGCAGTGAAGCCTTTTCGTAGCGCTGCCAGTGGCGCGCCGAGTTGCGCCAGCCGAGCGAGAAGAAGCCGTATATTACCTGCTTCCAGCGCTGCACCGCGCCGTCGCGCAGCGTGGCCAGATCCGGCATCAGCCCTACGTACCAGAACACCAGCGAGATTGTGAAATAAGTCGAAACCGCGAACACATCCCAGACCAGCGGACTGCGGAATTGCGGCCACAGGTCCATGGTGTTTGGATACGGGAACAACCAGTAAGCCAGCCAGGGACGGCCCGTGTGCAGCACCGGGAACATGCCGGCGCACATGACCGCGAACAGAGTCATCGCTTCCGCGAAACGGTTGATGGCGTTCCGCCAGGATTGGTTCAGCAGCAAAAGGATGGCGGAAATCAGGGTGCCTGCGTGGCCGATACCGATCCACCAGACGAAGTTGACGATGGCGAAGCCCCAGCCGACCGGGATGTTGATGCCCCACACGCCCACGCCCTTGACGAACAGCCACGTCGCCGCAGCCATGAGGGCCTGCAATAAACTGAACGAAACCAGAAAACCGAGAATCCACCCCAGGGTGGTTTTGCGCTTGAGAACAATGCCGGCAATCTTGTCGGAAACCGACCCGAGACTATGGCCCTCGTCGATTACCGGCCCGACTTCAATACGATCTGGCAACTCAACCGGTTGCGCCATGTTAGCTATCCTTCTCCGATTTCTGCACTTCCGGATTGGGGTTGCGGATCTCCGTCAGGTACGTGGTGCGCGGGCGCGTATCCAACTCGCCCAGCAGCGAATAGTTCAGACTGTGCCGCTTCCATTCCGAAACGCGGCTTTTCGGATCGTTCAGATCTCCGAACATAATGGCTTGCGACGGGCAGGCAGCGGCGCAGGCGGGAACGATCTCGCCATCGCGCACCTTGCGATCTTCCTTTTCCGCCGTGATCTTCGCGTAATTGATGCGCTGCACGCAGTAAGAGCACTTCTCCATGACGCCGCGGCTTCGTACCGTGACGTCGGGATTACGCTGCAGTTTTACACTTTCCGACTCCCAATCGCTGAACAAGAGGAAGTTGAAGCGCCGCACTTTGTAAGGACAGTTGTTCGAACAGTAGCGGGTCCCCACGCAGCGGTTGTAGACCATGTTGTTCAGGCCTTCGGCGTCCGTTTCCGTCGCCGCCACCGGACAAACCACCTCGCACGGCGCGTTTTCACACTGCACGCAGGCCACGGGCTGGAAGTACATATCGGGCTCATCCGGCTCGCCCTTGTAATAGCGGTCAATTCGGATCCAGTGCATCTCGCGGGTGTTCAGCACCTGTTCCTTGCCCACGACCGCGATGTTGTTTTCCGACTGGCACGCCACCACGCAGGTGTTGCACCCGACGCATGCCGTGAGGTCGATAGCCATCCCCCAGGCGTAGCCTTCGTACTTCCACGTCTCCGGGAAGATGGTCAGTCCCTTGGGAGGAGTTTCGCTCTGCTTCTGGGAGAAGTAAGGGTCCTGCTTGAATTCGTCGAGAGTGCCCGCATGCACCGGCTTTCGGCCTTCCATCGCGAAGTGGTGCTGCACGGCTGCCAGCCGGAATTTCTCCCCAAGCTTGCGTACAATCGCGCCCGTTCCGAAGTAAGGGCTGGACGCCGGGCGGAGAGGATAAACATCGAAGCCCGCGCCGTTCCCAGCGCGTCCCGAACGCTTGCGCCCGTAGCCCATGCTCAAAGCAACCGAACCATCCGGCTGGCCGGGAATGCGCCAGATTGCGCCCCAGACCGTGTGACCGTTGTAATCGATGGCGACCAGATCTTCGTCGGTTACCTTCAGGTCGTCGGCCGTCTTCTGGCTCACGATGACCGCGTTATCCCAGGTCAAACGCGACACGGGACGTGGCATCTCCTGCAGCCAGGCATTATTCGCGTAGCGTCCGTCGAGAATGTACGGATCGCTGTGGAACGAGATTTCGTAGCCGGATCCGCCGGCGGCCGATCCACCTGCCGGGGCTACCAGCTTTGCGGTTGCGTTCACCGCGGGCAGCGCCGAATCTTTGATGAATCCGTCATGAACCGAGTGCTTCCACCACGTCTCGAAATCGGTGCCCGTATGCTTCGCGCGCCAGTAGTCCCGCACACTCTCGTAGCTGGACTTTTCGGGTGTCTCCGTGAACGCGGACAACAACTCGTGCGCGGACTTGCCCCCATAAAGCGGAGCGATTAATGGTTGAATGATCGAAACGGTCCCGTCATAAGCAGGAGCATCGCTCCATGCCTCAAAGGCATGAGTCGCTGGAATATTCCATTGGCAGATTTCCGAAGTCTCATCTTCGTGATCTCCGAGGCGAACGCGCATCTTCGCCATCTGGATCGCGCCACGAAGGTTCAACTCGGGCGGTGCGCAGTAAACGGGATTACCGCCGAGGATCAGGAGCAGATCGACCTGACCGGAGTGCAAATCCGCAAGCAGCGCGGTCAAATCAGCCCATTGATCCGCGGGTTTCGGTTCAATGGGCTGCGTGAAGGTAACCGTCGTCCCGTTGTTGCCAAGCACCTGATTGATGTAGTGCACGACCGCGTGGACTTCCGGCGACTGATCCTCGCCCGCGATCACAATCGACTTGCCTTTGGCCGCCTGTAGATCTTTCACCAGCGCCGAATAGAACTTCGTAGTCGCCAGGGGACCGCTGGCACCCGCTCCGCCAAGTGTCGCAGCCAGGCCGCGAACGAAACCGGCGACCTCCGAAGGTTTGATCGCCTGACGGTGATCGGCCTTGCAGCCTGTAGAAGTCGGCGTCGTCTCGACCGCGTAGAACCGGCTTTGCGTTTTGTTTTCGCCGCGCAGGGTACGCTTCGAAACGAAGTCGCGCGCATAGCGCACGCCGCCCGGTCCGTTGCCGAGGAAGTTTCCGTCGATCGACAGAACGACCTCGGCCTGATCGAACTTATAAACAGGATTGAGGAACTGCCCGAACGCCTGCTGCATTCCCATACGGCGGCCGTGGCCGGTGGGCTCCCATTGATACCACTTCGCGCCGGGGTACAGCTTCAGCACATCCTGCATCTGCGCGTAGAGCGTCGGCGACGTAACCGTCTCGGTCAGAATGCGAATGCCCGAACCCGTTTTGGCTTGCTGTTTCGCCAATGCTCCGATGAAGCTCTGCAGGAAGGACGGATATGATCGAACCTCACCGATAAAGTTGACCGTCTGCAGCCGGTCCGGATCGTAAAGGCCAAGGATGGATGCCTGCGTTGGGACATCCGTCGACCCCATACTCGCGGGATGCTCCGGATTCCCTTCAACCTTGGTCGGCCGGAATTCGTGGGCTTCAACCAGGATTGGATTGGCAACGCCGGCCACCGGAAAAGCCGTGGCATAGAAAAGCGGTTTGCCAGGAATCGCCTGCTCGGGCGCTTCCACGTAAGGCATGATGAACTCGGTCGGCTGCTTCGTGCAGGCGGAGAGTCCGGCGAGGGCGAGCGACGCGCCCATGATCTTGAGGAAATTACGGCGGCCTTCGTCGTCGATCCATTCGGACGCCTGACGCGGAAATTCACGGTGCAGGAAGTCCTTGAAGCCGTCGACCGAAGCCAGTTCGTCGAGGCTGCGCCAGTAGCCGGCGCCCTTCGCTTTTTCAAGCTTCGTCTGGATAGACGTTAAATTCAGAGAATCGCTGTTTTCGCTCATTGCAGGCATTTACAATCTTCGACAACGCTCATTTTCGCTACGCTCATCGATGACAGGTCCAGCAGGTATCGAGTTTCTGGACATGATATTCCTTGACGAGACGCGCGCCCAACTCCGCCTGCGGTTCGGATGGAACGTAGCCCATCGTTGTAACTTGATCGCGGGGGCGGAGATATTGCTCCGGATTGCGATGGCAGTCAAGACACCAGCGCATCTGGAGCGAAGGCTGCTGATACGTCAGCGGCATTTCATCGACGCGGCCATGGCAGGTCTCGCAGCCGACACCCTTCTTGACATGGATGCTGTGATTGAAATAAACGTAATCCGGAAGATCGTATACCTTGGTCCACTTGATCGATTGATTTGTCCGGAAACTCTCGCGAACCGGCTCGAGAGTCGGACTGTTGATCCATATCTGCGAATGGCAATTCATGCATGTCTTGGTCGGCGGAATCACCGACCAGTCGGAATTCTCAACCGACGTATGACAGTACCGGCAGTCAATGCCCATCGACCCAACGTGATGTGCATGGCTGAACGGAATCGGCTGTTCGCGCGCGTCGCCCTGGCGCGTAGCATAATTCGAATCCGCGATCAATTCAAAGAGCGCGCCGGACACCCCCGCCAATGCCACCACTCCGATGACAATGCTCATGCGCGCCAGTGAGTTCGTGCTCGGTTTGAAGATCTGTGACATTTAAAGTCTATTTTTCGAGGGGGAAAACAGCCAAGAGATATTATGCTCCATCACTTTCGTTTTCCCAAACACCGCAAGTGTAGTTCTTTTACAGAATCCGGGAAACGCGCAGCATGTACGTCCAACGACTTCGGACGCGCAAAGGGCGCCACACGCCGGTAAAGCGCACGGCCCGATTTGCGTGAGTTCTCCAAAGCTCCAAGTCTACAATGGAGCTTCATGCGACAGACTGTTCGCCCCGCGGGGCGTCTCACCGGCGTCGTTACACTGCCCGGCGACAAATCGATTTCCCACCGCTACGCCATGATCGCCTCGCTCGCAGAAGGCGCCTCGAAAATCACCAATTATTCGACCGGCGCGGACTGTCATTCGACTCTCGGATGCGTGCGCGCGCTCGGAATCGAGGTGGCGGAACAAGGCACAACGGTAACGATCGAGGGCCGCGGGCTTGATGGCTGGAAAGCGCCGGCGAGCGATCTCGATGCAGGCAATTCCGGCTCGACAATCCGGATGATGTCCGGGCTTTTGGCGGCACAGCCATTTACAACGCGCATCTTTGGCGACGAATCGTTGTCGCGGCGCCCGATGGCACGCATCATGAAACCACTGGCGCAAATGGGGGCGCGCATCGAAGCCCGCGAGGACCAGTTTCCACCCCTGGTTATTCACGGAGCGACGCTGCGGCCGATCGATTACTCGCTTCCCGTACCCAGCGCGCAGGTGAAGACCTGCGTCCTGTTTGGAGGATTGTTCGCCGAGGGCACGACGACCGTGCGCGAGACCATCCGATCGCGCGATCACAGCGAGATCGCACTGCGCGAATTCGGCGCGGATTTGCTGGTAAAGCAGCGCGTGATCACACTCGAAGGCCGCCCGAAACTGACTGGGCGGGACGTCGTGGTTCCGAGCGATCTGTCGTCGGCAGCCTTCTTTTTGGTAGCCGGGCTGCTCGTACCGGGCTCGCAACTGGTGATTCAGAACGTCGGCCTGAACCCGACGCGATCGTCGCTGCTCGATTTTCTGCTGTCAATCGGCGCTCCCGTAAGAGTGCAGCGGATCGAGGCCGTGAATGGTGAGCTCATCGGCGACGTCGAAGTGAGGTATGCGCCGGTTCGTGGCGGAATTATCGATAAGGAACTGACGGCGGCGCTGATTGACGAAATTCCCGTGCTGGCTGTGCTCGGGGCAGCGTCCGAAGAAGGTCTGGCAATTCGGGATGCGCAGGAGCTTCGCATCAAGGAAACCGACCGCATCGCGACAGTGGCCGAGAACTTTCGGCGAATGGGTATCGAGGTGGAAGTGATGCCCGACGGCATGCGCGTGCCGGGCAAGCAGAAGTTTCGCGCGGCAGATTTCGATTCGTTTGGCGATCACCGGATCGCCATGGCCTTCGCGGTCGCGGCGCTCGCGGGAGACGGAGAATCGACCATCGATAACGCCGAGGCGGCTTCGGTTTCGTTTCCGGAATTCTGGAACATTCTCGGGGAAATTGCAGCCTGATCTCCATTCTGTCCTGAAGAAGTACTGGGGCTACGACGAGTTCCGGCCATTGCAGGGACGTATCGTCTCGAGTCTGATCGGCGGCCACGATACCTGCGTCGTGATGCCGACGGGCGGAGGCAAGTCGCTCTGTTACCAGTTGCCCGCGGTCATTTCGGAGCGGACGGCCGTGGTCGTGTCGCCGCTGATTTCGCTCATGCAGGATCAAGCGGCGGCCCTCGAGCAAATGGGCATCCCGGCGGCGGCGCTCAACAGCCAGATCGCATGGCCAGAGCAGCAAAGCATCATGCGGCGCGCGGTGAAAGGCGATTACCGGCTGCTTTATCTTTCGCCGGAGCGGCTGTTGCGCGAGGATTTCATCGACTTCCTGGCGCGGGTCCCGCTGGCTTTCTTCGCCATCGACGAAGCGCACTGCATCTCGGAGTGGGGACATGAGTTCCGTCCGGAGTACAGGCAACTGCGGCGGCTGCGCGAATTATTTCCCGATCATCCGATCGCGGCGTTTACGGCCAGCGCGACGAGACAGGTCCGCCACGATATCCTGCGCCAGCTCAGTCTGCGCGATCCGCATAAGTACATCGCGAGTTTCCATCGGCCCAATCTGAACTATCACGTGAAGATGTCGACCGGCAAGACGCAGGGCCGGCTGCTGCTCTCCGCGATGGAGGCTTACGCGGATTCCACCGTGATCATTTACGCGCCCACGATTGCGCGGGTCGGCGAGACCGTGGAATTTCTCGGGAAGAACGGTATCGAGGCGATTCCTTATCACGGCAGGATGGAAAGCGACGAGCGCTCGCGCAACCAGGAGCGCTGGATGTCGGATGAGGTGCGCGTCCTCGTGGGGACCATCGCGTTCGGGCTCGGCATCAACAAGCCTTCGGTGCGTGCGGTGATCCATCTGGCGCTGCCGAAGTCGGTCGAGCAGTATTACCAGGAAGCGGGACGCGCAGGGAGGGATGGCGCGCCGGCGGATTGCGTCCTCCTCTGGCAGACGCGCGATGCTGGATTGCTCGCCTGGTTCAACCAGCAGATTACGGATTCACAGGAGCGGCAGCGCGCGTGGGACTCGTATCACGCGATTCGAAAGTTCGCCGAAGGCGACGAATGCAGGCACCGGCAGATCTGTCTGCATTTTGGCGAGACGCCAAAGTGGGAGCGTTGCAACGCCTGCGACGTCTGCGCGGCCGAACTGGACTGGATGGCGGCTTCGGAAAAGCGCGTCTCAGCCATGCCGCACGCGCGCATGAAGACCTCGAACGAGCCAGCCTCCGCGCTGCTGCAGCACATGCGGGAATGGCGGCGCGGCTTCGCGAAGATGCGCGGTGTGCCGGCGTTCATGATCCTCAACGATGTGTCGCTGGCGGATCTTTGCCGCAAGGAACCTTACAACATGGAAGATCTTCTGGAAGTAAGCGGCATCGGTGAGAAGAAAGCACAGTCGTTCGGCAAAGAGATACTAAGTGCGCTCAATGACTTTGTCTCTCGTTAAAGTCTCCTTAATGTCACAACTTGTCCGGCTGGTTTGATTTAACCGGGTGTAGTTGGAAGTTAATTAGAGGAAACGCACGGGGCCAAGGCCCGTTGTGCGCGTCGAGAACGGAGACAAGATCATGAAGAGAGTTATTTTCGCAACGGTTGCCGCAACCCTTCTCGCTGTTTCGCTACCGGCAGACCAGAAGATCCACGACCGAAAAGAAAACCAGCAGGACCGGATCGCGCAAGGAGTAAAGTCCGGTCAGCTGACCGCCGGTGAGACCTCACGGGTCGAGAAGCAGGAATCCAACGTGAACAAGGAAATCCGCGCCGACCGGAACGCGAACGGCGGGAAATTGACCAACGGTGAGAAGCGCCTGGTGAATCGGCAGCAGAACAAGATGAGCCACCAGATTTACCGGGAAAAGCACAATAACCGCGCTCAATAACATCCAAAAGCATTCGAAGGCCGGGCGGAATTATAGTAGCGGCGCCTGTGGACAGATGCCCACGGGCACCGCTATTCTGGCCTTCCACGCTTGAGCTTAACCAGCCTCTCGGCAAGCTCCGCGTCGCCTGCTATACAAACTGAAATCCGGCGCATGGGCGGCTGGATGTATATTTCCATCGTTGCGATCTCGTCGCAGCGAACGCTCCCACCGCTATTGTGGTTTAGTAAGAAAGTGCTTGAGCCGTGAACCGAGCATAAGTCACTGCGCCAGCGCCGAAAATAATTCTTCCGGCGCGGTGACTGCCGACGATTTTAGTGCGCGACGCGCTGCTCGGCTTGCGCTATCGGGAGCTTTCCAACCGGGCTGCCAATCCGCATTTCCTTCCAGTTGTAATCAAACTCCTTGCCGCAATCGAGACAGACCACATAAGTGCCCTTGCGCGAATTGTCCGAGATTTTCGTCCTCCGAGACGGTGTGAGAGGAAAGGTTGTCCGGTTATGGGCACAACCAAAGAGCGAATTGAACAGGTTTAACATTTAACCCCCAGATTCCACTTACGTAGATTCAGTGCGCGAGCACGCGGTTGCATAACAGCACGAATACTTCCAACCAGGGGGGACCTGGTGCTGATTAGTACAGACCGAAAGGGATCTTCTACTTAGGAGACCTGGGCGGCAATCGCAGCGGCGATCTGGCGTCCGTGAAAGCGGCCGTTTTCTATAAAAATCTCATTAGTGTGCATTCCCGCCACAATTACGCCTGCGAGAAATACACCATTCCGGTCGCTTTCGAGCGTTTCCGGATGCGTTCGCGGCCTCAAAGTGTCTGGTTCCAGCACGATTCCGTTGGCGTTCAGGAAGGTAAGATCGGGGCTGTAGCCGACCATTGCGAAAACAAAATCATTGGGGATTTCGAGATCGCCTTGCGGCGTGGCGATTCGAACGGACGCTGGAAGGATTTCGGTAACCGAGGAGTTGAAGTACGCTTTTACCTCGCCGTTTTTGATGCGGTTCTCGATGTTGGGCTTGATCCAATACTTGACGTGCTTGTGGATCGCCGGGCCGCGGTGTATCAGGGTGACACGGGCGCCGGTCCAATAAAGTTCCAGCGCCGCGATGGCGGCTGAGTTTTTCGCACCGACGACGAGAACGTCGTGGTCGTAATACGGGTGCGGCTCCTTGTAATAGTGGATGACTTTCGGGAGCTCTTCACCGGGAACGTTGAGGAGATTCGGAACGTCATAGTACCCCGTGGCTATTACTATCTTTTTCGCTTTGTAACAATGCTGCGCGCCGAGGTGGTCGGTAGTAGGAATGGTGAAGGCGCCGTCTTCGCCGTCGACGGATTCGACGCGCTCGTATTGATGGATGTCGAGTTTGTAGTGTTCGGCGACGCGGCGGTAGTACTTGAGGGCCTCGGTGCGGGTGGGCTTCTCGTACATACTGGTCATCGGGATGTCACCGATCTCGAGAAGCTCGGGAGTGGTGAAGAAGGTCATGTGCGTCGGGTAGTGATAGAGGGAGTTGACGACACAACCTTTGTCAATGACGAGCACGGATTGGCCGAGGCGCTTGATTTCGAGGGCGCAGGCGAGGCCGGTGGGTCCGGCGCCGATGACGATGGCGTCGAAGGTCAAAGACATTTGGGCCACAGATAAAGGCTGAGGCCCCTATAAAAGGGGCCCGTCAGACAGATAAACAAAGATGTCACAGCTTAGACTCCACCTCGCTGGTCAGGGTGGTGAGGGCTTGAGGAAGGGCTGCGGGGTCTTTGCCGCCGCCTTCGGCCATGTCGGGGCGTCCTCCGCCTTTGCCTCCTACCGCTTGTGCCAGGGTGCTTACAAGTTTTCCGGCCTGGAGTTTTTGGGTGAGGTCTTTCGTTACCGCCGCTACTATCGATACGTTGCTGTCTTCGGTTGAGGCGAGGACTACTACGGCGCTCTTCCATTTGTTGCGGAGGGCGTCGGCGAGGGTGCGCATCTGGGTGCGGTCGAGGCCGTCGACCTGGGTGATCAGGTAAGTCGCTCCGTTCTTTCGTTTGGCCTGAGATTCGAGGTCGCGGCCGGCAGATTGGGCCAGCTTCGTTTTGAGTTGATCGATTTGGCGCTCGTGCGTACGCTTTTCGGCGAGGAGGCGGTCCACGTGCTCGACGAGTTCGGGCTCGGAGACGCGGAGCAGTCCGGCGATGCGGTGGAGGGCGTCGCTTGACGCCTGGAACTGCGTCATCGCTCCCTCGCCTGTAATTGCTTCGATGCGGCGGACGCCGGCGGAGATGCTGCTTTCCGAGACGATCTTGAAGACGCCGATGTCGCCGGTGCGCGTGACGTGGGTGCCGCCGCAGAGTTCTTTCGAGAAGTCTGGGATCGAGACTACTCGGACTTCCTCGCCATACTTCTCGCCGAAGAGCGCCATCGCGCCTGTTGAAATGGCCTGATCAATCGGCATCACGTTGGTGGTCACCTGTGTGTTGCGGAGGATCTGCTGGTTGACGAGGCGCTCGACTTCGGCGATTTCCGCGGGGTCGAGGGCGGCGTAGTGGCTGAAGTCGAAGCGGAGGCGCGGCGGTTCGACAACACTGCCGGCCTGTTTGACGTGAGGTCCGAGGACGGTGCGGAGCGCAGCGTGCAGGAGATGCGTGGCGGTGTGGTTGCGCATGGTGGACCAGCGCTCGGGCACGCCGACTTCGGCGCGGAGCTCATCGCCGATGCGGATGGCTGCGAGGGTGCGGATCTTGTGGACGGTGAGCCCGGGGACGGCTGGCCGTGTGTCTTCGACAACGGCGACTACTTCGCCGGTGTGGGCGTTGTAGAGTTGTCCGCGATCGCCAACCTGGCCGCCGGTCTCGGCGTAGAAGGGAGTTTGGTCGAGGACGATTTCACCTTCGCTGGCGGCGGGGAGATCGTCGACGAGCTGTTGCTTCAGCAGCAGGCCGCGCACGGTCGAGACGGCGTCGAGCTTGTCATAGCCGAGAAATTTGGTGCGTCCAGCTTCGAGGAGGCGTTGATACGCGGGGGCAATGTGGCCTTTCTGGCCGCCTTTCCAACTGGCGCGGGCGCGCTCGCGCTGGCTGCGCATTTCAACGTCGAAGCCTTCGCGATCGATGATGACGCCGCGCTCGCGGGCCATGTCTTCCTGCTCGTCGAGGGCGAGTCCAAAGGTGTCGTAAAGCTTGAAGGAAACGCTGCCCGGAACCGTCCCGTTGGCGAGTTTCGAGATTTCGTCAGTGAAGACTTTCTCCGCGACGAGGAAAGTCGTGGCATAGCGGTGTTCTTCATCCTTCACAACGCGGGCTACGCGTTGGACTGATTCCATCATCTCCGGATAGCCGGGGCGCATCAACTCCGCGACGAAGCCGGTGAGCTCGTAGAGGTAGGGGTCCTGCTTGCCGATCAGGCGGGCGTTGCGCATGGCGCGGCGCATGATCTTGCGGAGGACATAGCC